>NZ_NALQ01000022.1:0-277064 GCF_008680225.1 Prevotella sp. LMAG:51 | reverse complement strand
CGTTTCCCACTTCAAATCAGGATTGTTGTTTCTTACCATACCAAGGGTTACTGTTGGAGAACTCTTTACCGGAACAATGCCAGTCTGCCTTACGGTGTTCATGGTTGTGTAGGCGGAGATACCGCCAAGGTTGCCCGCCTGTCCCAAACCAGTGCGGAGTTTAAGCATTGACAGCGGTTTTATGTTGGCAAGGAAGCTTTCCTTCTTCATGTCCCAAGTGAATGATACAGATGGGAAGAATCCCCATGTGTTGTTGTCACCAACCATTGACGATCCGTCACCGCGTGCATTAACTGCTAAGGTATATCTGTCAAGCAGATTATAAGTGATGCTTCCCATTACAGAAGCCAGAGATTGGTCTTCGTAAGTGCTTTCTGTTCCACCGTATGGACGGGCTGCTGTAGCACCCAGATTGTCGTAATGAAAATCGTTTGTAGGTATTCCCTTGGCATACACCCAGAAAGCAGTTTTTCTCAGTTTTCTGTATTCACTGCTTACTCCAGCAGAGACCTTATGTATGCCGAAACTCTTTGTTGAAATCAAGAGATACATTGCCAAGCCATTCCTCTTTCTTGAAACTCTCCACGGTACACGTTGCCTTGTGCCCATACCCATGTCGGACAGAATTGTCCGTTTTCGGTAGAGCCATACAGGTAAGAGCCGAAGGTGGATACACGCCAGTTCTTATTGAAATCGTAGCTCAGCTTTATGTGTGCGTCAAAGTTCAAATCCTTGGAGTCGTTTTTCTCTTCAAGCAATATCCCGGGTGGGTTGACATGTGTTGCCGATTCGTTTTTCAGCCAGTTTCCATGCTCGTCAGTACCTGCAGGGAAAGTTGGGTTCTGGCATGCTGCGGAATAGAACAGCATCTGCGTATCAAAGATGTCATGGTTCTTGAATGAAGAGCCGAAAACTCCGAATTCTCCGGTTAGTCTGTCATTGAAGGCTTTCTGGGTTACATCAACTTTGGCAACAAAAACGTTATAGTCCATCTTCTTGATGATGGTGTTGTGGTCCATTACTCCGAAAGATGCACGATAGTTTGACTGTGGCGTACCTCCGCTGAATGCAAGGTAATGATTGTTCACCAAACCCGTGCGTGTTATCACCTTGTAGTTATCGGTATTGAAACCTCCGTTGTTGGCAATAGAATACCCAATGCCTTTGCCGTTGCAACATATTCAGCAGCATTGAGCATCTCCAGGTGTTTGTACATCTGCTCGAACCCCACATTACCCTCATACGAGATCTGGAATCCTCGTCCTGTGCCTTTCTTGGTTTTTCACCTCTATAACACCAGACGCTCCACGTGAACCATACATGGCGGTCTCCGCAGCATTCTTTAATATACGGAAAACTCTCGATGTCTGCAGGATAGATGGTTGATAGGGTAAGTACGTCAGAAGTAAACCCCATCAATCAACACTAAAGGGTCATTGCCACCGATGATGGAGGTTGTACCACGTACTCGCACACTATTGAGCATAGCCATACGATCCAGACCGTTGGATGTCACATTGACACCAGCAGCCTGACCACTCAACACGTCGAGGGCGTTGTTGGCCGCACCCTTGTTGGAATGATTTCCAACTATCTTTATTATATTACTTCCATTGTCAATGGAATCTTTCCGTTCTGCAGGAACTTGCTTTTGTGCATGAGCCAAAGAACTGCAAAAGAGCGCAATGAAAAGTAATGTAAAGTCTTTTTTGCTCTTTGCCATTTTCTATTTCTATTACTTTGGTTATGGATTATTTCCGATAAGCAAAGATAAGGTGCAATACATTAAAAAACGTATACAAACCCCAATATTTATGCATTATTAACGATAAAGAAGTAAGTGCGTAGAGTATTACTCCATAACAGTTGCACCTGCCAATGAATGTAACGGTTTACGGAGTTTTTGAGGATGTAAAATATTTATGATTTTTCATTTTTACATCACAGATCAGTAGCCATTTTATGTCTTTGTATCTTAATGTTATCGCCTTCAAGAACAATGGTAAATTCAAGTGGTCGCAGACGACACGATAACGTTGGCTACAAAAAGTACCGACCGCAGTCGCCTCAATGCCTTGGTCGCACAGAAAGGAAACTGTGACGACATCATCATCGTCAAACATGGACTTTTAACGGATACCTCATTCACGAACCTTGCCATATTTGATGGCAAACATTGGGTGACTCCCAGACATCCCTTATTGCTAGGCACAAAAAGAGCCGCACTATTGGACAAGGGAATGATACAAAAAGCAGATATTACATTGGACGATTTGCGAAATGCCAACAAGGTAAGTCTTTTTAATGCGATGATTGACTTTGGTGAAATAGAAATAGCAATAGAGAATGTCCACTTTCACTTTTGAACATGCTCTATTTCTTCTGATATACAAGATATTTTATGGTTGTAGCGAACATGGCTACTAAAATATTTGGCGTTATCAAATAAATACCATATCTTTGCAACCGCAAAAGTTGTTTGAACCATTATGCAAAGTAAAGCAGGCAGAAGTAGTCTGACTTTCGCTAAATCGTTACCATAAATAAACCAGTCGAAACAACTATGCTGATTATTAGACTGATACAACTTTTTTGATTATCTTATGCAAAGATAGTGCAAACCGAATGCAGGACAACAAGCTTGCTTGATAGTTATGCTGAGGTGAAGCCTATCTTATGCAAAGATACTTGTTTTTCCCCCTTCTGCAAATTTTTCCAGTCAGTTTTTTGCAGTGTTGTCAAGTTGTAGTATATTTGCATCGATAGACATATTGCCGTATTAGTAGACTCCCGTTTGCTGGATGTCGGCAGAATGCGCAAAATACCAACCACTACCACATTATTTTGGCGTATGACAGATCGCTACTATACCTTAAATACATTTCGAAAAATCCGACTATTATTCTCTGTGCGCAGCGCAGCCTTCCTTGTTACGTGTGCCATAATCCTGACTCTCATCATGTCGTGCCATAGTTCACCGTCGCCACGCGTCCTCGCCATGAAGCGTGATGCCGCCGACAGTGTGGTAAACGGCATGAAAGACAAAGAACAACTCGACAGCCTGGTGAAAGAAGCCGAAAAGAGCGGCGACTATATGCTTGAGATGAGATCACTCCAGAAGCGGGGACGCTTGTGGCGAGATGAAAACCGCTTCATGAAAGCCATAGCCTGTCATAACGTGAACTGGAACTCGCAAGGAAACTCGGTGACACCATCGCCACAGTGCAGGCGCTGAACAATATCGGAACGAATTTCAGAAGAATGGGAGTGCTCGACGAGGCAGTGGACTACCACTATCGTGCGCTGCACCTCGGCGACCTGTTCAGTCGGCGAAACGACAAGACGGCAATGAAAAACCGTGTGGTATCCCTCAACGGCATCGGAAACATCAGTCTTACTCTCGGCGACACCGAAACGGCAGACTCTATGTTCCGCGCTGCATTGAAGGGAGAGAAGACACTCGGAAGCCACCTCGGACAGGCCATCAACTACGCAAATATAGGTTCGGTATTCGAAAAGCGAAACATGCTCGACTCCGCATGGGCATGCTACAAGCAGTCGATGCAGCAGAACAGACTCGCCGATTCCGACCTCGGCATATCGCTCTGCTATACCCACTTCGGACGCCTCTTCGAGAAGCAAGGCAGACGGACAGAAGCAATAGCCGAGTATCGCAAGGCATACGAAATAATGGGAACGTCAGAAGACAGGTGGCATGCCATGGAACCATGTCTCGCTCTTGCGGAGATATACATTAAAATCGGCGACGAAAACACAGCGATGACCTATCTCGCCACTGCCGACCGCCTTGCCCACGACCTGCATTCGCTCGAACACCAGGCGCAGATTGCCAAGCTGTACTACGACATCTATGCAAAGAAAGACGACTGCCGGCGCGCTCTTCACTACTACCGGACGTTTGACCAACTCAGCGACAGTCTGACGAGCGAGAAGAATATTGTTCACATGCAGAACATGCGAGTGCGCTATGAGCATGAGCAGAGGCGTGCCGAAGTGAATGCCCTGAACGAGGAGTATCAAACGGAGAAATCGCTTAAGTGGGTCAGCATTATGGCTGCAGTCCTTTTGTTCGTGCTCGGTTGGTGTGACAATGAGTTTCATGCTCTACGCCCTTCGTAGCCGTAAGCGCAAGCAGATGGAGCAGCATCAGATGGAGGAGATGAGAATAAGTTTCTTCACTAACATAACACACGAGTTTCGCACCCCTCTCACCGTTATTCTCGGATATTCACGGATGATGGAGGAAGGCAAGGTGCCGGCAGGCGATATGGCAAAGGTGGGAAGCATGGTGTCAAGACAAGGCACGCGACTTCTGTCGCTCATCAACCAGTTTGCTCGACATACAGAAGGTGAAGTCGAATATCGGACATCCCGACTGGCATCATGGCGACATCGTGCTCTTCATGGCAAACATCATAGAGAGTCATCTCAATATGGCACACTCCAGACAGATAACCCTGATGTATGCCCCAAAGCAAAAGAAGATGATGTGTGACTTCGTGCCAGACTATGCCCAGAAGGTGTTGTGCAACCTTCTGACAAATGCCATAAAGTTCTCCAAGGAGGGCGGACAGGTGCTTGTGGCGCTTGAGGTGGAGAACGACATGCTGACCCTGCGCATTGCCGACTATGGTAGCGGTATACCGGAAAATGAGCAGCAGCATATCTTCGAACCCTTCTATCAGACAGAGAGCGACAAGAAGACCATCGGTCGGGAGTGGGACTGGCCCTCGTGAACCAGATAGTGAAAACCCTTGGCGGCAGCATAACGCTCGACAGTAAGGTGGACGTCGGTTCGGTATTTACTGTAAACGTGCCCGTCAAGGCCCCGGCGGGTGTTGACGTGAAGCCGCTTGAGTCACTCGGAACAATTCCTGACGACATTTTGCTTGGAGCAAATACTAAAACAGGTGGCAATAACGGAACTTCCGGTTGTGGAGAGGATAATAATCCTGTGGCAGGCGACAAGAGTGATGCCCTCGTGGATATCGGTGCGAATAGTCATGATATGGATGATGATGGTGGTGATGTGGCTGACGGCAGTTCTGCTGACACCCGTCAGCTCGTGCTCATCGTGGAAGACAATGCCGATGTGGCGGAATACATGACAATGCAGCTTAAGGCAAGATACCGCCTCGTGTTGGCACGTGATGGTGAGGAGGGACTGCGCATTGCCACGGAGGACGGTGCCCGACATCATCATCACCCGATCTCATGATGCCACGCATGGATGGCTACGAACTGTGTCAGAGAGTGAAGGAATCGGAGGTGCTCAACCACATTCCTGTCATCATCGTCACGGCGAGGACAACCCAGAAAGACAAGCTGCGCGGACTGCAGATTGGCGTTGATGCGTATATATATAAACCATTTGATGCTGAAGAACTATCCGTAACTGTCGGCAACCTGCTGGAGAAACACCGCTTGCTGCGCCTGCGCTATATGCAGGCGCCAGCCGACGACAAACAGGCTGCAGTGGAGACGCTGCCGCCTTGCGACCGCGTGTTCCTCAATAGGGTGGATGCCGCAGTGGACGAATTGATGGCGACGACCTCTCCGTAGACAGTGTGGCTATAGCCCTATGTATGAGTCAGCAGCAGTTGCGCCGAAAGCTCAATGCTGTGTCGGGCGACACACCGATGGCATATTTCCGCAAGCGCCAGATGCAGAAAGCCAAAGATATGCTGGACAACCGCGATGACATGTCGATCAGCGAGATAGGAATGAAGTGCGGTTTCTACGATATGTCGCATTTCACAAGAATATTCAAGCAGGTGGTAGGAATAACACCGTCGCAGTATAGCAAGAAAGCATAACCCCCCAAACGGTCATTATGCCGTTTGGGGATAAAATCCGCTCTTCTGAAAAAAAACACAATCCAGGCTGGCCATGATGACCGATTTGGGTTAAATGGTTTGCTGACCGTTTTTAAGATTATAAGAATAGTGGTCTTGATTTCCCAATTGAAGAAATCAAGACCACGAATGTTCCTTTGCGAAAATTCCCCCCTGGCGTGGGGAATGAATCCCCACATTAGGGGGTACTGTTCCCCACGCTGTGGGGAAAATATGAGACCTATGGCTTGTCTTGTTCCTATTTCATGCAAGCCTTGAAGATTTCGAGGATATCCTGTTCCAAGAGAGGAGCCCATGCCTTGTCGAGACCTTCATTGTCTGCCACGTGTTTCGCCATTTCAGCAAGGCGGCTGTCGTCGATGCCGACCTCAGGCAGAGTCATCGGGATGCCGATGTTGCGATAGAAGTCATGTATTGCCTTGATTGAAGGCCTCTGCGTTTTCAGCTCCAAACACGTTCTTGCCGAACTTCTCGATGCGCTCCACCACTGGTCGTGCAGTTCGCCTGTAGAGTGGTCGAGGATATGTTTCATCCAACGTGGCGTCACGATGGCAAGACCCTCCCCGTGGGTGATGTCGTAGTATGCCGACAGAGCGTGCTCCCATGGCGTGCATAGGCCAGCCGCTCGGACTGTTGCCGAGACAGTAGATGCCGTTGCAGCCAAGAGTAGTGGCATAGAATATCTCAGCCCTGGCGTTGTAGTTCTGTGGATCTTCCAATACAATCTTCACGTTCTTCACGAGCGACTTCACGGCACCCTCCATGAAAGCGTCGTTCATGTCGATGTGGTCGCCACAGAAATACGACTCCATGATGTGGTTGATGCAGTCGGAAACGCCTGCCAACGTCTGTTTCACAGGCAGTGTGAAGGTATATGTAGGGTCGATGAAGCTCACTGCCGGGAATACGAGTTTTGAGAAGTATGCCAGCTTGTCGTTTGTCTCAGTGCGCGATATCACTCCGCCCATGCATATTCACTGCCGGTAGCGCCATGGTGATGATGTCTACGATGGGCACTGCTGCCGTTTGGGCTTGCGTCCGCAAACGATGTCCCATGCCTCCTCCACATTGTCCGTCACCTTAGTCTTGAGCGTTCCGGCAACACCGGCTATAGCCTTAGTGCAGTCGAGCACCGAACCTCCACCCACGGCGAGTATCACATCGATGTCGTTGTCCTGACACATGCGCACACCGTCAAGCACGCTGGGGTTGAACTTGGGATTAGGCTGTATGCCGCCGAGCTCGAAACCTGCTTGTCTGTCAGTGTATCCTTCACCAGGTCATAAAGACTCTTGTCGTGTCCGGGAGCGGTGCGTTTGATGCTGCCGCCGCCATAAGTGATGAGTACACGTTTCCATACTGGTTCATTACGCTTGCGAGTTTTTCGCTTACTACACCCTTGCCGAAGATGAGGCGTGTGGGTGTCTGATAATCAAAATTGACCATAGCTCTTTGATTTAAAAAAGGTTGTTTATACATTGTCGTTGTAGATGGCAATCTTTATCACTCCGTCTTCTTTGTTTTCGAAGATGCGGTATGCCTCTTCTATCCTGCTCAGTGGAAGCGGTGGGTGATGAGAGGTGTGGTGTCTATCTTGCCTTGCTCGATGAGCTGCAGAACTTCCTCGCAGTCGCATCCGTCCACGCCGCGGTCTTGAACGTAAGGTCTTGCCATACATGTCGGGTAGTGGCAGCACCTGTGGCTCGTCATATAGTGCCCACTACGGTTACGATGGCGTTAGGACGGGCGCATCGCCAGGCGAGCTGGAACGTATGTTTGCCTCCAGCCACCTCCAATACCCTGTCGGCACCTCCGTGGTCGCTGTTTTTCATCACGAACTCCTCACACTCTTCCGGTGTCGTTACCATCACTTCCGGATAATGAGCCTTTACGAATGCCTGTCGCTCTTCCGACTGTTCGCACACGATGATGCGCTTTGCTTTTTCAGCATCACGCTCAGCAGTGTGCAGATGCCTGTCGGACCGGCACGATGATGAGCACGGTGTCCTCTTCCGTTATCTCACTGATGCGTGCAGCCCAGTAGCCTGTTGCCAGTACGTCGCCCACGAAGAGAGCTTGCTCGTCGCTCCACGCTGTCGGGAAATGGCGGTTCAGTCCCTGTGTAGCCAGCGGCACACGCACATACTCCGTCTGTCCGCCGTCGATGCGGCAGCCCAGTGCCCATCCGCCGTGTGGCGAGTGCAGTTGTTCACGTAGCCATGCTTGCAGTAGAAACATTCTCCGCAGAACGTCTCCACGTTCACCGTCACGCGGTCGCCGGCTTTCAGTCCCTTCACTGCCGTTCCTGTCTCTTCCACTATTCCCACCATCTCGTGTCCCACGGTGATGCCAGGCACCGCCTTGGCACGCTGCCATGCTTGATGTGCAGTCGCTCGTACAGATGCTGCCCAGCGTCACTCTGACGATGGCGTCGGTGGGGTCCTGTATCTTGGGTTTCGGTTTGTCGGTCATGGCAAACCTTCCTTTCTCAATGTATGTATATGTCATGTTATTGTTGGTAGTTTATGTTATATAGACAGAGGGTCAGAAGACGGTGTTTCATTTCTTGCCTTTCGTGCGAAGTATTTCCATAGCGGTGCTGCATCATAGCCTGATGAAACTCGTCGTTCATGAGCATGCGTACCACTTCGTCCTCGTCCAGTAGCACGACCTTGATGTCTTCCGACTCTTCGAGATGCTGGGTGGAAAGCCTTTCCACCCTGTGGCAAGGTATGTATGACTGTAGTTGGTGCAAGCCCCGGCATTGGACTAATGGTCATCAGCTTCGACCATTCGCGCCGCCATATCCCGTCTCCCATTAGAGTTCGCGTCTGGCAGCCTCCATCGGGTCTTCGCCTTTCTCCACGCATCCTGCCGGAATCTCTATTGCCGTGAGGTGCTGGGCATCGCGGTATTGGCGCTCCATGAGGAATTTCCCTTCTTTGGTTATCGCTATGACATTGCAGAACTCTGGATATTCCAGAACGTAGAAATCCTGTATCTCAGCGCCAGTAGGCAGTTTCAACATGTTCGCGTCTTGCCGTCAGCCAAGGCTCTCTGAAGAGGTATTCGCTCTCTATCACCTCCCATGCCATAGGGTCTTTGTCTTGTTTCATGATTTCTGATATTTCATTTGATTAGGAAAGGTGTCCATTGGAGGCATACGATTCCTAATTTCTTCATATCCTTTGGTATTGTAGATTTTATATGTCTTGATAATTTCTGTCTCTTCGTCTGTTCTATCTCTTCATGTCCTTGTCCACCATTGCACATACACAAGAGTCAGACCACACGTTCTCTGCCGTCTCTATCATGTCGATGATGGTATATTATGGCAGGAGATACCCATGATGCCGATTGGCGCATTCACTCCCGACATCAGCGAGAGGGTGAGGAAATAGCAGGCCCATAGGCACTCCGGCATTGCCCACTGCCGACAGCACGGAGATGAAGAGCCAGAGAATCATCGTTGTCAGCGGCAGCTCCATTCCGCCGTTCTGCATCAGGAACAGGGAGGTGACGAGGATGAACGCCGCACAGCATTCATGTTGATAGTGGTGCAGATAGGCAAGACGAAGCGTGACACCTTGCTCGACACTCCCATCCTCTCTTCTGCCGTCTGCATGGTGACAGGCAGCGTGGCAGCCGAACTCTTGGTGAATAGAGCCATCAATACCGCCGGCATCATGCGGCCGAGGGTGCGGAAGGGTTGATTCCCCTTGCCAGCAGGAACAGGGCAGTACGATGAAGAACTGTATCACGTTGCCACCCAATATCACCGCCACGTATTTTCCGAGCGATGCCATCACGATGCCTGCCGAGAACTGTGCCGAAAGCTGTGCTGCAAATGCCACGATGCCAAGTGGCAAAGCCCATATCAGACCGTGGATGAGCATGAAGAGCAGGTCTTGCAGACCGAACAGTCCCTTCACCACCACCTCCTTCTTGTCATTTTGTGGCATCTTTGCCAATGCAATGCCCACGGCAGCAGCCAGCATGAGGATGGAAAGCACGTTGCCGTCGGCAAACGGTTTCACTTATGTTGTTGGGAATCACACCCAATATTTGTTGGTCATAATAAGATGTCTCGCCCAGGTTCTGAGGCACGTCAGCCATACCGCTCTGCACCAGAGCCGCCGGCAGGTTGCCGGGAGCAATGACATTGTAGAGCACCAGTCCCACGGCGGCAGCGGCAAATGTGGTGAGCAGCGTGTAAGTGATGGCATGCCTGAAAATCTTTCCCGTGTCGGCCTGATTGCCGAGCGAGGCGAGAGTCGTCATCACCGCCAGGGCTATCGTCGGCACCGCCAGGAGCTGGAACAGACGGGTATATACCGTAGCGATGAAGTTCATCAAACCCGTTGAGCCATGCTATGCCCAAACATTCCCAATGCTGCACCGACTACCAGTGCACCGATCCAAAGCATCAGCTGCTTTGTCTGCTTCTTGTTGTTTTTTCCTTTTGCCTATATTGTTCATGGTGTTATTAGTATTCAGGTTCGTTACAACTTACGCCCTTTCAAATCCTTTGTATTGTATGACCGGCGGTCCGTCATGCGAACAGCTCATTCTTCTTTCTGTCACGGCAGAGCGGTTCGAGATGCGCCACAAGCATGTTGAGGCGTCCCCGATACCCCTTGCCTGTACCGACATACAGCTACGCATCGCATGCAGCCGATGCAGAGTCCGTTGTCGTTGCCTCTCAGATTGTCGGGAGAGATAGCTCCGGCAGGACATTCGCTCGCACACGTTCCGCAGCCCGTGCAGTTGTCGTTTGCCGTGGGGTAGGACCCTTGCAGCCCTGCTTGTATGGTCGGTTTCCCGGCAGGGAGAGAGGTGCATACTCTCCATCCCCCTTGATCTTGCGGAGTATGTCGGCGGCAAACGAAGCCAGTTCGTTGGCATCTTCTGCATCGGGACGGCCGGAGCCATACATGCGGCAGATACTGTGTTCGGCGATGGCGGCAATAGCAGCCACCACACGGAATCCCATGCCAGTTGCCACATCCTGCATCTCCACCAGAGCGTCTTCGTAAGCCCTGTTGCCATATACGGCAATGATGACACACCGTGCCCCGTTAGCCTCGATGCCCTTCAGTCTCTCCACAGCCATGGCAGGCACACGGCCGGCATATACGGGCATGGAGATTACCGTCAGGTCGTCGGTGTGGATACCGGGGAGTTTCAGATTCTCTTTCTTTGTGCAGAGTTCTGTAGTGACACACTCCCCGCCAAATTCTTTGCACAGCAGTTCGCCCACACGGCGTGTTCCACCTGTGGGACTGAATGTTATGTTGTGAATTGTCATTCTGGCTCTTATCCTTTTATAGCGTTTAATATCTGCTCCGCATGAATCTTTGTCTTGATTTCCTTTGGGGTGAAGATTTTCTCGATTATTCCGTTTTCGTCAACGAGATATGTGGTGCGCAGTATGCCGATGGTCTTCCTTCCGCATGTCACCTTTTCTCCCCAGCATCCCAGCTCTTGCAGCAGAGTGGTCTCCGTGTCGGCTATCAGCGGGAACTGCAAGCCGTGAGCGTCGGCAAACTTCTTCTGCAGTGCCTGTTTGTCTTTGCTCACACCGATGATTTCATATCCGGCGGCTGCCAGTTCCTCTTTGTGTGCCTGCAGCGAACAAGCCTCTGCAGTGCATCCGCTTGTGTTAGCCTTTGGATAGCTGTATATCACCAGTTTCCTGCCGCGATAGTCGCTTGCCTTAATCTCTCGTCCGTCCTGGTCGATGCCGAGGACCTCTGGTATTCTGTCTCCGATATTCATAATGATTTAGATTTATATTATTGTCAGGTTTAATCTTATCCTTTTATTATAACATGCAAATATAATAAAATGTATTGATAGCCCGTGATAATATTTTAACCCAAATCAGCAATTAGAGCGTTTATTGTATTTTTTTATATACTGCTTGCAGTCTTTTGTCTTTTATAAGGTGTCTTTTGCTCGTCCTTAATTCGTGATAGCTCGCTATTGCTCATTAAAAGCCAAATAAAATCCACTCTTCTAAAATACCAAAATCCAAGCAGACCCTAACGACCGATTTGGGTTAAATAATTGTTTTGCTGCTAAAGTTGCAAGTCGTGTTGCTGAGATAAAATTTCAGTAGCAGTTCTTTTGCGTTAAATGCATATATGCTGGGAATCGTGGTACGACCATAGTGAATGGCGGCTATGCCTCCAGCAGGAAAGTCAGTCCGCTGATGCCGATATAGGCATAGATGATGTATTTGAGCAGCGAGCCCGTGATGTGTCTGAACACCCATGCCCCCATCATGTTGCCAATCACCACGCCCACGATACCGTA
This sequence comes from Prevotella sp. LMAG:51, assembly GCF_008680225.1. NCBI lineage: Bacteria > Pseudomonadati > Bacteroidota > Bacteroidia > Bacteroidales > Prevotellaceae > Prevotella > Prevotella sp. LMAG:51. Next base: position 264,870 of record NZ_NALQ01000022.1, on the reverse strand, counting down.
GACATATCCCATTGCCACGGATGTGGTGAAGAATCCGTTGTATGCCCTCGCCATGGTCATCATCAGATTGCCTATGAAGAAGTAAGCCTGTGTCTGGGCGAGATAATGGTCCTTGTCGGGTTCGGAATTCACGAAATACAGCACCGCCGGCGGTCCCTGCATGCCGAAGAATCCGCCCATAAGTCCGCTCAGTCCGCCGGCCGTGACCTGCAGCGGCTTGGTGGGCTTTATCTTTATGCGCTTGCTGAAAAACGAGAAGTATATGCTCACGACGATCAGCGTGATGCCGAGCAGGATGTTCAGAATGCTGTATTCCATGCGTTTGAGCATGAATATGGCACCTGCCGACACCACCACGAAAGTAATCAGTATGGGCAGCAGTCTGCTCCATACGATGTATTTGTGTTTCTGTAAGACGATGATGAATGAAGTCGTCATCGCCAGGATGCCGGATAGAGTCGTCGCCTGTCCGTAAGACGACATTATTGCCGGCAGCATGGTCATGATGAAGATGCCGAAGCCGAAGCCCGTGGTGCGCTGCACGAAGCTCGCCCCGATGCTCAGCAAGAAGATTTCAATAGGCATACTGTCCTCATTATTTTGACGGTATCACGTAAACATGCTCTTCCCCGTGGTTGCCGCAGTCGTGATGGTCGCATGATTCCGCCGAGTCGGTGAGTTTGCCGTCGAGATATGCTTTCAGCACATCGTTGATGTCGCCCTTGCAGCCGCGTATCACGCTTATTCCATGTGCAGAAAGCTTGTTGAAAGCTCCCATGCCCATATTGCCGGCAAGCATCATCGTGATACCCATCTGCTGCATCACAGAAGCGATGTTCGACTTGCATCCGCAGCCCTGTGGAGAGTCAAGACGCTCGGTGGAAACCACCTGCTTGTTGTCGTCGATAGTGAATACGGAGTAGTGGTCGCAATGTCCGAAGTGGTCATCCACACGACCTTCGCGTGTGGGAATAGCTAACTTTGTCATGTTTCCTTGTTGTTTAGATTTATTCTGCAAAGGTATAAATCTTATTGTATACCCGCAAGTTTTCAGTGTGATAACCGCCTGCCTGCATCTATATTCTAACCCGTTGGCGGAGTTAATTTAGTGCACACTTATTAATGACCGATTTGGATTAAAATTGGGCACGGTGCTTGCCCAACTGGGGCAACGTGCTTGCCCATCATGGGCACGGTGCTTGCCCCTGTTGGGCAGATTTGCTGTCAGGCGTCTGCCCAATAAGCTAATGTTGTAACACACATATTCCTGTTTTCAGAATTCTGCCAACGCATGCCATTCCTGCAGTCTGAATTACTCACAGCTGGCATTCCTTTCATCTGACGATTCCTTTCATCTGACGATTCCTCACACTTGACAATTCCTTTCATCAGCAAACCATCCAGACAGTTGGCTGACAATTATTGAACAGTCAACAGCCTGACTGTTAGAATGTTACGACGAAAAACCAGATGGTCTGACAGTTTTTTGGCAATTCATGATTTTACTGAGAATCAAGCGATATTTACAACTTTTACTCATATCTGTCAACATAAATTAATTCCGCCAACGAGTTAAACCAAATCGGTAATTATTCCGGATACCGGACTACTGATTATTGTTAGGAAAGTATCGTTTGTATAGAGTATCGGGAAATAAATTACCAATTTTAAGGTATTGCGCAAATTTGGAAGTCCTTGTAATTTTGCAGCCGGAAATTTGATTACCACAGACTAATTATTTAAAGAAACAAAATTGTATTATATGAAGAAATTTTTTACTCTCATTGTAGCCACTTTAATGGCAAGTAGCATGATGGCACAGATGCACGGTGCTATGACTTTCGCAGGACCCTCGTCGGTTAATGTCCTGACTCAGAACACCGGGAATGCCTGCGATACCGTCAGATTTGAAATGGCAAGCATGAGTGCAGGCAACATCACGCTGCCCGTAATGCAGGGCATGGCAGCCATTCCGTCTTTCACCATCGAGAATGTGGCTTTCAGCAAGGGAGAGAATCATGTGATTAGCATAGCAGAACAGACCTTCACGTCTAAGGTTACGGTGAACGGTGAAGAGAAGAACATCGAAGGCTCGTCAATCTCTGGCTCCTATAATATGGCAGACAATTCTCTGACTTTGAAGGCAGTGTTCAAATATGGATCTATGCCCTTCGACCTGACCTACGAAGTCAAGGCATATTATGTGAAACCAGTGGCAAGCGCCATCACGGTTAACGTGGGCGGAACCTTCATCTATGGCAACGACGGAGTGACATACAACGTGCGCAAATACATCGACGGCGACGCTGAGAAAGTGGATGTGGAAATCCCTACTTATACACTCGACAATACTGTGATGGGCAACCTCACCCTCGGCACATACACCGTGAAGGGTCTGACCTACGACGAGGAGAAGGGCGGCTACTATCGCGACTACAAGAACGACGGACTGGAGTTCCACTTCACGGCAGAAAACAATGGCACCAAGACCATGGACGGACAGTATTCGTTCAATGCCGCCAAAGACAACAACATCCTCGTGAAATACGACGGCAACAAAGTGACAGACATCGTAAACGCTTTCCAGATGGGTGCCATGCCTTTCGCTATCGTCACCTCTTTCAATACAGAGGCGTCAGGAATCTCTTCGGCAAAGACTGAAAAGAAGAGCGACGGCAGAATGTATAACCTCAACGGCCAGCTGGTGGGCGAGAGCTACAAAGGTATGGTGATTGTGAATGGAAAGAAATTCATAAAGAAATAAAATACGGCAGATATGGTCTGATGACCGTAAGCGGAAAATACTAGATTCATATATAAAACAATCAATCGCAGATGATGAATTGGAATAAAAGGAATCATCTCAAAACTACCGTTGCAGGATTGGGGCTGATGATGCTCACGGCTTGCAACGGTATTTTTGACGATATCTACGACAAACCGGAAGAAATCGTTCCGGCAAAAGGGCAGATAGTGATGGATGCCACCAGCTGGACAGACTGGTATTATGTAGACCTTGACCGACTGCACCAGCTTGCCACCTCCGGCGACGAGGCAGCGCTGCTGAAGGCGCAGACCGAATTTGAAGCCTACCCGATACCGATGCAGGCCACAGGCGACAGGGTGGACACACCAACGACTGCCGATGAGGGGAAAGACGGAAAGGTCATTGCAACCCAAGGCAAGAAAGCAGGACAGTATATGTATTGGTTTGATGTGTTTGGCGCGGGCATAAAGAACAACACGTTCTCCTATTTCGAACCGACAGCAGGGCAGACGGCTCCGGAAAACTGGACCTTCGCCGTGCATCGCAATAATGTGAGGACCAATGGAGGCGCTGTGCTGGAGACAACCTATACATCGATGGACGAACTGCCGGAGAGTAGTGAGGCATTCCGCAACATGACGTTCACCGAAGACGAATGGAGCGAAAACGCCGTGTGGAACAGTCAGGACCAGATGCTCCAGGGCTATGTGCCGTCGCAGGGAATAGAGGTGAACAAGGTGCTCTCGTCGTGGCTCAGCATGGAGATTCCTCCGATGCCCCCATCGTTCAGCCTCAACCGCCATGTCTTTATCCTGCGCCTAAAGAACGGCAGCTATGCGGCGTTGCAGTTGGAAAACTATCTCTCGCCCAGTGGCAAGAAATGTTATCTAACCATAAACTACAAATATCCGTATTGATTCCGGTATCCGGTATAGATACAGTATATGATACGCTATCATGACATTATGCCGGCATCCATATTCATGCCGGTATCACATAGAGGCAGATTCACAACAGAGACAATCTGGCTTACACAATAAAATATCCTATTCAGGAAATACTCGATAAAGAAGAAATGAAGAAGCATATATTATTCTCCATGCTGATGGCAGGTGCCGCATGGCAGCCGGCAGTGGCAGCCGGCATTATAGATGATGTAGTGACGAAAGGCCGGATGGAGAGGAACGGAGGCATGACGGCGACGATGCCGTCGGTGAGCGACTCTTTGGCATACGAGGCATATCTCGACTCCATCAGCCGCAAGTTTGATCTGGGCGAAGTGGTGGTGACAGGCACACGGACTCCGAAGTTTCTGAAAGACACACCGATACAGACCCGAGTCATCAACTCAAAGGACCTTGCGAAGCTCGATGCCACAAATGTGCAGAACCTCTTGCAGCAGGAACTGCCAGGAGTGGAATTCTCGTATGCCATGAACCAGCAGACACACCTCAACTTCTCTGGTTTCGGCGGACAGGGAGTGCTCTTCCTCGTGGATGGAGAGAGGCTGGCTGGCGAGACCATGGATGATGTGGACTTCACGCGCCTCAACATGGACAATGTGGAACGTATAGAAATAGTGAAGGGAGCAGCCTCTGCCCTTTATGGCAGCAATGCCACGGGGGGAGTGATAAACATCATCACCAAGCAGAACAAGCAGCCGTGGACGCTGAACGTGAACGCCCGCTACGCCAAACATAACGAACAGAGATATGGAGCCTCGTTCGGACTCAACGGCAAGTACTGGAACAATATGCTGACCGCCAACTTCAACCGTATGGACAATTATGATGTGCATAGTGCGGCAGATCCCGTGACGCGTATCATCTCTACCGTATATGGCGACAAGACGCTGAATATAAAAGACCAGTTGGTGTGGGCCCCATCGAAGAATTTCAATCTCACGGGACGCGCCGGATATTTCTTCAGAGAGACAGTAAGGTCGGCAGACCAGCCGGAGCGCTATCGCGACTTCTCCGGCGGACTGCGCATGAACTGGAACATCTCAGACAGTGATGACCTGCAGGCGAGTTATGCCTTCGACCAGTATGACAAGTCAGACTATCAGCGCATCACCCGTCTTGACATCCGCGACTACAGCAATGTGCAGAACTCCTTGCGACTGCTCTACAACCACTCCTTTGACAGGGGAGACGTGCTTACCGTGGGCTCAGACCTGATGCACGACTATCTGTATAACACCAATCTGGAAGGGGAGACGAGAAAACAGAACTCATTTGATGTGTTCGCACAATATGACTGGCACATCACATACAAATGGGAGGCTGTGGCAGCATTGCGCTATGATTATTTCTCCGACGGCAGAGACTCCCACGTCACTCCGAAGCTGAACATCTGCTACAAGCCATTATATAATCTTGCCATACGTGCCGGATATGGCATGGGATTCCGTGCGCCGACGCTGAAGGAGAAATACTATAATTTCGACATGTCGGGCATATGGATAGTGGAAGGCAACGCCAACCTGAAGTCGGAGGTGAGCCACAACTTCAACATCTCGGCAGAATACACCAGGGGACACTACAATTTCACGGCGTCTATGTATTACAACAAAGTGAAGAACAAGCTTTCCACCTCGGCACCATATTTCAAGTCGCCGACCGACAAGCTGCCTTATCTGCCATATTCCAATCTCGACGACTATAGCGTTTGCGGAGGAGAAATCGGCGCACAGGCGAGATGGAACAACGGACTCGGTGCGCGCTTCACCTATGCATACACCAAGGAACAGCTGGCAAAGGACAAAAAGGGCAACACCATCAACAACCAGTATATACCAGCCCGCGAGCATGCCCTGAATGTAAGAGTGGACTACGACCGTCAGTTCACCAAACACTATGGCATGAACATCGGTCTGCAGGGACGTGTGCTTTCGGGTGTGAAGAATGTGGAATACAAAGACTATTATGATGTGAGCCAGGGAACGGTCTCCGTATCCTATCCTGCCTATACCATCTGGAAGCTCTCTCTCTCGCAGCGCATCGGAAAGGCGGTGAAGGTGAATGCCGCATTGGACAATCTCTTCGGATACAAGCCGAAGTATTATTACCTTAACAGTCCGATAACCGACGGAGTGACTTTTCAGGTGGGAATGTCGATATATATTGATAAATTATTGTAATTTTGCAGACTTGTCGTCTACTTTATTACTCGTCAACTGATAAGATGAAAAAGTCCACTTGGAGAAAACAACATAAATGGTTAGGGCTCGGTATGACGCTGTTCATGCTGCTGTTCTGTGTGTCGGGCATCCTGCTCAATCATCGTTCTCTGATCAAGAACGTGAACGTGAGCAGGAAATATCTGCCCGGCCGTTATGAATACCATGACTGGAACGGTGGACTGCTCAGAGGAACCACAGATATCGGACACCTCCCACCGTCTGTTTCCGCAGGCACCGCAGACTCATGCCGCCATCTGCTGATATATGGCAGCGGAGGTATATGGATTACAGATGCAAAAGCCTCATCAGTCAGAGATTTCAACGAGGGGCTGCCAGAGGGAGCAGACTACCGTCAGATTAGAAATGTTGTCAGGATAGACAAAAACGCGAATGACACCAATGATAATGCCGGTGATTCCGGAAACGCCATTTTTGCCGTATCTCCTTTCGCCCTCTATCGTTATGGCGTACATGGCGCGTGGCATGAGATAAAGATGCCGTTGGGAGAAGATGAGCGCTTGACTGATGTGGCTTCTCATGGCGATACGCTGGTGGTGCTTAGCCGCTCATTCGTCTACACGTCATTGCCGCCTTATACCACATTCCGCCGCATTGAAATTCGTGAGCCGGAAGGTTACGACGGACGGGCTACGGCTTTCCGTGCGGTGTGGCTCCTGCATAGCGGCGAACTCTTCGGCATGGCTGGACGACTGGTCGTGGATGCCATTGCTATAGTGTTGGCGGTGCTTTGCCTCACGGGAGTCATCTTCTGGTTGAGGCCGAAACGCAAGGCTTTGCTGAAGGCGTCGTTTCAGATACACGACAGGGTGGGGCGATACACCATCGTGCTCACTATATTGGTGGCGCTGACAGGATGGTGTCTGCGTCCGCCGGTGATGATAGCTCTGGTGCAGAACAAAATTCCTGCCATCCCCGGAACGGCGCTCAAGAGTCGGAATCCCTGGAACGACAAGCTGCGCATGGTGCGTTTTGATGAGGCTTGCGGCGATTGGCTCTTGTCTGCGTCAGACGGTTTCTATTCGCTGGATATCAAGCGTCGGGCGGCGACTAAAATCAGCGCCGCTCCGCCGGTGAGCGTGATGGGACTGAACGTGTTGCAGAAGGATAAGGACGGAAACTGGTATTGCGGATCCTTCAGCGGACTGTATGTATGGGACAGGCAGCACGCCAAGGCAACAGACTATTTCACTCATGAGCCGGCTCCGGCAGAAGCCGGTCCGCCATTCGGCAAGAAGGCGATAGCTGGCATGAGTCAGCATTTCTGCGCTCCTGTCATAGCGGATTATTACGACGGCACGTCGGTGGTTTCCCAGCCCTCAGCTTTAGCCCACCTGCCGATGTCGCTCTGGAATGTCGCTCTTGAGGTGCATAGCGGCAGAATATTCATCGGCAGCATCGCCACATACGTATTCATCTTCGTGATGGGCATCCTCTCCCTCTGGTGCCTGTGGTCGGGCTATAGGGTGAGAAGGAGGAAAAGAAAATAATGCATGCAAAAGTCTTGTCGAGCAGCAGTATTTGTTGACTCAATGATTGTCTGTCTTCATTTTGTTTGTTTTTCTGCAAGCTCCATTGGTAAATTCCCATAAATGGTCTATTACATTTTCTGGACCCTTATAGCCGTCATTGTCTTCTTTGCCATGCCATGTCATGAAGGCTAATTGTCGAAACAGGTCCTTTGTCAATTCCGGATTTATTATATGGAAAGAGTCTTTCACGTTGTCTATGTCACTAATTATTTCTTTTCCAGCTCCTGCAGACTTTCCATCTTCTTTGTCTCGAGGAATTCGTAGATGCCGCAGAGGTGTTCGCGAACGCGGCCATGACCGAATTCGTATACTTTGCTTACAAGGCCGTCGAGGAAGTCGCGGTCGTGGCTTACCACGATGAGGGTGCCGTCGAAGTCCTGAAGGGCTTGCTTGAGCACATCCTTGGTCTTGAGGTCGAGATGGTTGGTGGGCTCATCGAGGATGAGCAGGTTTACGGGCTCCAGCAGGAGCTTTAGGATGGCAAGTCGCGTGCGTTCACCGCCAGAGAGCACTTTCACCTTCTTTGTGGAGTCTTCTCCTCCGAACATGAATGCGCCGAGCAGGTCGCGTATCTTGTTGCGTATTTCGCCTTTTGCCACGTCGTCGATGGTCTGGAATACCGTGAGGTTGCCGTCGAGCAGCGATGCCTGGTTCTGGGCGAAGTAGCCTATCTGCACGTTGTGGCCGAGCTCCAGTTTACCTTCGTTCTGCAGCTGTCCCATGATGCATTTCACGAGCGTTGACTTACCCTCGCCGTTGCGTCCCACGAAGGCAATCTTGTCGCTGCGTTCCACTGTGAGATTTACGCCGCTGAAAATCTTCTTGCCGTCGAACGACATTGCCACATCGCTCATCTGTACGGGATAGGAACCGCTGCGCGGGCTTGGCGGGAACTTGAGGCGCAGGTGGCTCGTGTCTTCCTCGTCCACTTCGATGAGTTCCAGCTTCTCGAGCATCTTCACGCGGCTCTGCACCTGGAAAGTCTTTGAGTATGTGCCTTTGAAACGCTCGATGAAATCTTTCGTCTCTGCAATCATCTTCTGTTGCTCTTCGTATTTCTTCATCTGTTGTTCGCGGCGCTCCTTGCGCAGTTCCAGATAGTGGCTGTAGGTGGCTTTGTAGTCGTAGATGCGCCCCATGGTCACCTCTATGGTTCGTGTGGTGATATTGTCAACGAATTTGCGGTCGTGGCTTATCACGACCACGGCTTTGGAACTGTTGATGATGAAGTCTTCGAGCCATCCTATGGATTCTATGTCGAGATGGTTGGTAGGCTCGTCGAGCAGCAGCACGTCGGGCGACTTGAGCAGCAGCTTGGCAAGTTCGATACGCATACGCCATCCTCCGGAGAATTCGCTCGTCGGGCGGTTGAAGTCAGAGCGCTCAAAACCAAGTCCGAGCAGCGTCTTCTCCACGTCCTCTTCGAAGTGAGACATGTCTATGGCGTAGAATTTCTCAGAGAGCGCCGACACTTTTTCTATGAGCTGCATATATTCGTCGCTCTCGTAGTCGGTGCGTGTGGTAAGTTCGTTGTTGATGCGGTCTATTTCAGCCTGTATCTCGTGCAGATGGGCGAAAGCCTGGCAGGTCTCGTCGAACACTGTGCGACCGTCTTCTGTCATCAAGTGCTGAGGCAGATAGGCGATGACGCAGTCCTTCGGTGCCGAAACGCTGCCTCGTGTGGCAGTCCTGACACCAGCGATAATCTTGAGCAGCGTGCTCTTGCCTGCTCCATTTTTTCCCATCAGGGCTATACGGTCCTTCTCGTTTATCTGGAAGGAGATGTCTTTGAATAGGGTGGTGCCGCCGAACTCGACGGTCAGTCCATCAACTGTAATCATGTCTCTTTCTTGTACTTATAATGAAAAACGCTGCAAAAGTAGGCAAAAATATTCATATTCCCACGCAGAACGGCGGAAACATAGGTGGTATTATGGGTTTATATGATGCAAGGATTACAGGTGCAGGCGTCATTCTGTTGCCGTCATCTCAGAATATACGAGTTCTCCATCGATACGTTCGGATTTCATCACGAAAACTCGTTCTATCTTGATGCTTGCCGCCGGCACGTCGATGTCTGTAACGATTTGTGACGGGTGTCGCACCAGGGATATGTGGGGATAGAAAGCCTTGGCGCTGAAAGAAACTCCATGTGCGGTGAGGCGTTCGCGCAGCAGGTTGGCTATAGTCGTGGCAGGTTCGTTCTCTTTCGTGCCACACCAGATGACTCCGGCTTTCGTGGGGAATGATCCAAGTCTGTCCAATGTCAGGGTGAAAGGTTTGAATTCCACTTCGCTCAAAGCCTTTCCGATTTTCTGCAGGTCATATCGTTCGCCTATGAAGACAAGAGTCATATGGAGGTTGTCATAAGGGCAATAGTTTCCGCTGACGCCTCTTGCTTTCAGGGCATCCTGTATACTTACGAGTGCTTTCTTGAACTCGTCGTTGAAACGTATAGCTATGAATATGCGGGCCATAAGTGAGCTAAAGCTATAAGACGCCTTGTGACAGGCAAAAGACTGCAAACAGTTGCAGAATATTACATTAAACGACCTAATGACCGTTTGGGGTTAAAATATTATATTACACGGTCTAATGACAGGCTTGCATCATGGACTCAACGTTATTTCCGCAACATCCTGCGCGACTTTTCCTTGGCAAAAGCCTGCATGTCCACAGCCACGTCGTCTTCGTCCACGATTTCCACGCCGGTCATGGTCTCTATCACGTCTTCCATTGAGACCACGCCACGCAGACAACCATATTCGTCAAGGATGATGGAGATGTGTTCGCGCTTCTCCAGCATCTTCTCCCATATCTGATACACCGAATCGTCTTCGCAGAAAGAAAGAATCGGGCGCATGAGGTCGGAGAGCCTTGTTTCGAACTTATCTTCCGACAACTCCTTCAACACCATGTCTTTTAGCACATAACCGATGATGTATTCCTTGCTCTTGTCGTATCTGTTTTTTTTTGTATTCGCAAAGGTAACATAATTATTTATATTTGCGTCTCTATTCCGAGCAACACTCTCTTAGCCTCCAATCCTCCCGCATAGCCTGTCAGTGAATGGTCGCTGCCTATTACGCGGTGGCAAGGGATTAGGATGCTGATGCTGTTTGCGCCTATGGCTCCTGCTACGGCTCTCACGGCTTTGGGCTTGCCGATGCATTGGGCTATATCCTTATAACTCTTTGTCGCTCCGTACGGAATGTCGAGCAAAGCGTTCCACACTTCATGCTGAAAATCAGTACCCGCCAGGCGTAACTGTATGTCGAAAGCCTTGCGCTTGCCGGCAAAGTATTCGTCGAGTTGTCTTTTGGTCTCTTCCAAGACAGAGGTTGTCTCAGTCTTGAAAGAAGTCTTCATGTTCCTTGTAAGTCTGAGCATGTTGCGCTCTGCAAAAGGGTTGTCGCTCCAATCGCAAAGGCATAGTCTGTCAGCGAAAGAAGCCAAGACCAGTCGGCCGCATGGCGAGTCGTAATACTGGATGCATATCCTTACTTCTCCCATGCTTATCATTCAATATCTATCAGTTGGAAGTGCTTGTTGAAGGTCAGGTCCAGTCCGTTCGTCAGTTCCACTTCGTATTCCTTCCTGTTTATTTCAATCTTTCTCACTGATTGTCCTTCATAATTCTCCTTCAGGTAGTTATTTATGGCTTGCGGAATCAGCTGATCTGGCACAATGCCTTGCTTGCAGTCAATCTCAGTGAGATTGCCCCTCTTGTCGAACTCCAGCTTCGTGCCATTCTTCAGAACAACGTCATAGCTTCTGCTGACAACTCCCGATTCAATCGTTGCAAGCATCACCTTCTGACCATTGAAATGATTATTGAGCAAGGTCTGGGCCTTGGCTGGAAGTGCATCTACAGAGATAGGCTTTCCGTTGCCTGCATTCGCCGCCATGTTGCATGACATCATACAACAAATGGCTATCATCAATACTCTTATCATTCTTTTCATAAGCAAAAAAATTAGATAATTAGATAATAAATTAATACCCAAGTTGTGATGAGTGTTTAACCCAAAACGGCCATTAGGCCGTTATAAAATTAGTTAATGACTGCTTGCAGTCTTTTGCTTTTTATAAGGTGTCTTTTGCTCGTTTTTAATTCGCAATAGCTCGCTATTACTCATTAAAAGCCAAACAAAATCCACTCTTCTAAAAAAACAAAATCCAGGCAAGCCCTAACGACCGATTTGGTTTTAATCATCTATGAATTAGACGCAGATTATGCCTGAAGGTCTGATACCGTAGAAACAACTATATTCATCGTTATGCAGTACAGGGTGTTCTGCCATAATCTTCTTTACCGGATATTTTCTCTTACGAAATGCGGATTGTTTGCGTCGCCTGATTGCGGAGCGTATTCAAAGCCTTCGTAGCTGAAAGCGGAGAGTTCTTCGGGAGTGACGATGCTGTTGTTCACAATGAAGCGTAGCATTGCTCCACGGCACGACTTGGCCCATACTGCCTGCATCTTCAGCCTGCCGTCTTTCTGCCGTACATAGAAGAGGGGGTGAACGACCGTCACTTCCTTGCAGACTCTCTTCCAGTCGAACAGATGCTCGTATTCTTCGGTGGAGAGATGCAGGAGGATGCCGTCGTCAGCCTTCACGCTGTCTATTAGCACATCTGTCAGTCGGTCTTTCCAGAACTGATTGATGGGCTTGTCGTTTGTGGCTTCGAGCGTTACACAATGTTCCATGCGATAGGGCACTATGCCGTCCATAGGGCGCAGCAGACCATAGAGAAAACACGTTATCCAAAGATGCTTCTGGGCATACTCCAAAGCCTCGTCGCTCAATGTACAGGCACACAGATGCTTGTATGCCTGACCATTGAAGGCAAGCAGGGCAGGCATCTTCTCGGCTGTCATAAAGTCTTGATAGCGTCTCCAGTTCTCTGCCGCTATCTTCCGGCTGCAATCCAGCTGCCGGGCCAAATCCTCTACGTCCATCCTTGCCATCTCCGCAGCCAGAGTGTCGGCTACGGTCTGGAAGAGTGGGGTGGAGACCGGCTTCCTGTCCGTCTTGTCGAACATTATCTTGGCGTTTGCTAATAATATCTGCATGTTGCCTTATAATTATGATATAATCAGAAACCTTTCTGTTTGAGTTCGTTGTTTTTCTCTCTGTAATGCAAAATTACGATTTTTATATTGATACTGCAACAATTTTATGCAAGCAAATTTCTCTCTCCTCTCGCTTAATCGGATTTTTTTGTATATGTAACCTCTCTTTGCCTCCAATCCTCCCGCATAGCCTGTCAGGGAATGGTCGCTGCCTTCGGTGCGGTGGCAAGGGATGGGTATGTTTTACCAGAATCGGTCATTAAGATTAAGTGTGCACTAAATGAATTCCGCCAACGGGTAGACCTTCTTGAAGTTCTACGATTGAGAAAGGCTTCTCTTCAGACTGTATAGTTTGAAAACTTGTCAGTCAATATCGATTACCTCGAAAAGCTGTTGCCCCAACCTGATATTCATCCTTTTTCCTTTCAAGCATCCTGCCCCCTTTCTCCGGGATGCACGAACTGCCCATGCTTCATGGTGTGTCTGCAATATTGTATGGCAAAACGGGGGCAGTGGTGCAGGCATCTGAGACACAGCGTGCATTTCTCTTTCGTCCATACAGGATAGCCGTCTTTGCATTCTATGGCTTGTTCCGGACATTGGCTGGCGCATTTCCCGCAACCTACACATCTGTCGTTCATCACATGGAAATTCTTCGTCTTGCGCTGCTTCCCGTAGGTGAGATAATACCAATGGGCAAGCCAATGCGGAAAACGCAGACAATCAAAGTTGCCAGCCTTGCGTGCTGCAGCCCTTGCCGTGGTCTTGGCAATGCTCTTTTCGGCTTCTTCCGTTTTTCGCAGGCATTTCTCGTGGTCCGACACATCGAATATCGGAGTCCATACATCCACCATTCTCACATTATACTTCGCATCCAGCCGCAGCCCCTTCTTCTTGAGCAATTCCTGCATCATATAATGAGCCTGCCCGGTAGTGGTGCCGAATGTGAGCACATGATAGATGAAGTTGTGATGGAGCCCCGTGAGAGTCAGTTTGTTGACAAACCTCACGACGATGTCGGGCAGCCCCCAGAAATACACGGGGGTGACAAATCCCACACGTTCATCCTCGCTTAAGGAAAACGAACATTCGTCCTTGCTCATGCAGTCTGTTATCGAAATGCAGCTTTCGCCGGTTGCCTGTGCCAGCCGTTGCGCCACATGCTTGCTGTTGCCTGTACCTGAAAAATAAAATACCATTATTGTCTTTATTTCATTTGAATTCCAAAGATACTGCTTTTTGGGGGAACACAAAAATAAAGGCTGGTTTTGTCATGTTTTATATCGGTATTATCTGGCGGCATAAATTCAAAAGAGTCGAAATCGCCGTAGCAGCCGGATAGATATACCGAGATGTCGTGCTCTGTCTGCACGCTTCCAAATCAGCCCTTTATCTTTATCACCACTTCCTCATCTGCTGGCAGCCACTTCACACATCCCAGCTCGTCGCGCGTGAGCCACTTGGCTGCCTCGTGTTCGAGGAGAGTGAGGTTGCCGCTCTTGACCTTGCAGAGGTAGCAATGCATGGTTAGGTGGAAGTTGGGGTAGTCGTAGCAGACTGTGGTGAGGAGGCTTTCCACGGAGATATCCGTTGCCAGCTCCTCTCGTATCTCTCTTTGCAGGGCAGCTTCGGGCGTTTCGCCAGGCTCCATCTTTCCGCCCGGAAACTCCCACCAGTCCTTCCATTCGCCATATCCTCTTTGTGTGGCAAATATGCGGTTGCCGTCGCAGATAACGGCGGCAACCACTTCTATATGTTTTCTTTCTCCTGTGTTCATAATTATCCAATAGCTTTATATTGACTTGCATCATCCTTCGAAATCAGCTTCTTGCCTATATAGAATCGCCCGGTGTCCACCTCATTCAATTTCTGTTTGAAGAGGCGGTTGATAATCTGTTCGTAAACGCCGGTATGGATATTCGTGTCTTGCATAAATGAAAAGATTGAGAGTTGTGATTTTTTCTTATTCATCCTTATGCAAAGATACAGTATTATTTGTTATGCCACAAATCGAGATGAAACAAATAATACTGACATATCTTCTTCTACAATAAGTTGGTATTTGCTATCTTCTTGTTGGGAAACATCCACTATGACGCTTGGATGACCTTGTTCTTGAAGCGAAGAAAGGTGCTCGACTACGAGTTGTTTGAGCAGCAAGCCATAAACAATAACAAGACCTATGAGTTTATCTCTTTCATGCAGGAAATCAAGTTGCAGGATTGTGAGTCAAAGTCTTTTTCCTTCCCCCAAAAAACAACGCTTTTGCCCTGTTTTTGCAAAAGTATATAGTCAGCCCATGCAATAATCCACCCTTTTGCGTATTTATGTAAATAAAAAAGCTGAAAAGTATGGATTGTAAACAAAACAAAGTTAGTTGTAAAATGAAAAAAAATATCGTACACATAGGTCATGCAGCCGTTATGGCAGCCCTGGCCGCTACCACGCTTGGCTCGTGCGCCACGCAGAAGAACCATCAGAATACGGATAACAGTATGAATGCAACCAAGATTGAGAGCAAACTCGATGAGCAATACCTCGTTCTGAGCGACGCTGAGCAGAAGGCTGTGGCCCAGACCAACGACTTTGCTTTCAACCTTTTCCGCACCCAGGAGGGTATGGACTCGAAGGTTCTCTCGCCCATCAGCGTGGCCTACCTCATGGGCATGCTGGCCAATGGTGCTGAAGGCGCCACGCAGACCGAGATCATGAAGGCATTGGGGCAGGACGGCACATCGTTGCAGACGCTCAATGACGCCTATAAGTCGATTATCAATCATGCGTCGGCTCTCGACCGTCGTACCCAGATCAACATAGCCAACTGCATTGCCGTGAACAAGCAGGTGACCTTCAAGAACGAGTATGCCACCGCCATGAAGGCCCTCTTCGAGGCACAGGTGGAGAGCATGGATTTCACGTCGCCCAAGACCCTGAGCAAGATCAACGGATGGTGTGCCAAGCAAACCGACGGCATGATTCCCAAGATCGTTGACCAGCTCGACGCCAATGCCACCGCAGTACTGATGAACGCCATCTACTTCAACGGCACTTGGGCTTCCAAGTTCGACAAGAGCCAGACCAAGACGGAGGAGTTCCGCGGTTTCACCCGCGACATCAAGAAGGTCGACATGATGCAGCAGGAGCATAAGTTCATGTATGCCGACAATAAGGATTACGCCGCCGTGACCCTTCCTTACGGCAATGGCACCTACTCGATGACCATAATCCTGCCCGCTGAGGGCAAGTCGACCACTGATGTGGCGCAGCAGCTCAACGCCAAGAACTTTGCCGAGCTGCAGGCCAACATGACCGAGTGTTTGGTCGATCTGAAGCTGCCCCGCTTCTCCACCACCACCGAGACCCCGCTCAACCAGCCCATCTCAGCCCTTGGCGCCCCGTCGATATTCCAAGCTGGTCAGGCTAATTTCGGTAATATGACCGACGCCCCCATGTATGTGTCGACCATGCTGCAAAAGGCTAAGATAGAGGTGAGTGAGAATGGAACCAAGGCCGCCGCAGTCACCGCCGCCACCATGATGATGTCGATGTATCAGCCCGAAGAGCCCCGCCACGTGGTGTTCCATGCCAACCGCCCGTTCATCTACATGATTACCGAGCGCGCTACCAACACCATCTTCTTCATCGGCCAATACACCGGCCCCACGGAGTAAGATCCCCATCTTGTCAGGCACCGCCTTCGGCAAGCCTTCGAGCCATCCTTGTGATGCGCCTTTGCCTACGTAACGTTTCAGTATCAATATATCACTTGAAAAAATATTATCTTGCGACAGGACTTACTCTTCTTCCACGATTTGCGTGATGCGTCTGATGCTTCCGTTGCGTTGGCTGATGATGAGCGGTACACGTTCTACCACCACCATAGAAGTGTCGAGTCCCAATGCCTTTGGTTCGTCGATGCCTATCTTGCTGATGAGTGCATACATACTCATTAGCAGGTTCTGCTGGCGGTTGACTGAACTCTCCGGATAATATACTCGGTGGATGATGATGAATCGGAAATCGCCAGGAATACCGTTTTTGCGGAGCGACGGATAGGAGCTGGTCAGATCAACTTTTCCGTCAGCCACAAGGTCTTCCACCACTTGCCTCAAGTAGAGACTCACCCGGGGCTCTATGCGGAAACCAATGCGCATCGTAATGCTGTAGAGGGTGTCGGGTACCAGGGTATCAAATCTGTACTCCAACGTGTCTGGCGTATCGGCAAACTCCATGTTGATAAGCCAGTAGTGGTCAGCACGTTTAGGCTGCTTGTTGATGATGGAGTAGAGCAGTTTGTTGTCTACGGTGCCTTCCTTGTTGGCATGGTTTATATAGACAAGGTTGGAGGCGTACTTGGGGATACTCTTGTCTGCCTTGATGTCGGATATAATCTGATAGTAGTCATCCAGAGGTTTTGTTCTGATATAATGGTGGCGTATCTTCATGGCTCTAACCCATACATACATCATCAGAAACAGGATTCCGCCAATAAGCATCGTACACCATCCTCCTGCGAGAAACTTCGACAGGTTGGCTGCCAGGAAGATTGCCTCGATGGTGCAGTATGCGCCCATAAACAATATCGTGAGGACTCGCGACACACCCTTGCTGTGCAGGTAGAAACCGAGAAGCAGGGTGGTCATCAGCATGGTGATGGTGATGGCGAGTCCGTAGGCTGCCTCCATGTGTGAGGAGTCGCGAAACAGCAGGATGATGATGACCACACCGATATACATGGCAAGGTTGATCATCGGGATATAGAGCTGTCCCTTTACATGTGTAGGATGCTTGATTCGCATGCGGGGCCAGAAGTGCAGGTTCATGGCTTCGCTCAATATGGAGAATGTTCCGCTTTCTTATTTGGATGTTGACAAAACACCTATGCTTGTAAAAGGATTTGATTTGACTCCAGACTTCTGGAGAGCATACACAGACAACGATTTTGGTTCACATATGCCTACATTAAGTGCAGCATGGAATAAGCCAAGTATGGAACTGAAGAATTTTACCCGTAAGGAGAATGGTTCTGTTGTTGCCGAGTTGTATCTCAAAGAAACAGAGTCTACACTGACTCTTACCTATACATTGAATAATAATGGAGAACTTACTGTTGAACAAGATCTGAAGGTAAATCCTGATGCGGAGAACAAGCCAAATCTTCTGCGCTATGGAATGGAATTGCAGATGCCTAAAGAGTTTGATAGAGTTGAATTCTACGGAAAGGGTCCTAACGAGAATTATGCAGACCGTAACAATTCCGACAGATTGGGCATTTTTACCCAGTTGGTAAAGGATCAGTATTATCCATATGTCCGTCCACAGGAGTCTGGCAACAAGACGCAGGTAAGATATTGGAAGGTTCTGACAAAAGACAATAATGGTCTGGAGTTTTTCTCCAATGAGCCAATGGAGTGTTCAAGCCTGAACTATCTGACTTCAGATCTTTACCGCGGACCGGTAAAGAACCAAGAACATTCTGGAGACCTTGTACCACGAGACTTTACCTCTGTACACATTAGTCAGAGACAGATGGGATTGGGATGTGTCGATACATGGGGCTCATTACCTATTGAGAAGTATATGCTTCCTTATCAGGACTATGCATTCAAATTCGTGATTCGTCCTGTAAGATAACCAAATGGTCCTCACTCTGAGAAATCAGAGTGAGACCGCAATCTTGAAAAAACGTGAATAGACTTAATGTCTGTCCACGTTTTTTTGATTCCTTGTACTATTTCTTTTTCAGTACATACAATTTTGCAGTCTCACCTTCAGGTTCTACACCCATAGAATCTGTCATAATGATGCTGTTGGCATTCTTAACCTTATAAAAGGTCTGTTCACCTGTTGAAGGACGAACAAGCATAAGGACTTTACCGTCAAGCACTTTAAAAATGCCGCTTGCTTCATCGTGACCATCTTTCTTGTCAATATAGTCCTGCTTCAACAAATAGGTGCTATCAGCATTGATAGTGAGCACTGTCTTTATACCCGGGCAATCTGCTGCCGGGAGAGTTCCCTCATACGTTCCTGCAACAGACGTCAAATCCACATTGTCCTTATTGGAAGCGGTGGTGTCAACTACATTTGCAGAATCATTGTCTGCAGCATTTGGCGTAGTCTTCTTTCCTGTGCAGGAAGCCAGAATTGCCAGAGAACTTATCGCCAAAACAATCAGTTTCTTTTTCATACTTTCCTTTTAAGTTCAATAGTGTCTCGTTTAAACGGGACACTAGTGTTGTGTCATAATTATTTAACCCAAATCGGTCATTAGGGCTTGCATGGATTTTGTTTTTTAGAAGAGTGGATTTTGTTTGGCTTTTAATGAGTAATAGCGAGCTATTGCGAATTAAAAACAAGCAAAAGGCGCCTTATAAAAAACAAAAGACTGCAAGCAGTTATTATAATTATACATTAAACGGCCTAATGACCGATTTGGGATTAATTCTCAATGTCCGCAGATGTTCCTTCATAATCTATATATTTTTGTTAACCCATAACAACATCAAGCACCATCATCAGCACGAAACCTATGGCGAAGCCGATGGTACTGAGATTGCTGTGCTGGCCGCTTGAGGCTTCAGGGATTAGCTCTTCCACCACTACGTAGAACATGGCTCCTGCTGCAAAGGCGAGCATGTAGGGTAGGACTGGCATAATGAGAGAGGCAAGCAACAGTACGGCAATGGCTCCTATAGGCTCTACCACTCCGCTCAGCGAGCCTAACATAAAGGATTTCCATCGGCTGTTGCCTGCTGCCCGCATGGGCATGGAGATAATAGCGCCTTCGGGGATGTTCTGAATGGCTATGCCCAACGAAACGGAAATGGCTCCGGCTAACGAGATATGCGAAGCACTGTTTTCGGCTCCTGCAAACACCACGCCTACTGCCATTCCTTCGGGCAGGTTGTGGATGGTTACGGCAAGGGCAAGCATAGCTGTCTTTGACATGTGCGACTTAATGCCCTCGGGCTTGTCTGTGCCAATATGAAGGTGGGGCGTAAGCTCGTCGATCAATAGTAGGAAACCTATGCCTAACAGAAAGCCTATGGCTGCCGGTACTACCGACCATACGCCGCTCTCTGCCTTCATCTCCATAGCAGGAATTAGCAAAGACCATACGGACGCTGCTACCATCACTCCAGAGGCAAAGCCCAACAATGTCTTTTGCAATCGCGCAGACATCTCGTTTTTCATCATTAATACGAAAGCCGAACCAAGCATCGTTCCCAATAGCGGAATCAGAAGTCCAATGATTATTGTTGCTGTCATTTCTGTCATAGTCTTTTATCTGTTAGTTACGATGCAAAGATACAATTTTGTTGTGAGTCGGGCAATACCTATAAGTGATACTTTTTTACTTTTCGTACAGTTCTATTGGTAGACCGTCGGGGTCGCTGAAGAATACAAACTGCCTGCCGGTATATTCGTCCGTGCGTATAGGCTCGTGCTTTACGCCCTTGCTGTCAAGCTCGCTGACGGCTGCCGCAAGATTGTCCACCTCGAAAGCGAGGTGACGCAGACCGGCTGCTTCGGGATAGGAAGGACGTGCAGGAGGATTGGGGAAGGAGAATAGTTCCACGACGTATGTGTTGCCAAGCCAGCAGTCTGCCTTCCATGAGTGGCGTTCCTCACGATAATTTTCACTCACGATCTTCAAGCCCAACACTTCTGTATAGAAATACTTAGATTGCTCATAGTCAGAGCAAATCACGGCTACATGATGTATTTTGTTTAGTTTCATATAATTAAAAATTTATAATGCCTAAAAAGCTATGGGTGCTTAAACGCCATCTTCTAAGAATAAGACGCAAATCGTGTCTGAATGTTTAAAGAGAAATTCTATTGCAGCTTCTGATGTCCGCAGATATTCTTTCTGCTCGGGCGTGATTCTGTAGCTCTCTTTTGAGTCTAAAATTATTTCAACTCATAAAACTCCATAATATCCAGCATCTTAAACGATGTACCATCAATAGAAGAATGCCAGCTTTGATGAAAATGTCCGTAACACCAATGAGTGACATGCTGCTGATGTTCTTTCAGAGTTTCATACAGACTATTCATAACTTCACGTTCCTGCTGTATGTCTGATATCAGAGTTTTGTCGTTGCAAGTCCATTTGGTTATCCCTTCCTTGCTTAATAATTCGCAGAAGGATGGAGACGTATGTGTTATTTCTGCTATTCATCTTTCATGTTCTCCCAAAACGGAAGAAGTCTTTGCTGTAAGAACGCTATCACTTCGGTAAAGGACAATATGTCTGTGGACGTTATTTTACGCATGAAAGCTGTCCACCTGACCTGCATTTGCTGATTGCTACCAAACTCCTTTCTGAAGAACATCGTGTTCTCATTATAAGGAGTGTGGCGATTTTCAAATGTATGTTTGATAGCTTCCTGTAATATTACAGGATTATATTTTTCATTCTGCAAGATTTTGTAGAGATCATAATAATCCTTCATTCTACTGCTTTGGTCTGCAAGATCCACAATTGCGTGCATCTTTTCGGCAATAACCGTTTCAAGCGAGTAGGCCAGAATATTGGCACTCGGCAGATGTTCAAGCAATACAGGATAATCAAGATCTATTGGGGAAGGTGTTACCACATCACCAAAACCAATATCCATTGTTAAAACCTGGGCAATGGTGTCCATCTTGACTGGAATGCTGAGCCTAATTCCATGATAGTCTTTGAACTCTGTTATATTTTGTGCAGTAATGTTCTCCGTGTCAAATATTACGCCATCTTCCTCGTATGGCACAGAACAAATTTCTCTGAACGCTGCAATTATAGAGAAGAGCCTTCGTTGCTGATATTATTGCCAAGGAAATCTATATCCAATGTTGGACGAGCCGCAAATTTTGGTTCTTCCGTTAAATGCATAGATAGAAAAAAATATTTATATTATGATAAAAATAAAGCTGGCATCATCTATCTTTGTAGTGACCAAACTCAATGATAAATGAATGCCAGCATAATGCATAAAGCTTTTGGCATATCCTTGCAAGAATGTTTGGATATGCGTTGCGAAAGTAATAAAATAGTTTTGAATATCCAAACTCCATCAGACAAACTTTGCTGTCCGGAGTGTGGAAGCCATAATGTAGTCCGTAATGGTTTCACGGCCAGACGCTTTGTGAGCGTGCCGATAGGTTGTTCAAAGACTTTCGTCGAGATGAAGATCCAACGTGTCAAATGTTCTGATTGTGGCTGCATAAAGAACGAGGATGTCGATTTCGCAAAAGGCAAGCGCAGGCATACGACCGCTTTCGCCAATATGGTTATAGACTTGTCGCGCTTTGCAACTATACAGGACATTGCATGGTTCCTGGATGTATCTTGGGACATGGTGCGGAACATACAGATGGAGTTCCTGCAAAAGGAGTATGGCAGCCCGGACCTTTCAAACCTCAGATACATATCCATAGACGAGTTCGCTACCCACAAGGGACAAGTTTACAAGACGATAGTCGTAGACTTGGAAACCGGGCGGATTGTCTTTGTAGGTGACGGTAACGGCAAGGCTTCGCTTGAGGAATTCTGGAACAGGCTCGGAGACAGAAAGAATGACATAAAAGCCGTATGCACAGACTTGTCGTCTGCTTATACGGGGGCGGTAACGGCAAATCTCCCCAATGCCTCTCTTGTCGTGGATCATTTTCATGTGGTAAAGCTCATGAATGAAAGGATAGACCAGTTGCGCCGCCAGTTGTGGCATGCTGAGAAAGACGTTAACAAGCGTAAGGTAATCAAGGGCACGCGCTGGATATTGCTGAGAAACGGCAACGACATCTTTGACGCAAAATACAAGACAAGACTTGACAATGTGCTGAACTTGAATGAACCGTTGATGATTGCATATTACCTGAAAGAAGACTTGAGGGAAATATGGAACCAAACCAACAAGGATGATGCAGAATTGGTGCTAAACGAATGGGTGCGGCAGGCCATGGATTCAAAAATACAGCCATTGGTCAAAATGGCTGCTACCTTGCGGGCCTACAAGCCATATATACTTGCATGGTATGACTACCCGATATCAAATGGCCCTACTGAAGGTATAAACAACAAGATTAAAGTGCTGAAAAGACAAATGTATGGATTCAGAAATGATGAATTCTTCACGTTAAAGCTATACGCTCTACACGACAAGCGTCTACGCATTTAACGGAAGAACCCAAATTTTTCGTATGCATACATGAGTGCACCTCCCTTCAGATAAAAATTTCCTCTATAATGAGTCTGCGATATTCTGTAGAGAAGTCTCTCTTGAAAATACCGAGTTAGGATAGTCTGATTAAAGACGTTTTCCTTTCTTGCAACGTTCAGCAATTTTGTACGTATAGACTTCCCATAGTTTTTATTTTGTTCTTTACTCATAGCTTCACTTGTAGATAATTTTCCAGGATATTGCCAACACGCAATTGTCTGGCATAATCCATTAGTTTACTGATATTTCTTTCTGGTCTGGAAAGATAGTTATCGATGATTTCAGAACAGACATCAATGCCCACCTTGTTGCGGAACTTTACTGCATCGCATACGCATCGTTCTACATCATATACCTTTACCTTAAATCCATCTATGACTTTCTCCATCACGCCAATTTCAAGAATGTTGGAAGTATAGTGATGGAGCTCTATCTTTGGGAATGAAGGAACTTTTACTTTCCTATCCCTTTTGATGGCGACATGATAAGCCTGCGGCATGGATGTCGTAAGCTGATGGATATTCCAGGCAGACCAAAGGCAGAGAATACCGTTGGGGACAATAGACTCAATATCAACCATACATGCTGACAATTGGTCTATGTTAGCATATACGCCACGGCAAACCTGAATCAGTTCACCTTGGCGAGCGGCTTTCAGCATCTTGTAGTAAGCTGTTCGTCCTTGTACTTTGACGCTTGCTGATGATATGAATGAATTCTTTGTTTCCATAATTGTTCTCCTGATTTTGGTACGAAATTATCACAAATGTTTCTAATTGTGGTACTTTTGTACGGAAATCTTTTAAAATCCACCCCTTTTTTAATACCTTTCAACAGTTTTGTAGCTATTTTAGTACAAAAATACCACAAACGTAGCTAATTGTGGTACTTTTGTACGGGATAATGAAAAGGCTCTTTCTCCGATGTGTGGTTATTCGCCTTTTTCAGGTAATAACTCAAACCATCAATAGTTTGTATAAATCTCACCCCAATTCACCTCAAATGTCATATTACCCCAAAAATGTGAAAAACCATCAGATTGTCTGGTTTTTGACTGTAATATTCTGATAACCAAGTGGTTGACTGTCCGGCGATTGTCAGGCAATTGTCTGGATGGTTTGCTGATGAAAGTAATTGTCAGATGGAAGGATTTGTCAGAAGTGAGGAATTCAGCCGACAGGAATTGTAGGAGTCGGCTGAATCCAGAAAACAGGAATATGGGTATTACAACATTAACTTTTGGGCATTTGTCTGACAGCAAATCTGCCCAACAGGGGCAAGCACGTTGCCCATGATGGGCAAGCACGTTACCCATGTTGGGCAAGCATCGTGCCCAATTTTAGCCCAAATCCGTCATTAGACCGTTTTATGTATTTTTTATATACTGCTTGCAGTCTTTTGTTTTTTATAATGCGTCTTTTGTCTGTTTTTAATTCGCATTAGCCCGCTATTACTCATTAAAATCCAAACAAAATCCACTCTTCAAAAAAGCAAAATCCAAGCAAACCCTAATGACGTTTGGGGTTTAATCAGCAAACCATCCAGACAATTGGCTGACAGTTGCTTGATGGTCAACTGTCTGGATGTCAGAATGTTATGACGAAAAACCAGATGGTCTGACAGTTTTTCTGAAATTCTCATTTTTACTAAAAATCAGCGATATGGGCAACTTTTTGCTCATATCGACCAACTTAAATCAATTCCGCCAACGGGTAGTTTTTATTTTATCTTGTTATATTCCTCATCGCTCACAGCCTCCTGCCACTCGTTGGATGTGTTCTCGCCAGGTATTTCAAAGGCGAGGTGAGCAAACCAGCTGTCTTTTGCGGCACCATGCCAATGCTTCACGTTGGCAGGAATATGGATGACTGTGCCGGGAATGATTTCCTGCGCAGGCTTGCCTTCTTCCTGATACCAGCCACGTCCGGCTACACCTACCAGCATTTGCCCGCCATCCCTTGTAGCGTGGTGCGTGTGCCAGTTGTTACGGCAACCAGGCTCAAAGGTAACATTGAAGAAAGGTATCTGACTGTCGGATATTTTCGCCAGATAACTGTTGCCCTTGAAGTATTTGGCATAAGCGGTGTTGGGTTCGCCAACAGGGAATATCATCTCGCGCTGGAAAGCAGCCTTGGCGTCTTCGCCTTTCACATCTTCGTTCCATACCTCCTTTGCCAGATTGAAGGCAGCCCATGCCTTTGGCCAACCGGCATAGAAGGCGATGTGGGTGATGATCTCTGCCGCTTCCGTGCGGGTAATTCCGTTATTCTTTGCCGACTGCAAGTGATATTTCAGCGAGCTGTCGGTGATTCCTTGGCTGATGAGCGAAGTGATTGTTACCAAACTGCGGTCGCGCAATGAAAGCAGGTCATTGCGGCTCCATACTTCTCCAAAGAGGATATCGTCGTTGAGGTGGGCGAACTCCGGGGCAAACTCACCCAGTTGGGTGCGCCCAGCTGTCTGTACTATTTTTTGTTGTGCCATAATGTTGAGCGATAGCGTTGTTAATATAATGAATGTTGCAAAAGCTTTCATAAAAGCCCTCCTTAATAGTTATCCCTTAAACAGATTTTCCTAACTCGTATGCTTCCTGCAATTTCTGGTTGCCTTCAATGGTGCGTGGCGCGTCAACACCTCCGCAGAACAGCGTGCCAGCAAGATGGCTCTTAGGGTAACAGTCAATCCATCCAGTCAATCCTGCTTCAGCACGTTTCGGTACTTCTGGTTCATCCTCGGCAGCAGTAGTGAGCATGTAAACATCTCGGAATTTGTAGTCGAGCGAGTACAAAGCATTCATGCGGTCGATGAGGGTCTTCATCTGTCCGCTCATCTCATAATAATATATAGGTGTTGCCCAGCAAACCACATCAGCATTCAGCACTTTCTGCATGATGTCGTTTGCATCATCCTTGATGACACACTTGCCCAATTTCTGACAAGCCAAACAGCCTTTACAAAACTTGATGTCCTTTTCTGCAAGCGAAATCTTTTCCACTTCATGACCTGCAGCCTTGGCACCTTCAATAAACTGATTAGCGAGCATGTCGCTGTTTGAACCAGTACGCAAACTGGTAGAGATGATTATTACTTTCTTCATTGTATTATCTTTTTAAATTCTTCTTCAGGAACTCCTCGATGTTGTCCCAAGGAATCAATCCTTTCCCACCACCATCGTATAGGTCGCAATGAGAGGCTCCTGGGATAATGAGCAGTTGTTTGTTGGATGGAACCGGGTTGGGCTTTCGTACGAAGTCGTAGCCTTCCGCTTTTCCATCCATCATATATCTGAAGGCACTTTCTCCGAAGTAACGGGAATGTGCTTTCTCTCCATGCACGATGAGGACTGCCGAACGGATTTCGTTGATGTAATAGAGAAAACGGGTGTTGGCGTAAGCCTGGCAACCGGTGGTGCGCCAACCGTCGTTTGAGTTGCCCGAACGCTTATGATAGCCACGTGGCGTTTTGTAATAGGCGTAATAGTCTTTTACAAACTGCGGAGCATCCTCCGGCAATGGGTCGACCACGCCGCCAGCCATCGTGAATGTTCTGTTCTTGAGGTCGGCCGTGCGAGCCTCTGCCCATGCCTTTCGTTCCGAATATCGCTTTTCTTCGCTGTCATCAGCATCAAAGTAACCATTCCCGTTTACTCGACTCATGTCATACATTGTTATAGCCGCAGTAGCCTTGATGCGAGGGTCCTGAGCTGCAGCATTCAGAGCGATTCCGCCCCAACCGCAAATGCCAATGATGGCGATTCGCCCTGCATCTACATCATTTCGCATGCTGAGATAATCTACAGCAGCCAGAAAGTCTTCCGTATTGATGTCGGGAGAAGCCGTACGACGAGGTTCGCCAGAAGATTCGCCTGTATACGAAGGGTCGAAAGCGATGGTGACGAATCCACGCTCTGCCATGGTCTGTGCATAGAGACCTGAACATTGCTCCTTGACGGCTCCAAAAGGACCGCTCACGGCAATGGCAGGCAACTTTCCTTCAGCGTTCTTCGGAATATAGAGGTCGGCTGCAAGAGTAAGACCATATTGGGTATTGAATGTCACTTTCTCATGATTTACCTTCTCGCTTTTAGGAAAAGTCTTGTCCCAATCCTGTACTAATTGTATCTCTTTGTCCATAATTTCTGCTTTTACTTTTGTTTGATTTCCTGCACAAAAAATGAGGGCTATTGCTATAAATGTGAATAATCTGTCCATGATACTATTTCTTTACTATCTATGCAGTTTTGCGATACTCGCTTGGAGTCTTTCCCGTCTGCGCCTTGAAAAAGCGGACAAAGTGCAGAGGATACTCAAAGCCGAGGTGCTGGCTGATTTGCGTAATGCTGAGGGTTTCATCAACAAGTAGTTGGCGGGCTGCAGAAAGCAGCCGGTCGCTAATCAGACTCTTAGCGGTTCTGCCCGTCTCGGTCTTGACCAATTCGCCGAAGTATTTGGGCGAATAGCAGCATTTGTCGGCAAAGTAGGCTACGGTAGGCAGCCCTTCACGCTCCGCTTTCTGAGCAATGTATTCAACGAGCAGAGAGATGAACTTCTTTACTACCGAATGATTTATCTCCTCGCGTGTGATAAACTGCCGGTCGTAGAAGCGCAGGCAGTAGTTCAGCAGCAACTCGATGTTTGAAACGATGAGTTCACGCGAATGTCTATCTATAGGATGCTGAAGTTCCTGCTTGATCATTGAGAGTACATCACGGAAGATGTTTACCTCGGTAGCGGATAGGTGTAGGGCTTCGTTGCTTGTATAGTCGAAAAACTCGTATCGGGAGATTTTCTTGCCAAGCTGAGTGCGGTTGAGCAACTCGGGATGGAATGCCAATACCGTATATTTGGCAAACGGTACTTCTGGATTAGGTTTCACTTTAACCGACTGTCCTGGAGCAAACGAAGTGACGGTCATTTCGTCAAAGTCATATTCTGTTCTGCCGTATGACAATTTGCAGCCCTTGTTTTCCTTCAGAAAGAGGGCATAAAGTCCGTAGTGATGCACAGCCTCCTGTATCGGAGCGGTGTTCTCTACACGTGCAATGCTTACTAAGGGATGAAGTGTTTTCACCCCAATGAAGTCGTTGAACTCCTGTATTGTATTAAAGAATATTTCCTTCATAATCCTAAGCCTTTTAAAAGGCTAAATTTCTTGGGTGCAAAGATACGTACATTCTCCAAAAGAGTGTATACCTGGCTTTCGGAAGATATTACCTTTATTGCAGTTTATTATCCTTTGTACTTAAACACCTTGACCATATCCTTGTCGCCACCCACGAGCTGGCTGCATCTGTTCAGCATTCCGGTGTCTGAGAAACCGCATTTCTCCATGACCTTTCCTGATGCAGGATTGCCTGTGAAGTGGTCTGCCCAGATGTTTTCGAAATGCTTCTCGTGGATGCAGAAGTCGAGCATCAGTTTCAAGGCTTCGGTGCAGATTCCTCTGTTCCAATAAGGCTTTCCTATCCAGTAGCCCACCTCGCAGTCGTTCTTGCCGATAGGGATGTTGCTGGTGGTGTGGGTGTAGTAGCCGATGCAGCCTATAGCCTCGCCAGTCTCTTTCAACACAATCGCCCATGTCGTGTCATTATTGAAATAAGTCCGGATTATCTCCAGACTTTCCTCTTCAGACTGATGCGCCGGCCATCCTGCATGTGGTCCTACGTCAGGGTCGGAGGCGTACTTGAAGAGCGCCTCTGCATCCGATTCCTGCCAATGGCGAAGTAAAATTCTTTCTGTTTCCATCCGATTATTTCAATGTTTTGCAGTCTATTTACGCAGTCTATCTACCATGTGCGCTTACCCCAGCCAGTCGGTAAAGATAAGTATACATTCGTGCACCTTCTCAAAGAATCTCCCTATCCGGCGCTTGATGCCCTTCCAATAAATCCCATTCTTTTTAACCCAAATCGGTCATTAGGACGTTTAAAGTGTAATTTTAATAACTGCTTGCAGTCTTTTGTTTTTTATAAGGTGTCTTTTGCTTGTTTTTAATTCGCAATAGCTCGCTATTACTCATTAAAAGCCAAACAAAATCCACTCTTCTAAAATAACAAAATCCAAGCAAGCCCTAATAACCGATTTGGGTTTAATGCTCATATACTTCGTTCTTTATTTTATTATCAATTCATTCAGTTTGTCCTCTCTGATAATCTTCGGCTGAGCCTTGCCTGCGAGAATGAGAATCTTCTTGCCATTACGATAAATATGAAGCTGTCGTGAGCGAACTACGGCTGTCAACTCCTCATCATTCTGCATGGCTTGCCAGATAGGATAATATATTCCCTCAGGTTCAAACAACTTTTTTTGAAGATGCGAGCAGAGGTTTGTTGTATCAATAGTCATAGCCATATTTCTTTAAACTTCTTTTCTTACCACTTTAAAATCCCAACTCCACATCCTTGCCGAATGGTGCGAGCGAAAGCCCTGCCATCTTGAAATGTTGTTTTCCCCATGGAATGCCGATGATGGTGATACATAAGATAAAGCCGAAGAACAGATGCACGAGGCAAGCCCACAAACCTCCGAAAATCAGCCAGAATAAATTCAGCGGAATGCGAATGCAACCTGTTGGACTATCCGTTTTCTTTACCGTAGAGCCAAAAGGCCATAGGCAGAGCAGACCAATCTTGAATGTCTGTATAGCAAAGGGGATGCCGATGATGGTACATGCAAGAGCCAGACTGCCTGTGAAATAACCGATGGCAGCTTCGAGACCTCCGAAGAGCCACCAAAGTAAGTTTCCTATTATGCGCATAAGTTTATTCTTTTATATTGTTTTGATAAATCTTTCTTCCTTTGTCGAAAATTCCATCATCATTTTCTGGGCAAGGGGAGCGTACCATGTCTTTACCTCCTGCTCAGTAGGCGTATGCCCGCCAGGGAAATGGAAGGCTTGATTGTAGTGCTCCAGAAAGAGCGGACAGAAGTGGGCGATGGCGTCATTATCACCAAAAAGTCCCCACACACGATCCTTATAATATGGGTCGCAATGGTCAAACTGCACGGCTTCCAGTTCTGCAAACTCCCCGATCAGCGCCTCGTCAATCACCAGCCGCTGGTTGCCGTCCTTTCTCGAAGCCTTGTATTCATGCTCGCCGATTCGCTCCTTCAGAAACTCCGTCATCATGAAATACGGATTGCCGAGCAAAGCAGGAATGCCCACCACGGGAGCCAGCATCTGGGCTAGGAAAGAGCCGCAGCTGTTGCCCAGAAGCAGGTCTGGCTGTTCGCGGTCGATGATGGAGCGAATCTCCCTCAATGCCTCCTTTGGATGCAACGGGAGGTCGGGAGTCAGCACCACCGCCGTCCCCTCAAACGCCTCTTTCAAGGCTCTCGCCATCGGACAACTGCCTGTGGCGAAAAAACCGTGTAGGAAAAGTATCTTCTTCATGCTATAATCATTGGATTATTATGCGTCAATACTGTTTAGGATAAGATATGCTCACCCACACAATATTTGTGTAATATATCTGCAAAGATATAAAAATATATCGGTAAGTCGTGGAAATGTCTCAAAAACAGATGATTTCCACGACTTACCGATATATATTCAATATGGAAAGTGATTTCAGATATTCTTCCACGTATAAAATACTACATTAATCGGTCTGATAAAATCCATCTAACAATCAAAATTCAGGCAAGCTTTAAAACCCACAAACGGTCATCATACTGTCAGAGACCTAATGGCGATTGAGGTTAAAAGGTAATCGGCAAACATGGACGGATTACAAATCAGTTGCTTTAGAAGCGAGAAGTATGTTTACCTTGACCTTGTTTATAAAATAGAGGTAATTGAGATGCTGGTTGGAAAGTTAAGCCTGCCGAAGCAGGAAATATACATAAAGGAGTAAGTATCTCTTAGACCTCTCATTG
The DNA here is from genome assembly GCF_008680225.1 of Prevotella sp. LMAG:51. Classification (NCBI taxonomy): domain Bacteria; kingdom Pseudomonadati; phylum Bacteroidota; class Bacteroidia; order Bacteroidales; family Prevotellaceae; genus Prevotella; species Prevotella sp. LMAG:51. Next base: position 234,204 of record NZ_NALQ01000022.1, on the reverse strand, counting down.
AGCGGCGGACAGGATTCGAACCTGCATTTACCATTAAAGGAGTAAGTGACTCTTGAGCCTCGCAAGGCAATAGAGAGACTATACCGCCGCAGTTGGGAAAGACGGAATACAGATTATCTGTGTATCTTTTTGGCGTTAATAGTCAATAACTAGTAATTTCCTTGGATTATGCCAGCCAGTAACTATTCAGCGGTAGGGCTGCACCCTTAATCCACGATTGAAATATACTGCAAGAAGACCTATAAAAAGGCAAAACAAAGTGTCTCTATTTCTTGCGTATGTGGGATATTTTTCGTATCTTTACACCTATGAAAGAGCAAGTTACGGACATATCAAAAGTGCTGCAAGACATGACGGCAGAGATGCGGTTGATGCGTGAAGCCATCGATCAGCAATATGCTGAGATTGCCAAACTGAACCGTAACATAGAAGCTCTGAATCGTCAAATACGCAAGAAGGACGAAGAAAATGCAAGACTTAAAGAGCGTCTGTCCAAATACGAGAAGCCCAAGAAGAATTCCGGCAACAGCAGCACTCCGCCAAGCTTAGACAACCTTCTCAAACTGAATATCTGCAATTTTGGCAAGAAGTTTGAAACACTCAAGAAAGGATTGATAAAATGTCGTGACTACATATTCAATTTCCTTGAAGACCCAATGATACCATCTGACAATAATGGAAGTGAGCGTGGAATACGCAAGTTGAAAATCAAGTTGAAGAACTCCTGTACATTCCGTTCTGATTTTGGGGCAGATGCATTTCTTGAATTACATTCAATCGTTGAAACAGCTAAGAAACGCAACAAGACTCCGTTCAATGCAATTCAAGCCTTATTTGAGGCTTGATACCCCGCCATGCCCTTTCGCTGAATAGTTACTGGCAAAAATTATTTTATTAAAAAGTCTAAAATCACTTGCAAGAAAGAGCAAAACGCATTATTTTTGTATCAGAAATATTTTTGGAATAATTACAAATAAAATACAAAACATTATGAAGGACTTAAAAGGAACCAAGACTGAGAAGAACTTGCAAGAGGCTTTCGCAGGTGAGAGCCAGGCACGCAACAAGTACACCTATTTCGCCTCCAAGGCTCGCAAGGATGGCTACGAGCAGATTGCGGCCATCTTCGAGGAGACGGCCAACAACGAGAAGGAGCACGCCAAGATGTGGTTTAAGCTACTTGAAGGTGGCGCTGTTCGCTCAACACGAGAGAACCTGAAGGCTGCCGCAGAAGGCGAGAACTACGAGTGGACCGACATGTACGACCGCATGGCCCGGGAAGCCGAGGAAGAGGGATTCCACGAGATCGCCGAGAAGTTCCGTGGCGTATGCGCCATCGAGAAGCACCACGAGGAGCGCTACCGCAAGTTGCTGCAGAACATCGAGGACGCCCTTGTCTTCAGTCGTGAGGGAGACGCTATCTGGGTGTGCCGCAACTGCGGTCATGTGGTGGTAGGCAAACAGGCACCTAAGGTATGCCCCGTGTGCGCTCATCCCCAGAGCTACTTCGAGTTGCAAGCCAACAATTTCTAACTTGCAACCACGACCAGCCGCCCCACAAAGACCCTAAATACGCAAAGAGGCTGTGTCAAAACTCATTTTTTGAAAATATGAACTTATAATTTGAAATTTGAGCATCCTAAAAGACTAAAGAAAGGGTCGTATCATTACTCAATACAGAGTTTGATACGACCCTTTTTTTTCTGGCAGTGCAGATAGATTGCATCATATTCCGGAAGGGGTTGCTCCTATGTTCAAGGGTGCGGCTGATTTGGAGGATGTGAATTTACCCCCAATTCGCCATAAATGTGATATTTCCCAAAAAACAGTCAAAACTGTCAGATTATCAGGTTTTCGCCGTAACGCATTGACGTACAGACTGTTCGCGACCAGATGGTTGTTTTGAATTGTCTGGATGGTTTGCTGATGAGAGGAAATGAAGTTTTGGGGCATCTGTCTGACATCAATTCTGCCCAACTGGGGCACGCTGCTTGCCCAACTGGGGCAAGGTGCTTGCCCATCATGGGCACGCTGCTTACCCCGGATGGGCATAATTGTAGTCAGGCAGATGCCCAATAAGTTAATGTCGTAATACCCATATTCCTGTTCCCGGAATTCTGCCAACGCATACAATTCCTTACATCTGACAATTGTAAGCGTATCCGCGATGCCAGTATATACGGTCCGTAAACGTATCCGCGATGCTATTGTATAGAGTCTCAAAAAATATCGCCCCTTCCATCAGCAAACCATCCAGACAATTGGCTGACAATCGCCAGGTGGTCAACTGTCTGTCTGTCAGAATGTTACAACCAAAAACCAGATGGTCTGACAGTTTTTTCGGAAATTCTTGTTTTTACTGAGAATCATCGATATTGGCAACTTTTACTTATATCTATCAACATAACTTAATTCCGCCAACAAGTTATAACTATTCTTGCATGTCAGTAAGGAAAAATAGAGGCTCCCAAATTATAATATTTATGTGACATTTAATTGACATCCAAGCTTTTTTATACCATTCACTTGCCGACGCAGAGCATCTAACACGCTGATAATCAGATATGAACACAATGCAGGAACAGAGTTTGAGCCGTTGTTGGAAACGGAGGTCTTGCTTCTGCAAATCGCTGATTATCAATACAATATGCCGTAGTATTCCTATTTGTTTTCTCTTGTTTTCACGTCCTACTTTCCGATGCAGGAAATAAACATCGTTGATTATCAGATAGTTAGGTGTTAAACGATAGAAAAGTGCGAAAACTGCTCAAAATAATTTTCAAAAATCGCATTTTTAACGGAATTAATATTTGTTAAGGTGACAAAAGCCCCAGGTAGGCTCAAAATCGGCAAAAATATAGAGTTTAAGCTGCTTTTGAAGGGATGTGCCACCTTTCTTAAACTATAGGATAAGTTCTTTTGTTCTTTCATTCGGTTGAATATTTCGTTAAATGTTGATATTTTATGCTCAAAATATTGTGGTGAAAAAGTAGGCGTTTTACACCCTTAGTCTTACCCGCATAGATGAACCCTGTAACTTGCATAGTTCACGTTTTTCATTTTCACGTCCGATAATCATAGTGATACATGATTTTAGTATTTCCGCTACAAATAAAGCAAAAAAGTTGCTATAACCAGCGGAAAAGTGTATTTTTCTTTGTATTTCCGCTGAAAATAGAGTGTTTTTAACGTAATTCAAAATTCAAGAAGGCTGTTCTTATTCTAAATTATGTATAATGGTTTGAAGCATAATCTCCGAAAACACCCAAATGTTTTTGCCAAAAACCTCCGAAAATACCGAAATGTTATAATTCTATAGAGATTGTTCAATTAAGCGTGTGAGCTCACCTTGTACCCTTGCATCATAGTTGTCACGGAGTGAAACGGCCAATGATAGCCTGTCCACCCATTCGGCTTCAGCACCAATCTTGGTGACAGGCGGGTATTTCCATGCCTCAATGATGATGTTGCCGTCGAACTCATTAGGACGTACCAAGGTTCCAGAACTCCTAAAGTCACGGAGCTGTTTGACGGTCATCATAATAATCCTTTCCGGGTCAGGGTTGAGCCATGTATAATGTGCCAGGGCATTGATGCCACATGCGGGGTAGTGTCCATCTGAAAGCAGGTCATCACAGAAAATGCGTTCTTCAACAGGATTGATGAGGACGGATTGAGCCTGTTCCCAAAGATCCTTCCCCGTCTTATCGAAGCGGATGACTTTCCGCTTGGAGCCATCGTCCACCTTCTGGCACAGCCCCAGGTCTTCAAGGCAAGTAATGCCAAGCGTAATGCTTGCATATGAATAAGGCAACTTGTCTTCTAAGTCTCGTGCTGCCAGCCCTTCGATACTTTCTATCTGCAAATGGTAGAGCAGCAGGTATTGGGCTACTGGTGTCAGAGCCTTTGCCTGTTTGGTCTTGCGAATACGCTCATTAGCCAGAAGCATCGGCAGGTGAACGTATTTGTCAGATGCGATGAAATAAACATCCTTGTCGATGAGCCTTTGCCGTTCATAGGCTGGACATGTCGGCAGCAAGAATACCGTGGGACGCTGTAACAGCGAAGTAAGATTGCTGGTAGTCTATACCACTTTCTTGTGCAGTAATGCGAAAAGATATTGCCGTGGATTTCTAGGGATGTGATGCGATGTTCTGTCTCGGGAGTATACTTTTTGTTCCAAAAGACGACCCCAAATTGTTAAAAAAGCCCTATTGTAATTATTTTTTTATATCATAACATATCATAAAATAAAGAAATTGTTGTATCTTTGCGCTCGTAAATATAAGTTGAGTATCAATATGAGCAAGACAACAATGGGCAATAAGTTGCCCCGAAAACTGGAACAGAAGATGCAGACCGTAGGTGAGCAAATCAAACTGGCTCGTTTGCGTCGTAATCTTAGTGTAGTACAGGTTGCAGAACGGGCTACCTGTTCTCCTCTGACCGTTTCGAGGATAGAAAAAGGAACTCCGACAGTAGCGATAGGCATCTATCTACGTGTGCTCTATGCCCTACAGCTGGATGATGACATCCTGTTGTTGGCACAGAAGGATGAGATGGGGCGGGCCTTACAGGATCTTGCGCTGAAACATCGTGAACGTGCCTCTAAGAAACAATAAGGTATGAAGACACTCTATGTATATGCGGACTTCGACTGGCTTGACGAACCAATGCTGGTTGGTGAACTTGGCTATGAATCCCTTCGTGGCTCAGACTCCTATTCGTTCAAGTATGATAACGACTGGCTCCGTCAGTATGGCAGCCTCTATCTGAGTGCCGACATCAACAACTATCCAGGTCAGCAATACTCCCAGCCGGACAGGGACATCTTCGGCTGCTTCAACGATGCCTTGCCTGACCGTTGGGGAAGATTGCTGCTTAACCGTCGCGAACAAATCCTTGCCACGGAAGAGAAACGCCCCGTACGTAAGCTTTCGTCATTTGATTACCTCATTGGTATCGATGACTATTCTCGTATGGGTGGTTTCCGCTTTAAGGAAAAACAAGATGGAGAGTACATCAATTGTGAGAAATCGCTTCGTATTCCCCCTTTGACCGACATTAGGGCTTTGGTGGCAGCCAGCATGGAAATTGAGAAGAGCGAGGAACTGAATCAGTTGCCAGAGAAGAAATGGCTCTTGCAATTAGTCCATCCTGGCACTTCGCTTGGCGGTGCCCGCCCCAAGGCTGGAGTGATGAATGATGAAGGCCGGATTTGCGTAGCCAAGTTCCCGTCAAGGAACGATGACTATGATGTAGGCCTTTGGGAACACCTCAGTCATCTGTTGGCAAAAGAGGCTGGAGTCGAAGCAGCAGAGACTAGCGTCATTGAGACAGGCAAGAAATATCATGCCTTGCTCTCCAAGCGTTTCGATAGGACAGTTGAAGGACGAAGAAAGCATTTCGCATCAGCCATGACCTTGTTGGGCTTGACTGATGGCTGTGATGCCAAGTCGGGCAACGGCTATCTGGACATCGTGGACTTCATCCTCCAGAACTGCTGTGACGTAGAGCAGAACCTTCGTCAACTCTATCGTCGAGTGGCATTCAATATAGCCATCGGCAATAGCGATGACCATTTCCGCAACCACGGATTCCTGCTGACTCCACGTGGCTGGACGCTATCACCGGCATATGATATGAATCCGACTCTGAATGAATACCAGACTTTGCTTATCAACTCCACAACGAATTATGCAGACCTTCAGGTGTTGCTTGATTCCTCGGAGGAGTATATGATAGGCAAAGACGAAGCCGTGTATATCATCGAAGAAGTGAAGGCTGGTGTGAAGCATTGGAAGTCCATAGCCACTCGCCTGGGTATAGCCAAGCGAGAAATGGATGTGTTTGAACAGGTATTCCAACGCTCACTTAAATGAAAAAAATACGTAGCATGATGTAGCGAGACTGATACACAACGACTTACATTCTATAACGACAATAAATCAATGTAGCGAAAATGTAGCGGTATGTATCTTAATGTAGCAAAAAGACATATAATAATGAATAGTAATATATCATCAAAAATATGACAATGCAGGAAGCTATAGAAGCCCGACATAGTGTAAGGGCTTACAAAGACCTGCCATTGAGCGAGGAAATCGTCAAGTTGCTTGAAGATGAACTTGTGAAGTTGAACAATGAGGGTCAACTCCATATTCAGTTGATATGCAATGAGCCGAAGGCATTCCAAGGGACTATGGCCAAATACGGAAAGTTCCGTAATGTCAACAACTATCTGGTCATGGCAGGAAAGAAAGCCGAAGACCTTGATGAGCGAGTGGGCTACTATGGAGAGCAAATCGTCCTTCTTGCCCAGACATTGGGACTCAACACCTGCTGGGTAGGACTCTCGTACCGCAAGGTTCCAGAGGCTTACAATGTCGGCAAAGACGAAAAGCTCGTCTGCATGATTGCCCTTGGCTATGGAGAGACACAGGGTGTCCCTCACAAAATCAAAACCGTCGAGCAAGTCAGCAATGCCAGTGACATCACTCCATCATGGTTCAGGAAGGGTGTCGAAGCTGCCTTGCTTGCACCAACTGCTGTGAACCAGCAGAAATTCTCATTTGAGTATGTCGGCATGAACAACAACCGCCATCAGGTAAGAGCCAAGAAGGGCATCTCCATGATTGGCTATACACAGATGGACTTGGGCATTGCGAAGTACCACTTTGAGTTAGGTGCCGGAAAGGATAATTTTGATTGGGTATGAACATTGAGCAGGTCAGAGAGTACACGTTATCACTTCCAGGAGTGACCGAAGACCAGGCGTTTGGTGAAGACATCCTTAACTTCCGCTTGGAAGGAAAGATATTCGTCTGCCTTTGGTTAGGCGGTGGCAGATATGATATGAAGGACGGAGTTTCAAGAATTGCTTTGAAACTGTCACCAGACAGGAATATCGAGCTTAGAGAACGATTCTCAGCCGTGACACCAGCCTATCATTGGAACAAGACGCACTGGAGCGATGTATATTACGAAGAAATGGACGAAGCAATAGTAAGGGGGGTGATTAAAGAGTCACACCAACTCATTGCATCGAAACTTCCAAAGGCAATTCGCTTAAAGTATTTGTCTGAATGTGATTGATTTAGATGTGGAAAATGAAAATTAAGAAACGTAAAATCAAGTACGCAACCATCTTCTTTCTCTGCTGGTTGGCCCTCCTGGTATTCCTCGTAGATGGAGTTTTGAAATTCCATACATTGGTTGACTATTTCGGCTCCTACGCATTGGTGGAGGTGTCACTGCTGTTATTGGTCATTCTGCCTACATGGGCTGTTTACAAATTCACTAAAGAAAAATAAAAAGAAACATATATCTATGAAGAAAGTAAAGATTACCATCCTCAAAACGATGCTGTATGAGGGCTTGGCTAAAGAATATGGTATCTGTGGGCTAAAAGCCTGTTCCATGATGAAAGTAAGCGATGTATTTTACGCTGACTACGCTAAGCCGAAAGGCTTTTGTGACGAGGCGTGGAAAGCCCTCTACCAGTATGTGTTTGCCCTGGCACACGGTGCAGACAAAGGACTTTTCTATTATGGTGACTGGATCAAGGAACCTGGGGTGACCATCGTCAGTTGCAATGATGGTCTCCGACCAGTTATTATGAAGTTGGAGGCAACGGATGAGGACGCAAAGATAGAATATACTACTGTGGAAAGATGATAGGTATTGCTTTCCAAGCAAAGCGAACAAACATATTTACGCCAAAAATTGGATAAGGCAATTTGAGATATAAAACGACATAATTATGCTCTCTTACAATAAATAAAACAATTTTTACATATTATTATTGACTATAATGAGAAAAAATAAATACATGAAAAAAATCTGTTGCATATTTTTCTTTTCCCTTTTAACTTTTCCTGCAATTGGTCAGCAAAGAAATAGTAAGGGCCAAAAGATAATAAGCAAGATTGAAGCATATTCACAAAGGGGAGACAAACCTTATATTATCATTGACTTTAAATATAATTCAAACCTTGAGTTACAAGAAGTCGTTCAACAAGCACCTGCAAGCAAACAGACTTTATATTGGAAGAAACAAGGGAATGCCTTAACACAAAAGGTAGTATGGGACTATCAAACTATATACAAGCCCTCCAAGTACACCTACGCCCTCACTCCTGATGGATATATCCATACCAAAACCATAGATGATTTAGGCATAGATGGAAGTGTTCTAAGACACTTATATGAATACCACTATGATGCAAAAGGCACTAAGTTGTCCATGATTTATGAACGAACTTTTTTCAAGGAGCGGAATGGAAAATTTGTAGAGTTATCCGACCGTGATAAGACTTATTATGGTTGGGACTCCAATGATAATATGTTCAAATCAGATTTAGATTCATACCAATGGAAAAGAGGTCAAAAAGAAAGCAATTTGCCGATAGAATGGAATGCGTTTAAGTATTACGATGAACTTTTGAACGACACAAACCTTAATTTGGCCCTTATTGATGAAAGTTTAAGAGACATCAATGACTTCGTATTGTTGACGGAATGGGTCAGTTGTCACTCAAAACATTTAGTAGAAAAGAGATATTATACATTTAGTTATATTTATGACAACAAACGTGGTAACTCAGATAAAGACGAAAACAAAGGGAATATTATACGGATAGATGTTTACCAACATGGACACTTAGATAAGTTCTTCAAATTATACTATATGATGTAGCCATTATGTTCATAAATAACCAATTTGAGATATAGGGCTGTATCTAAAAACTTTTGCCGAATAAACAATTGTTAACGCCGATTATTTTGATATCTCAAATATTTTATATACATTTGCAACGCTTTTCGGGAGATTAGCATTAGTTCTTTGAGAATTTGACAGCATCAAGAGACAGCCTTTGAGCTGCCCCAACCGAGCAACATATTCGCCACGGTGGGAAAATGATGTGAATTAACATGGTTATTTATAGTTAATTAAAATAGAATATGAACATTCAAAATTACATTTCGGCTTTTAGTGGCGTAGAGACTTACAATGTTTCTATGCTGGATTTCATGTGGAAAAAACTCATGGCTTGCAAGGAGGCTTTTGAATATGGCCGTGAACCAAGCATCGACTATGCCTTGCTGAACAGTAAGCACATCAACGTCTTAGGTAAGGAACTTTCTTTTAACCAATACATTATAGCAGCATGAATAATATTGTATTAGGTCGTGAGGAGAAGTACGGAATCTCTCCACAAATTTGGACGTATGATATCCTGCGAACCATTGTAAATGGCATTCATCTTAATTTCTGCAACACTGCAGAGGGATTCCCTTTCGACTTCAACGGGCATACCTTTATCGAAAGCATACGTCTTTTTATGTGTGGCGAATGGTCAAACAACACTGAAGATCACCTTCGCATTCAAAACTCCATTCTGCAAGAGCGAAGCAGTTGGGCTTGTTATAGGTTCGTCACCGCATTGAATTGCAGAAAAATACGGAACGACTTCCCAGCTTTCCAGCTTCAGTGGATGTTGTTTGTGACGTGGCAGAAATGCATGTGTAACGCCGACTTCCGCCGTATGCTGTGCAGCGTTCCACAATGTGTTACACTGGTCCGGGACAAGACAGGAGACGATTACCAAAATGCCACTTTTTGGGGGTGTCTAAATGTAGAGCGATGTAACCGAGAAAAGAAACTTCGGGAAGACTTTATCCGCCGTCGTGAAGGGCAAGACCCGAAAGAATGGAGGCAAAAACTGAAGCGTGAACGTGAGCTGCTGAAAAATGTCGGCGAGTGGAGGGGGCAGAACAATATGGGTAAGATTCTTATGATTTGCCGTGATTGCCTTATAGGGGGTAACAAACCTCCTATCGACTACGACCTGCTGAATCGGTCGAATATCTACCTGCTTGGTGAACGATTAACTTTTTAAATATATTCAAACAGCAAATATGACAAACGATTATTGGATTTTCTACAAAAGGAAGAATTGCTATGATTTAGTCATTGACATCTATGACTGCGACTATATGGAACGTCCACGCGAAGAGCGATTCAGCGAGTTAAAGTGCCTCTTGAAAAACGACATCATGGACATCAGGCGAGTTCATATTCAAGGAGACGACAATGGAACCTATCTTGAGATAAAGAAATCATTATGCGGCATAGAACGCATTGTGCAAATTCATCATTTGATAGAAAAGACCTATGTGTGGTTGACTCCTTGGCACGAGAAGAACCCCGTATTTGATAACGGCATTTTGGCGTTAGACGAGACACTTGACAACAGTCATATACCTCACTACAAAGTAATTAGTCCCAAGAAACGTAACAATCAACAGAACGGGCACGAGGAAGGAGAGCTCTATGTAAAGGCTGACGGTGAGGTGTACACCATTGTCTACGACACCGAGCGTCGAGTATGCGAATTGGTGTGGGAAGCTTTTCAGGGCGAAATCCCACAGGGCCACCGAGTGTGCCATATCGACGGCGACAAGCAAAACAACAGGTTTGACAATCTGAAATTAGTCGAAGAATAACAATAAGAGTCCTCCCCTTACAGCAAAGGGGGAACAGGCTGACGCTCTTGCAATGATAGCACAGCCATCAGCATAAAAAAGGATTCAAACAATAAAAACGCAAACGACATGCAATACGAACGAATTGTACTTAACGAGCCCCACGCCTCTGTCGAGGGGCTTTACGACGAACGACTGAGTTTCTGGAATATTGACGACCGTTTTATCAATGACATTGTGCTGAAGTGGACTGACTGGCACACCGATTATCTCTTTCATGGTTTTAGGGACGAGAATGTCAGAACCGTCAGGTTTCCGTATTCCAGGTTCATCGTGGATGCCGAGCGACTATGGAATGACCCATTGGAGCAGAGTGGTCAAGGCTTCGTATATAAATGTTTTGGCGGTTACACCCGCCTTGTTCCCGAAGAAGCCGAAGCCCAGCTTCTTGACTTATGGCATTGGCACCAGCAACGCCTAAGTGGGCATCTCTGCGAGGGAGCCTTATTATTGGATTGCCATTCATTTCCCCACGAAATGAGCGATGTGGATATATGCATCGGTTTTAACGAAGACTGGTCTAAGGCCGACAAGACTACGATAGAATTGGCTGTCAACCTATTCGAGGACAGTGGCTATCGAGTAGGCATCAATGAGCCGTATAGCAACTCTGAGACGCCAGTGAGCCCGTTCCTGTATCAGTCGATGATGCTGGAGGTCAACAAGAAGGCTTATATGAAAGCAGGCACCCTACAGCTGAGTCGTGACAAAAGACATAAAAGGAGTGTGAATGAACTGATGGAGAAACTTTTAAGTCTGCTGTTGAAGCAGAGAAATATATAATAGTTATGAGTATAGTAGCAGAACCTTTCAAAGAAGTTAAGGGACTATTCCCTGAGGGCAAAATCATCCTTACCGACGGTCGCGTGCTCGACTGTTATCCGCTTGCGGAACAGAAACCTGAGAAGATAGAATCCGACTCTCTTGAGTTGGACCGAACAGGGCAGTATCTCATCATTGGCAGACATAAGCCTACCCCTGTGCCTAACCCGTCGGCGACTGTCGTGGAGCAAAGGCAACTCTTCATTAGCAATGCCTTCTATCTGTTGGCACACAAAGAGCGCATCCTGAGCGACAGCCGCATGTTCCTTTGTCCCGTGGCCATTCAGAACGGCATTGCCTATACGGGCACATCGGGATTCCGCAAACCCACTTTAGGCGTATATCTTGAATGGTGGGGACTGGTAAAAGAAGCCATGCGCACAGACAAGAAAGGTTGTCGAAGCCTTGTCTATCAATTGGCAGGCAGTCCGCTGAGCGGGCGCAACTGTTGCAGTGCCGTGCGTGAGGACGGAAAGACTGAAACCGTAAGTCTGTCGTCGTTCGGCCGCCATTGGGGCCCGTTTATGCAACTCAACCAACGTTATACCGAGGCCAAACAACTCTATCAAGCCTACACACTTCAGAATGTGCTCGACATCTTGCATCAAGAAGACGACAACAGCAAGGCTGACTTTTCGGTCATGATTGACGTGCAGTTCATGAAACGCGAGATTGAACGCCTCAACAAACGTATAGAGGCGATAAAAGAAGAATGCAACAGGTGGCACGACAAGTACGAAGACGCACTGACAAGGTACAACGCGGAGGAAATGCGCCAAGTGTATGCCGACTGCGAGGCCTTCGAGGCCCAAGTCACCAAGGAGATTGACGCACTGAAAGCAGAGAAGAAAGACCTGAAGGCAAGTTTGAAGCGGGGACGCATAGACAACGTATCATACCAACGTCGGCTGACACCGTTGAAAAAGCATATCAACGACTTGTTTTTCAAAATCAGTTGTTACCATCATGAGAAGGTAAAACTGACGTTCCCTGACGAAGAGGACATCAACTTCAATTTGATTACGAAATATTTCAGTAAAAAAGAATAAGGGAATAATATGTCGCAAGAACAAGCTATGGCAAATGTGCCACAACAGGAACGCTGTAATATTGCTCGCATTGGATTTTTCGGTAAGGGAAGGATGTATGAAGCATATATCAGGACTGATGACGAATGCCAAGTTCCCCATTTCCATATAAGGAACATTTATACAGAGACTGACACCCCGATTCTGTTAAAGTCGAACCATTATTGTCTCCATTCTCATAAGGACTGTAAGGTTTTATCTGATACGGAGCTACAGCAGTTGGCATGTTTTATGGCAGAACCATGCAGAAGTCCTCGTTTCGAAAACAATTACCAATATGCTACTGAGTTATGGAACCTGAACAATGAAAAAAGCTGTTTGGCAAATGGAGATATACCCGACTACGCTTATACAACTATATTCGATAAGTATATTCGATAAGCAAGTGAAATGACAAATCCCAAAACAGATTTGCATAGTAATGTTTACGTGATTATTGATCTTGTTTGAAAGTGATTAATTAAAACACATCTCGTTTTAAAGATAAATATAAAAATTTATTATTTTCCAGCCCAATATTTTGTTTATTCAAATAAATGTTGTATCTTTGCACAAAAAGCAATTAAATTTACTTAAGAATGAAAGAAGTTAATCGAATAAAAGTAGTATTGGCAGAGAAAAAACGTACTTCAAAATGGTTGGCAGAACAAATTGGCAAAAATCCTGCAACAGTGTCCAAATGGTGTACTAACACTATTCAACCTAGTATGGATACATTGTTGGATATTGCCAATGCTTTAGAAATGAATATTCAAGATCTTCTATTACCTACTAATCAAAAATAATATTAAATTATAATATGAAATGTCCGAAGTGCGGATTCGACAGAATCCTTCCAATGTACAAAGTTTGTCCGAAGTGCAAACAACCATTGAATGTTTCCACCGCAGAAACATCAAAAAGTAATGAACCACAGCAGACTCCAGACACCAAGTTGTTTACGGGTATTTTCTGGTCTTATCCTAAAGCGATGAAAGACCCGGAAAAGTTTAAAGAATACGCCAAAAAGAATCCGAATGATAGTGCTCGTTTGATTAACAAGTGGAGAGAGCAAGGGAACGATGTCAGTATATTAGCCGATGCTCATCCTATGAATACTTCATCGCACGTTGCTATTCCAACTTCTTCACACCAACAAGAAAAGCCTTCACAAGCAACAACGCCTTCTGCAACCTCGTCTCAAGCATCTGTTTCGACAAAAGGAAAAGCAGATGTGAATGTTTTGTCAGTTGGTAAGGATCATAAGAAACACTATGTTTCATGGACTATTGCTCCCGGTCAGATTGCCCGTAACATCCCAGCTCAAGAATTTATTGAGATGTCTGATGCGGACGGTGTATACGTACAGGAAGGCGTAACAGCTGTCTTGTTCATTGATGGCGTTCAAGCTGCCGAAATGGAAGGTGGCGTTTATACGTTTGCAACAGAAAAAGTACATAATAGTGCTCATAAAGAAAAAATTGAAGAAGATGCAGATATCCGTGCGAAAGAAGGACTTGTTCAGAAACTTGGCCGCATCGGCAGAAGCGTAGCTCATTTCTTCTATCATAGTCATGACGCGATTCGAGAGGAGCGGAAGAAAGACAAAGAACGAATGCGGGAACATATTCGCCGTATCACTTCAACTTCTGTAGTTTCTGTAGTACTTAAGCGAGATGGTGTTGTTAATTTCACCATGGGCATACGCCCCGTAGCCGCTGAAGATGGAAGCAACACCATGGAGTTTGCTCCTTTTAAAATTCGTACGCAATCGTTGACTGTTGATGTGGCAGTGGCTATGGAAGCTCGTATTTATGATTTCCATGAGTTCCGTACAACCTACCTGATGGATCGTAATTCGTATTCAGTAAACGACTTGAGGATTGCCCTCAATACGTTTATGCGAACAACTCTCCAGCGTTTAATGCAGAATTATAACGCAGATGGAGATTTGCTTCCTCAGGAGTTGATGGCATCCATTAGCTATGAGTTGATTGCACAAAGTAAGGATTTGCTTCACGGCATTGCAATTAGTAATGTCCTGGATATAACTACTCAGAACGAAGCATTTGAACGTTTTCGCGCTATTGAGGAGAAACTGTTTTGCACTGATAAGGAAATAGACTATCTGAGCCGAACCAATGAATTTAAGAATCGCCTGCAATCAGTCGAAAATCAACAGAGAATCACAGAAGCAAAGAATGAACTTGATCTTCGCAAAGAGCTTGATAAGATCAATAATGATCAACTTATCCATGAGGATGAGATGGAAGCCTTTGTTGAACTTCTTCAAAGCCAGAAACGCATTCGTGAAGCTCAGACCGAAAATGAAGAACTTGCTGCACTTCTGAAACTTAAAGGCAATCGGCTTATTAGTGAAGATGAATTAGACGCTCTTGAAACAAGCATTCGTGACAAAAAGTTCGATCGAGACCAAGTGTCTGCTGAGTTCCAGTTAAGAGCTGCTAATCGAACAGAAATGTCTCGTGTTCAACTTGATTTACAGTTACACAAGAGTAAACTTCTTGCAGAAGCAGAGTTGAATGACGTTCGGTTTGACGAACTACGTAAAGACCAAGTTCGTCAATTCCAACTTGAAGACGCAGAACAAGAACATGATTTGGCATCGGCACGCCGACAGGACGAATACCAAGATGTTCGTCGTGAGAAAGATGCAGATTTTTCAGACACTCGTCGCGAAAAAGATTTTGACTTCGAACAGCGTCAGAAGGATGCAGAATATGAACGTACACATAGAGCGGCAAAAGATGGTCTTGGTATAGAGAAGGAGCGAAGCCAGATCGAGATGGATATCTTACGCCAAAAAGCAGAGATTGCTCGTCAAAATATGCAATCAATGCAACAGCATGAGCAAGAAATGGCTGAGAAAAAGCACCAAGAGGAGATGGCTCGTATTGCAGCTCAGCAAAATATGACTGCAGAACAACTGATGGCTACTGGTATATCTGGCATGGACGCTGCAGCTCAAAAGGCATTTGCAGAATCCTTAGCTGCAGGTAAAGGTACTGAAAAAGAACGCGAGATGTATGAGCGTATGCTTCAGATGCAAGCAGAAAGCAGTTCTTCTAATCAGGCTCAGCAAGCTGCAATGATGAAGCAGATGATGGAAATGATGCAAGGAGCTATGCAGACCAATGCAACTATGGCAACTAACATGGCAGCAGGTCAAGCAGCCCAGCAGCAAGCAAGTCTTGATGCACTTCAGAATGTTGCAGGAGCACGTCTTGCTCAAACAGAAGCTATGAAGGATGAGTATCACAAGCAAATGGAACATGAGCAAAAGCGTACAGATACTGCTCAGGACAAGGCGCTTAACTACACCACCAAGATAACCCAAGAAGAAATAAAAGCAGCTGCAAAAACGGGGAAGGTGGAAAAAGAATCCAAAGAAAAAGCTCCTTACTATTTACCAGACTTTGGGGCAGATTACACTTTAAAGGAAATAGGAAACCTTATACTTAATGGCACTATTGATCCAGAAACAGAATTGGAAGTTAACGGAGAGTCACTAACAGTTGCAGAAGTTGACGAACTCCTTCCATTCTTGGAGAAAAAATATGGTGGTTCATAAAAAGAGATAATTATGTCAATGTTTATTCCATGCCAGAAATGTGGGCATCAATACGTCGAGGATTGGACCTGGTATGTCTGTGATACATGTGGATATCGTATCTGTATGAATTGCTTTGGCAGTCATTCTGGGCCTGGCAATGGTTATAACATGGGTGGTAGTAAATGTAGCCAGTGTCAAACAGGCTGGCTACATTTACAACATGGAATTCGTTCTGATGTTGATAATTCTCGTCCTACCAGCAAACTTGACGAGTATCTTTTGCGTGCCCGTGGTCAGAAACAAACACCAATAAGCCCTACAGAAGAAAAAGCATCAATAGGAGTCCTAGTTAATCACGATGAGTTTTCTCCGCACCGTTCTTCAAACAAAGTAGCTGATGGTATCATCTTGACTAATACCCGCCTAATTGCCAACAAATACAAGAATACCACGTCCCAAGATGTACTCGGTTTAATTCAAGAGTTTGCAGCTAAGTCTTTTGACATTCAAGGCTTTCAATGGGAACTAATCGACTTGGGAGCAAAGGACATGGATGGAGCATTAGAGCAAGATGCGTCGTGGATAGATTATGCCCAATTACTTTCAGACTATGCAGATGGAGTTGGCATGGAAAAATCTGCAAACACACCTCTATTTATAATTGGAGGTAGTGATGTCATTCCGATGCCTGACTTTTATGCTTCTATCGGACATGATATTAAAACCATTGAAGACTCCGATTTGCTATATTGTTTCCCTATAGATTACGCATGGAAGAGGGTATCAATAAAAGATGCCATTTTCAATGTCGCACGTCTTCCACTTGATTATGTTGGTAAAGGAACTCTTGATTCTACAATTGAGCAAGATCTGGGCGCATATTTCCAACGTGCACTTGATTCATTAGAATACGGAATCCCGTTTACCTATGCCATGATGACCTCTAATTCAGGGAAAACGGATAGAAATGACTGGACTTGGACATCCGCTGATGTTATGGCTAAGTTGCCACAACAACAATTAGAGAATGATGGTATACTCACAAAGGACAATATGTTTCTTTGTCCCACATTAGATGTGCTGGGTGAAGAATATCTCAGCAATGAAAATGTAGAGCAATACAAACAATATCTTGAAAAAACAGATATGCTCTTTATAAACTTGCATGGTTCACCTAACAAGAGCATGTCTGGTTATCTTGGTGCTGAGAACAGAACGGCATATTGGGGAATGACAACAGAACTTATGAAACTATTACAAGTTCCCATAATAAATGCATTCCCATGCTATGGTGCTCGATATGGCCAATATTATTTTGACAACAATGATGGTTCCGTATCTGATTATGAAGTGTATGACCGCGAAGATTCTATGCTCCTTACTGCTTTCTACGAAAGTAATGTTCTTCTATTTACAGGCTCATGCACTTGCAGCATGTGCAGCAATGTAATAGGAAGTGGCTCTGCAACAGATCATATCAACGAAAGTGTTAGTGCCGTTGACCTCTTGATGCCAGCGGGATATGCTGAAGCAATGTTAAAACTTTATGCTTGCTATCTTATTCAAGGAGAGCCAGCTGGTTATGCTCTTTTGCATGCTAAGATTGATTACCTGAATTATCGTGCTAAATACGAGAACAAGGATTTAGTGTTTCTTACACTAAACCAGTTCAATCTATTTGGATGTCCGACACTTTTCCTTTCCCCTCAGGATGTTACTCGTCAATTAAAGGAGTCTTTTAAGTCATTCTCAGTAGAACCTAAAGAACTTCCTGATGTGAACTATAAAACGGAGTTTGATAGATTTGAGCAGGGAATTGATGGCGTGCTCAATCGAGCAAGATTACTCGTAGATAATAATTTAAAGTTGTTAGATGAAAAGGTTCGCACTCTGCTTTATGACAAGCTTGGGCTTGATGAAGATAATCTTACTCGAATAGAATCCGTTGAGTATAATGGTCAGCAATCGTACAACTTGACATATTCAAAAAAGAATCAAATGTATCCTGAGTTCTATATTGTTCAGACGGATAAAAATGGTAATATTATAGAAGTATTAGAATCTAGGTAAATCATATATTTCAATGAAAGTAAAAATCATTAACAAAGGAATAGAAGGCGATTCTTTATGCTTTAAAGTCATGGACTCAAGTGGTAAAGAATACATAATTGGTGATTGTAAAATCAAGGATACTCTCGGCACATATGAAGGATATTTTGGCTCTTACGAGGGACATCCTGCCCATTTGAACATTTTATCAGAAGATAACATAGAATTATTAGTCAACAATGAAAATATGTCCTAAATGTAATAAAGAGTGGCCTGATGAGTTCATGGCTTGTCCATTAGATGGAACAGCCTTGATTACTAAACCACAGCAACCTGCAGGTTTTAGTCTAAATCTGGGTGATGCCAACGCCATCTCTGGTGGTGTCAACATGTCTGATAACCACTCAGTAAGTAATAACACAGTCAATACTACCACAAGTAATGTTGACTCACATAATGTTATTACGAATAATATCACCCAAGTTGAGCGCGAAAAGACCCCTGAGGAACTTAAACACGAAAAGGAGCTTGCTTTCCGTGAAGAATGCCTCAAAGTATATAGCAATGGCATAATGACCTCTGAGGGTAAGCGCAAGCTGGATGATTTACGATACCGATTAGGGCTTGACGAAAACTCTGCCAATAAGATTTTGTCTGATGTAGCTAAACGTTCTGAGAGAAAGTCATCCTCTTTGTCACCTGTACATCAGATTACTTATAACAATATCAAAACGGCCATCATTGCAAACCGTCTTGATTTGGTTGGTCGTTTGATGGCTCAACTGAAAGCAATGGTTCAGCGCTATTCAGCAGAGGAGATACAATTTACATATTATATGCTCCAGGCTGTCCTCCATCCCAAAGAATGTGTGGCAGAATACGAAAGTCATTACGAAGATAAATACTGGCAGACCTTTTGGTCTTCCATAGCTTATCGCCGATTAGGTAATATAGAAAAGTCAGAAATTTTAGTTGCTGATGTTGGTGACAAATGGATAGATACTATCCCTCAAGAGAATGTATTTATACTTGCCTCCGTAAATGCACTCATAGATAAAGACATAGATACGGCAAAATCCCTTTTTGATAACATTGGCGGTGAACATTCACCATATCTTTCGAATCTTGCGACATGCTTATATACATTAATGTATGGGGATATGTTATCTCCTGAGGAATTGAAGCAAATGAAAAAAGATGGTGTGTTTTACGCAAGTAATCTATTTGCTGAAATAAACTCATATAACTTGGAGCGGAAGCGATTGAAGGAAGAAGCTGAAGCAAAACGCCTTGCCGATGAAAAGAAACGTCAGGAAGAAGCTGAACGATTAGCTGAAGAAAAGAAAAAGCAGGAAGAGGCAGAAGCCAAACGTATTGCTAAAGAGAAGAAGCGGAAGGCAGAAGCAGAACGTATTGCAGAAGAAAGCACTAAACAAGCTTCTGCTATAACGAAATTTGACACACAGTTAATGCTGCCTTATATCGACGAATTTGGATATTTGCGTAAACTTGACGCTTCAGGATTAGCCGAATTGAAATCTGTCTTATTAACCGCACCCAAAAACAACTATCAAGTGCAATTTCTTCTAGGACAACTCTATATACAGGAAAATACGAGCGCTTCAAATCTCAGGTTGGCATATGACGCCATAAAGACAGCCTCAGAACATGGTATATACGTAGCAGGTGCATTTATGGCTTACTTTTACCTTTATGGTAAAGTAGTCCCCCAGGACTTAGACGAGGCAGAACGTCGCATTAAAATTGATGACGATTTCAAAAAGAATCCAATTTTTGTGCAGATGATGGTTGATTTATATGTCCAAAAAGGCAATGCCATGTTGGCTGATGTATGGAAATCGAAATTAAAGAAGTTTAAATAAACAAATTATAATCAGATACAATTATGAAATTAGTGTGTCCAGACTGCGGAAGGCAGTATGAGTCTGGCAAATTTTGCCAAGAGTGTGGAGGAAAACTTCAAGAAGTTACTCCAGAACTAGTGTGTCCGTCTTGTGGATACAAAGCAAAATCTGGTAAGTTCTGTCCAGAATGCGGGACTAAACTTACAGAACAAATAGCTCCAGTGGAGGAAACATCAAATCCGAAATCAGTAGAACGCACTTTTAATGAAAAAGATCCTCGTTTTGCCAAGTATTACGATAAGAAAGGTTTCCCTCGTACTATTCCACAAGAAGAACGTGATGTGGCAATAGAGGAACTAACGTTATTTGCCAATCAGGATATTGCAGAAGCAAAGATGCTTTTGGGAGGTATTCTTATGAGTGATGCCAAGAATGAGGATACAGCCTTCAAAGCATTCAATTTATTAAAAGAAGCCGAAGGAGCAGGAGATAAATTTGCCTACTATCTAATAGGATTTTTTTATTATATGGGTGCAGAACCTCTACTTGAACAGGACCATAGCGAAGCAGAGAAGCGTATGCTAGAGTATTACAAAGAATATGAGAATGGTGACGCAGCACAACTACTTGCGGAGCTGTATGCATGTAGCACAGAGAAATGTGATTACAAGAAAGCTTTTGATTATGCAACTATTGCGGCTGAAGATGATGAATGTGGTGGCTACCTTGTTTTAGGATCATTATATTTAAATGGGTGGGGAATTGAAAAGGATGTTAACCGCGCATTGGAAAACTATAAGATGGCGGCTGCACTTGGTGATGAAACAGCTATGAATCAAATTGGCTTTATTTTCATGGGTGATGAAGGAATTGATGAGAATCCTGAGCAGTCATTCTATTGGTTCAATGAAGCAGCAAAGAAAGGCTCAGATGTTGGAATGTACAATCTGGGGTGCTGTTACAAGAATGGTTACGGGACAGAGACCGATATAGAGCAAGCCGCTGAATGGTTTAAAAAAGCTGCAGAACAGGGCTATGTAGATGCCATGTGCGATTTGGGCGAATATTACCAAGAAAACCTAGTTGATTTTAACAAGGCGAAAATGTGGTATCTTAAAGCTGCTGAATTAGGTAATGCTGAAGCACAAAACAAATTAGGAGTACTTTATGCCGATATAGAGAATGACTACAAAGAGGCAATCAAATGGTATAAGAAAGCCATGGAGCAGGATAATCCATGGGCATATCGAAATCTTGGAATTTGCTATCGCGAAGGAAATGGAGTTAAGAAAGACTTAAAGAAGGCGGAGGAACTATTTTCAAAAGCTTCAGAACTTGGCATTGAGGATGCAATTGACATAAAAGAAGACATGATTTCTTTTCAAGAAGACGAAGATATAAACATGGCAAATTCTCTTCTTGACGAAGGAAAACAGAAAGAAGCGGTCGCAATATATAAAGAACTTGCAAAAAAAGGTAATGCACGCGCTCAAGGCAATTATGGTAATTGTTTATTAAATGCATGGGGTGTAAAACAAAATCTAAAAGAAGGAATTGTCTGGCTTGAAAAATCCGCCAATCAAGATAATGAATGGGCGTGTTTGCGATTGGCAGAAGCATATCTTGGATGGGACTATAGGGGCAAAAGCCTCCAATATGATGCCGAAAAAGCAAAAGAATGTCTTAGTAAAGCTTTGTCATTGGGAGCTGATCCGGAAGAAGTTAATCATTTGGCATTGATGACAGTTCCTTCTGTTGAATTATCTAATATTCAAATTAATAAGAACGTAAAAGAAAAAAGTGTCTTAGGCTTTGAAGTAGTATTAAAAATGGTGGCAAGTAGAATGATAGGACGTAAACTGAACCTTTCTGCGTATTGTATTCCTAAAAATGGAGATACCAGTTGTTTAAAAACACCTGGAGGTAGGAAATATATGAATCCTGCTACCAAAGAAGTGACTAGGTCTCCACAAAATTGTCTCTATGCTGAAATCTGTAAGCCTCGCTTATCTTCAACAGTATGGGCTGATTATAAATTCTTTATTCCTTACGCTGACATATTAAACCATAAGGCCAAATGGGAAGAGACATTGGTCTTAATAGCGTGGGATCAAACTAATAAGAAACCTGAGTTGCTCGCGTGTGAAGAAATTCCATTTTCTATCTCATGCACTACACATACGTTCCGTTCCAATGAGTGGGATTTTACGTTACTTAGTCCGAAGTCAAAAAAAAGGTTGGTGACAGTTCCCAAGAAGACATTTTCTATAGTTACAACTACTCCCCCCAAAAAAAGAGAACAAAGTGAAATAGCCAAACTTCCCTTGAATGAAATTAAAAAAGCGGCAAATGCATCATATCCGAAAGAGTCGTTGAAGTCTCTTGCTGTTGCAACACTGAAGATTGCAGAAGTAATTGAAGAGAGACTTCCAAATGCAGATGTGTCTTATATGGTTCATCCATCAGAGTTTGACTCCAGCGTCAATAAAGAAGCATTGCCTATTCATTTCCTTTTTAAGAAAGATGGAACTCCCGTTGTAGCAGTTGTAGCGGTTACATCAAATGGATATAATGCTACTCATGTTATAGAAACTGCTGATGCATGTAGAAAAAATGAAATAGGATATGTGAGAGTGTTTGCAGACGGCTATTATGCTGATTGGGTTCAAGGGTGGAGCACAGTTACAAATGGTCCTGTTTCTCAAGAGTCCGTTGATTTCTGCAAGGATTGGTTGGTAGATAAAATCAGTCAATATTTATAAAAAACTGAAGGATGCCTTGTGGTACC
Organism: Prevotella sp. LMAG:51; assembly: GCF_008680225.1. Taxonomy (NCBI): domain Bacteria; kingdom Pseudomonadati; phylum Bacteroidota; class Bacteroidia; order Bacteroidales; family Prevotellaceae; genus Prevotella; species Prevotella sp. LMAG:51. The sequence goes on along the minus strand of NZ_NALQ01000022.1, from coordinate 211,491 downwards.
TGTGATGGGCCCAGCATGCAGAAATAAAAAAGTTTTTGCAGGTAAACTCTGCATGTACGGTCTCGTATCCCGAACGATCGGGATTTAATAATTCCTTGAGTTTCCCGGCACCTCATGTGCCTCTCACTTTGAGGTGCCGTTTTTTTTAGTTATGAGTGTAATTGATAAGTTAACATGTCATGAAATTTGGCTGTCTTTTCTAGAAGAGAAGATAACAACGAAGAATATGGATAAAGGACAAATTGAGGATTTATCTTCTTTTGTCCATAATAGGGAGTATATCAAAATTGCTGATAGAATTAAGAACAAAGAGAATTTTCTTCCTCCTTTAAAAAAGATTATCAGCAAGCAATACAGCTCTAAAAAAAGAATTGTTTATTCTTTTTCTAGAGAAGAGAACTATGTACTAAAGCTATTAACATACCTATTGATAAGGCAATATGACTACATTTTTGCAAAGAATCTTTATTCTTTTCGTGCTAAACATGGAGTCAAGAAAGCAATTGATTATTTAAGAAGAGATCGTCATCTCTCTAATAAATATGTCTATAAAGTAGATATTCACGACTACTTTAATTCTGTAGACATAAATATCTTGCTGCCTAATCTGAAGGAGATTATGAAAGATGATATTGATGCTTATTCTTTTATTGAAAGATTATTAACAGATTCGCGAGCAGTGACGCCTAATGGCGATATCATATATGAAAAAAAAGGCATTATGGCTGGAGTTCCACTCTCCTCATTTCTGGCCAATGTCTATTTATGTCAGTTAGACTGGTATTTCTATAATAATGGGAATCGGTATGCACGTTATTCTGATGATATGATTGTTTTTGCAAATAGTGATTTAGAAAGGCAAAATTACGTTACATATATTCATTCCTACCTTGCGGATATGCATTTGTCTGTTAACTGTGAAAAAGAGTCTTTTTCAAATCCTCATGAGCAGTGGGACTTCCTTGGTGTATCATATCATGATGGGATATTTGACATTTCTCCTATCTCAGCCAAGAAACTGAAGAAAAAGATGTGGCGCAAAAGCAGGGCATTACTAAGATGGAAGAACCGGAAACATATAGAAAATATTTATGCTGCAAAAGCTTTTGTTAAAGCATTTAATAAAAAATTGTATGATAACCCCATAACCTCTGAACTAACTTGGACACGATGGTTTTTCCCAATAATAAATACGACCGAAACAATTAGTATGCTTGACCATTATATGCAAGAATGCATAAGGTACATTGCGACAGAGAAAAGAACAAACAAAAGATACAGTTTTAAATATGATATGATAAAGGACTTAGGTTATAGAAGTCTTGTTCATGAATACTATAAAGTAATGGAAGAAAATATTTATGCTGAATCCTAATTCTATAAATAAAGAATCGGCTTAGTCATATTATAACTGTTTAAGATGAAGAAAATTGTAAGTACACAAGGGCTCACTTATGGCGAATTTCGCGAAAAATCTTTGAGTATCGCGATATCAGAGCGTATCAATAACCGCTTGGAGCATTCTTTTTTTCAAAATTATGGAGAAGCTGTTCATACATCATTCAGCCTTTCATATAATGTAATTGCTGGCGAAATTACCCAAATAGTACTTGATTACACCATTGACAATCCGACTTCTATTAGACTTGAATGGTTTCGGGAACATTGCGATAATTTCTTTGCCCTGAATCATTTCATTGTCGATGCTCTTGACCTGAAAGATCCACATGTATATTATTTTGCCACCGATATGTTTGAAATGGCATCTCTAATTCATGCTCTTGATATTATGTCTGTCAGTTTAGAAAGCATAATGTGTGCTATTGATGCAGAATTAACCTCTAAAGATGCCATATATACCCCATCAGGTAGTACAATCATACAAATCCCTGATGTTCCTCGATATTCAATAAAAGAAGATACTTTGTGGATTGCACCTGGCGCTTTCAAAAACTGCTACCGACTTAGATATTTAGATATACCTTGTAGCATGATTAATCATCATGATCTTCTTAATACTTACAACTATCCTTTAAAGTACAAGGTGTGGAAAATTCGTTATGATGGGACCCAAGAGATAGACAAGGATGAGGATGAACTTATTGAAGATGAACATCATGTGCGTTATAGCAAAGACAGGAAGAAACTTCTTTATGTACCGAATTCTTTCTGCCCATCATGTTTTTACATAGCTGACGAAGTTGAGGAAATTGATAATTTAACATTTGGAGATACTATCTTGAACTAGCACTCCCCAGTTCTGTTGGGATCATTGGAAATTACTTGACATCAGTGTAAAACCATTCATGGCATAGGTTTCATGAAGATTGCAAGTTATAAGACAAGCTATCAGGCCATTTACATCAAGAAAAATAAAAGTTAAAAGAGCTATGATAAAAAGAATAGGAATGACAAAATCTGTGTTTGACAATTGGCAGGCTCCGTCAATGGAAGAAGCCATTAATGAAACCTCTTCACTACTAACCAAAGCTCTATGGGGCGATGGTCATCCTTTCAGAGAGATAATGCGTCAAAAAGTCAATGACGAAGACCTTGCGGAAAGACGTATTAAATTTTTTGTCGTGTTGGAGGAGGAACATACTAAGCATCCAAAGACAGGAAAACATGTAACAGCTTTCAATGTCAGTAGTATAATGTTGGAAGTTGCCATGAAAGATCTAATGCTCGATTACAACTTGGCAGGTCACCATCAAATGCAGACTAGATATATAAATGGAAAACTATGTGATTTTATCCATCAACAAGGTTTTAACATACCCTGTAAAGATCCTGATGAAATAGAATCGTTTTTAAACTTTCTTTCAAAAGACATTCCGTGCATTTGGGATTATTTTAATGTAATAAAGTTAGAAGAATACTGATTGAAAAAAATCTGACTTGTTTCTTGGATATGGAAAGTCCTATGCAAGTCTGTGAGAACATAGAGCAGCGCAAACGTCGCCATGCTTTCTACCTGCGTAACGGGTTTAGGGACACAAATGTCTATCGTACCTACGACGACATCACCATGACCATTATGATGATGGGCGAAGGTACGTTCACCATGAAGGATTGGGATGACATCACCCACGAACTGCAACAGTTCTGGTGGCCTGATGACATCAAAGAAGAGTAGTGTGGCTCTTAGCCAGACTGCTATCTGTCACGTCTAAAGTCATTCCGGCTATCACCTCTCCACCATGCGCCAAGCACGAGGAAGATGATGCGGAAGACTATGACGATGATGATAATGCTTCCAATATCACTCATAAATCATACATTTAGTTATCAAAACACATTCACTATAGGGATGTTCTGAGCCATTGCCATACGGATGGTGTAGAATGTTCCTCCTTTCTCGCGGCCATCATAATAGCCTATGAGCAGTGAGGAATTGTTCACCATGAACTCATCCCTGTCCAGGAAACACCTTGGATAATATCTCTCACTGAGCACAATCACTTCATCAGCCACCTCCAGCAACCTGTCATATCGTTTTCGGTCATAGAAGCCGAAACGAGCGGCTTGTCCCTTGAAGGGGACAGCAGCTGTCAATATGATGTCTGGATAGATCTGCTTCAATGACACTACCACCTCAGCCGCCATCATGTCAAATCCAATGGCAAAGCCGGATATGAAGTTTCGGATGCCATTCCCATAAGCATCAAGAACAGCTCTTGTCAACCTCTTCTTGACGTGCTCTCTCAATGAAGCATCGACGAAGCGATGCCCCGTGAAGGCGGCTGTTGCCGCCCGGCTAAATTTTCTCTGTTCCATATAATCATCAATAAGTTGGTACATATCTATATGAAGTCTTTCCGAGGAAGATGCCATTGGTCACATGTGCTCCGACTCTCTCCAACTGCGCTGCATAGGCACAGAAAGATGTTCCCGTAGTAACCACATCATCCCATACACACACTATCTTGTTGCGAAAAAAACTTGCATCAACCTCTATGGTGTTGCTTTCTTCAAGTCGCTTGGCTCTGACCTCTTTCTTCATCTTGGTTCCATGAACGGCAGACCGCTCTCCAGACACCTTGACATGAGAAAAGTCATCGATGGCACCCGACAACTGACATACAAGTGCGGAAAATGCCTTGTTCCGTTCCTCGTTGCGCTCTTGGCTGCTGGCAGGGACGCATGAGAAAACCACCTTTCCAATCTTGCGCCCGAACTTCCTTACAAGTTCCTTTGCCACGAACTGAGCCACTTGCGGCTGGTTGCATCCGTCCTTGAAATCAAAGATGGTCTGCCTGTCGAACAAAGCATCTATGCCCACATTCTTGATGCGAGTTGGATAGTAACGGAGGAAGCAGCTGAGTTCCTTGTCCTCTTGACCCTTGATGAAAACCTTGACCATATTCATTGCGCTCGAATTTTTTATTTCCCTTTCATTAAATCCTTTCGGACTGTGACCAGGGAAGATTTTTTCTGCACCCAGAAGTGCGGGAGCGGCAATAAGGCAAGTCTGCCGTGAAGAATACTCTTTTCAGCGAAAAGGAAGATTGTCCACGAAGCACGACTTGCTATTTGACGTGGACGCATTAACTTCGCAGAAAAAACTTTCCGCTGTCACTTGTCCGACATGGAGATAGGTGAAACCATCTGATGAACTTCGGTTCATGTATAGTACAAGGGTATTGACCTGTCAAGGAGATTATAAAGGTCTGTTTCGCCCTTCGGATCCGTGAACCCGAAGGGCGAAGCCGCCAGAGAAGGCATCATGCCTTTCTTCCTATCCGTTCGTTGAACTCATTGGCATAGAACACACCTAACAGGTACTGCTCCAGTTGCTCCAATGGCAGGTAGTCCGTGCATCGTGTCCCGAACTCTCCTGGTGCTGGTACTACATAGACAGCATACCTTGCCCCACATCGTGCATCGGCAGCACGAAGGACGGCTTTTGGGTTAATCTCTGTGACCCATTGCTCAATCATTGATTTTCGCTCTCTGTTCGTCATATCGCCTAATACTTTATCAGATACCATTCATTGATATTCCATACCTCGATGTCGTAGTTAGTCTCATAGCCCTGCGTCTGATAGGCAAATTCAAGTTCCTTGCGTAGCCTGCGCCTTGCTTCGGCTTCAAGTACCCGTTTGGAAGTCTTTTTAATCTCGTCCTCGTCAAAGAACTCGTCCAGTTCTATGCGGTGGTTCTTCACGATGGCATTCACTGCTGCCCATTTGCTGGTGAATACGCCAGCACATTCCCGATGACTTGTGCTGTGCCATGCGTCAGTCTCGTAAACAACAAATATCTGTCTCATATTGCTTTGGTATTATTGGGAATAGGCAGCACTCTTGCCACCTATTCCCGATGTTGTTTAATCTCCAATCTCCGAAGTGATGAAGTCCATGTGTCCTGCGAATATGTCGTCTGCCTCAATCTCATGCTCATTGCCCCGGTCGTTCTTCTCGTCGCCTATGATGGTGAGGTCTCCATCCTGGTTCACTCTGACAGAAAGGATAACCACGTCACAAGGCTCGTCATAGTCGTATGCCGCTACGATGGGACATTCACCCTCGAAGTGCCACTCATAGCCATCATCCACCTTTTCGCCATGCAGATGAAGGGCTGCTGCAAGTTCCTCCTGCTCACGGTGCTTCACCTCCTGCACACTGTCATAGATGGAGAAGTCCTTCAGTCGTGCGCTACGTGTGGCGTGAACCTCCTCGCCGTTCTCCTTGTCGGTGTCATACTCATGGAACTGCACCGGCACATAGTCGATGGGAGCTGCCATCCAAGAAATGTTGTTCAACGAATAGCTGTGTTCGGAAAGGAACAATTCAATCTCGTCCTCCAGCAGGTGGTCGGCTACGTTCAGAACCTCGATGCGCACATTTGCGCTGTCCATTACGATAATCTTCATAATCTGAAATGTTTAAGGGTTATACATTAGTCTTTGTCATAAAGCCGTGAGAGAAACGCTTGCAGTTCAGCGTCCTCAATCTCTCCAAGGGTGCAAGGCTTGAAATCCTTGTCCTGCTCAATCCTCAACGTGCCAAGTCCGTACTCGCTCGCATCATAGGTGATACTTGCCATTTCGGTTGCAGACTGGTAGCCGTACTCCGTCTCATGCAGTCCAGTAACGATGCCATAGAGCGTGAAGTCATTGCCTTCCTGCTGTCCTTCCATGATGTACCAGCGGATATTGCCAAGGTAAAACACTGCGATGCAAAGAGCATCCTTCTTCTTCGCGTCCTGAGAATACAGGGGATAACTGCTCAGTGCCTCGGTCAGCTCTGGAGTAATCAGTCGGTTGTTGAATTGCGTTGTTGCCATATTGCTTGAAATTTTTATTTCCCTTTTATCAAAGCCTTTCAGCCTGTGTTGCGGGAAGATTTTTCTGCTTTCAGAAGTGCGGATAGGGCAAATAAGGCAAGACTGTCGTGAAGAATACTCTTTAAGCAATATTTGCCTAAAGGAAGATTGTTCACAGGACACGCCTTGCAGTTTGACAAATCCAAGGTAACTTCGCAGAAAAATGATTCCCCAGCTATACAAAGCCGATATGATCAATCGAAAGTAATGAAGAAGATGAAACTGAACGGTTGAATTGCAGGATGCAAATTAAGTCATACATGAATGACGGTGGGGTAGCGGCAACGGTACGGCTGCCAGATGAACGTCAAAGCAAGTGGACAAAGACCATTTCGGAAAGGACATCAAACTGAGCTGGCGAAGAATGTAGTCAGCCCTGTGGATGCCAGGGAGAAAGGTCTCTGTCCTCTCGCCGTTCATCCGTTCTGCTATCGTGCCATCGGCTCAATAGCAAAACCAGCCCTGCCGTTCCGCTTTTGGGTGGGCGTAGTTCTTTGATACCCTGAGAGCAGAAGCGAAGAATGAGGTCAATGGCATAGCAGGGCAAACAAAAGACGAATGGACGGGATTCAGATGAAGAGCATGTACTCCGGCGGAGATCATTCTCGACTGATGAAGCCTGTCGTTTCGTGTTTGCCCATCCCGAAGAAGGTGTCCTACGTCAGTGCAGCTGTGCTTCACCGACGTAGGACACTTTCTGAGGGATATGCGCCATGAGAGGAGAATGAATAAGTCCTGCCTGGTTGGGCAGGACTCGCTGGCTTCAGCACAGTACAATGGTAGCCCAATCTATGGGTTTTCCTTCCTGCTTCATTTTTTCAATCAGAGCCTTAATCTGATCCTTTTTCTTGTCAGTCACACTGTCCATAGTTATAAAGAATTGTGGGCAGGTGGTTAGTCTGCCCGTTGCCTTTAGAAATTCTTGTTGACGTATTTCTCAAAATCAATGTCATTGAGTTTGAAGAACTCCTCTGCCGGTACATAGCAATAGAACTTGTCGTGATCGGGGCTGCCTTCCTCTATATGTGCTTCAAAAACCACTTCGGTCGTCACCTTGACTTCGGCATTCAGCTCCTTGATGAAGACGTTTCGATACAAGATGTTGTTTCCGTCAATCATCATGCCCAGCAACGTCGGTCCTTCTTCGAGGCACTTCATTTCCTCGAATACCAGTTCTACCAGTTTGCCTTGCTTTTCCCTCTGCAGGGATGTGTAGATGATGTCACCCTCCATTTCCTTGCTGGAGATATGAACCATCAGGCGATGCTCCGTTTTGTCATAGTAGACGCTCTCCACGTCGATAGCCATATCACCGAAGTAGAGCGTTCCTATCTCCACCATGTCATAGTGGTTGATGACCTCTTGAATGAACCACTCCCTGCGGGTGTCAAGAGCTTCATCCGTGAGGTCGTCAAGAGCCTTGTGTTTTTCCAAGAGTCTTTTGTACTCTTCGTTTTCAGTCTTTTGCTTTGCCATAATGATTAGAAATTGTGGGCAGATGGTTAGTCTGCCCGTTACCTTTTACTTTGTCTGGAAGCACACTCTGCCATTCCTGCGAAGTTGCAGCACAAGGTGATACTCCTTGTTCAAGTCTGCCAGCTTCTGTAGTTTCTTCCGGGTGTCCTCCGTGTTCTCCATCAGAGAAGCGTAAATCAAATTTCCAACTTGCCTTCCCTCGTTAACGTCAAAAGCCTTGAAGCCTTTGCATCCGTCAAACTTTGCATATACGATGTGCCAATCCATATTCACTGACCTTTATTAGTCTACAAATTCAAATTCATCCCTATAGCAGGTTATTTCTGCTCCACTGCCTAATACGATGCAGGTGTACTGATAGCCATGATAGCCACCGTCTATGCTATCCAAATCCACGCTGATGTCCCAATATCCACGATAGGGAACAAATAGCCTTGCGTATCTCATTGCATCCTCCTTTCTTCGTTAGAATGGCATGTCCTTCTCGTCAGGTGCTGGAGCGTCCTGCGGTGGCTGGGGCGTGTTCTTCGCCTTTGCCCCTTTCTTGGCAGCCTTCTTCGGGTTGTCGTTCTGCTCCTCTTTCTTCCCTGCATTGACGAAAGCGATGCTGTCCGCATTGATAGAGATTTGCGTGTGGCTCTCGCCTTGGCGGTCTTTCCACTGTGATGTGGAGATAGTTCCCTCCACGAGAATAAGCCTGCCCTTGGTGAGGTATTCAGCCAGACGGACATGGTTCTCCCTGCTGCTGCGTACCCTTACCCATGTAGTGATGTTTTGACCTCTGGAATAATCATCGACGGCAATATCCACTGCCATGAATGTTCCGTGTGTTCCTGTGATGACCTGGCAATCCTTGCCGATGCGTCCGATAGTGTGAGTGTAAATCATATTGCTTGAAGTTAATTGACGGATGGTTGGTCTCGTCGTTACCTATTATTTATGGATAAAATACTCTATTGCTGAACTCACCAGAATATAATGTGTTTTGGTTTGTTTGCATTGTTCCCAATAGGGATTGTAGAAGTTCAAAGCCAATGCTTTGTAGAGGTCGGGAAGTTCGCGCTTTACTCTTTGCACAAGCCGTTTGTAACTTGCTTTCCTTGCGCCCTTCATCAGTTGTTGCCACTCGTCAATGGTGGTCTGGCTGCAACAAGTTTGATAATACATAGCCCTTACTGATTTTGATTAACATTATTCTTTTCCCTTTATTCAGGAAATCTGCTTCGCAGAGAGAAGAAGAAGGCTTACTTGGCCTTCTTCTTTGAAGTTTTCTTCTCCTCCTTCGGAGCTTCTTCCTCCTTGTCGGGAGTCTCATAGAACTTGGTGGCTACCAGCAGCACGCGCTGATGCTTGACACCTTCCTGGTCGCTCCATTCCTCTGGCTTGAAGTAGCCCTCGACTGTGAGCATGGTACCCTTGGTGAGCTTGTCGAACGATGTAGCGTTCTCGTTCTTGCGCCATGCTTCAACATTGACGAAAGCCGATACGCGGTTGTTTTCCTCGCCGTTCTTCTCGTTACGGCCGATAGCCAGTGAGAAACGTGCTACTGAAGCGGTTGTGAACTGACGGATTTCTGCATCCTTACCTACGAAACCTGTTACTGCGAAATTGTTCTCGATCTTTTTCATTGTTTTGAATTTTTAGTAGTGAAACATTTATTTTTTACGTTGCTATCAGAGTTGGCAAGGGAAGTATGGGAATGCAAGGAATTACCGAATTATTTCACCCTTGGGCCAGGAAAAGTTTTTATTGGCTGGTACAGACGGCAAAAAGTTTTTGAAATAATTCGAGGAATAAGGCACCTGGTACTTGCAGAATACGGCTTGCACTAACTTTGCGACGGAAAAAGTAAGTGTGACTCGCTTCGCCCGGAAAAGTCATCAATGAGGAAGTCGGAATAAGAACAATTCAGTGACAGATACGAAATGGAGGATGCCCGATAGTCCAACGCTCGGTAAATACACGTTATGTCCATCGGACGGAGAAGGACACAGCGTGAAGGCAACGTATCATTTTGCTGCCAATAGGATGTATGCAGAACGCAGGAAGTCCATTGACAGGTAAACGAGTGCTATCAGCCAGTGGGTTAGCCTGAAGAATGGCTATAGCATACAAGGAAGTTCTAAGCCGAGTTATCAATAGATAGCTGACGAGATATAGGCAGAAGAAGGGGAAAACTAAAGTAGGAAGGAAATGATGTTTGCTTTTTTTTATGATGAGGGATACTTATTCAGAGGACTCAGAAGAATAAGATGAAAAAAAAGACCCTGGGTGTTTATCTTTTTGAGGACACAGGGATATGCTTATAGAAACTTAAAAATAATTGCGATGAGAAGAAATAACGTAGTAATAGTACCAGCAAAATGCCAGCATACAGGTAAAATGTATGGCATAAGAGCTGAAAGAAGGAATGACGGCTGGCACATGAACTGGGCTTTTGAACTCCCGGAGGATGAAGCAGTACGAGAGAATTTTGGAGAAGAGACTATTTCGGGAAGAGTCGTAATTGACCCAGAATACCCGGGATGCCCTTTTTGCGGTGGGAAAGGTTTTGTTCATTGCGGAAAATGCGGAAAGCTTTCTTGTTGGGATGAGGAAGAAGTTTTATTCAGTTGCCATCACTGTGGCCATACAGGTGAAATCGGTATGAGCGCCGATGAATTTGATGACATTAAGGCTGGAGATTATTAATTTGATATACAATAGAGAAAAATGTCAGAGTTAAGAACTGGTGAGACCATTTCACTTCAAGGGGGTGGAAAGGTCACGATTAAGAAGGAATTAGGAAGAGGTGGACAAGGTATTGTTTACCAAGTTGACTACAACGGTAAAGACGAAGCACTCAAATGGTATCTGAAGGATGAAGGCGATTTGTTCTATCGTAACCTTCAGCGTAATGTCAATAGTACGCCACCATCATCCAACTTCCTATGGCCGCTTCGAATTACCGAGCGTCAAAACGAGAGTTTCGGATATGTTATGCATCTCCGTCCGAAAGGATATTATGAACTGGGGGATTTCTTCACGGCCAAGGTCCGTTTCAAGAATTATGACAGTGTCCTTCATGCAGCCATCAACATCTGCAATGGTTTCCTGAGACTGCACCTTTCTGGTTATAGCTATCAGGACCTGAATGAAGGTAATTTCTTTATCAATCCTGAAAACGGAGATCTGCTTATTTGCGACAACGACAATGTTGCAGCAAATCGTACAGAGTCAGGAATCAAAGGCAAAAGCCGGTATATGGCTGCAGAGGTCGTTAACGGAGGTGTACCGAACATCCAAAGTGATGTCTTCTCTTTGGCAATAGTTCTGTATCGCCTTTTCATGCTCGACCATCCTTTTGAAGGAATGACGACATTGAAATATGTTTGTCTTACTGATGAAGTGGAACGAAACATCTATGGTGAAGGCGCCATTTTTGCCTGGGACCGTGAAGACAACTCTAACCGTCCTCATCCCCAGATTCACTATAATGCCCATTTGCGTTGGGGTTGGTGTCCTCAAAGCCTTAAGGAAGCATTCCAAAAGGCATTGGGCAAGGAAAGTGTCCTTCACCCAGAGAGTCGCATGACCGATCGTGAGTGGAAGAATCTCTTCGTTGAGCTTCGCCGCAAGCTGATTGTGTGTCCAGAATCAAAAGGAACAGACCATGACTTTATGGTTGATGATATCCATTCAACGTTGACGTGTCCACTCTGTGGAAAGCCTGTAGAAATAGGTGCGTTGTTGAAATTTGGAGATGGAACAGAGTATGCATTAACACGTCACAAGAAACTGTATTTAGACGATTCCGATGAGTCTGTCGGTGTTGCTCGTGTACGCAAAGCTGATGGCAGGACAGAATTGGGCCTGCAAAACCTTTCCGATAACAACTGGATGGTTTTCACTGCTTCCGGACGTCTTAATGAGTTGGCGAAGGATGATATCATGCCTTTGCGTGACGGTATGAAAATAAGATTTAATAATCGTACAACTGCAGAAGTTATTATTCACTAATTAATTTAATAAAAAGATGAAGATGGAGAATTTGAATCCCTTCGAGAGCGTAAAGCCATGCGCTCGCAGACAGATGAATCTGTTTTATTTGATTGACTGCTCAGGTTCAATGAGAGGCAACAAGATCGAGTCTATTAACCAGGTGATGCCAGACATTATGAGAACCATTGCCGATATTGACGAGAGCAATAAGGACAATGCTCAAATTAAGGTTGCTTGTCTGGAGTTCAGTAGTGGCTGTCAGTGGAAATATCCTCAGCCCGTTCTAGCCAATGATTTCAAGTGGCAGGATATTCAGGCTGGAGGCGTAACAGATCTGGGAGCTGCATTCAAGGAACTACGTGCGCATATGAGTCGCAATAGTGACCTTGCTTCTGACACAGGTCATTACGCACCGGCAGTTATCCTTCTTTCCGATGGACGTCCTACTGATGCTTGGAAGAATGCCTTGAAGGATCTGCAATCCAACAAGTGGTTCCAGGTGGCCACAAAGGTCGCTATAGCTGTAGGTGACGATGCCGATAAGACCGTCTTAAATGAGTTCGCTGACAATAAGGATGAACTGGTTATTACCGTTCATAATCTGGATGCCTTGAAAAGCGTAATCCGTTTGGTGAGCTGTACTGTAAGTAAGATTGGTTCGAACAGCACATCGGTGGGTGAGAAGACTAAATCTGACGAGATTAGTGAGATGGTTGACGATGCCGTGAAGGAAACACCTGGTGCTGAGAATGCCAATCATCAGAAACCTCAACCTGATATATGGGATTAAGTCAAATGACTACAGAGGGACAAGAAAAAACAACCACGTTATGGGTTCTTCTTGATGTAAGTAACTGCATGCGTGGAGCCACCATTGAGTCGGCTCGAAACGTACTTCAACAGTATGTATTGAGCCAACTCATGATGAGTGGCCTGAAGATTTCGCTGATAACATTTGGCAACACAGCCAGTCTGTTGACAGATGAACCATTGGCTATTGAAGAGTTCCAGCTACCAGAGGAATTTACGATAGGTGGAATGTGTAATCTTTCTGATGCATTATCCCTATGTAACAATTTGATAGCCCAAGATGATAAAATTCTCCTCTTGACTAAAGGTTATACAACAGACAGTTATGGGAATCAGAATCACATATTGGATAATGATTGTCACGTTGTCATGTTAGACAGTTCTTCAAATCGAGTACCAGTTACTCTAAGTTCATATTTCTCAGGAAGGTTGAAGGTCTATAATATGAAGGAGGAGTCTCTTAAAGAGCTAAGCGTTAATCTCAAATGTGTAATCAAGTAATATTGTTGTTGTAGAGAAGATGATTACCTTTTCAAAATCAATTAAAGGTTCTAGCCATGATGACAATGGCAAGCCAATGCAGGATTGGAGTGAGCACCTGTATCTTGAAGATTACAAGGCTGACATCCTGCTCGTTAGTGATGGCCATGGTAGTGACAAACACTTCCGAAGCGATCGCGGTGCCAGGTTCGCTGTTGAAGCAGCTAAGGAAGGGCTGGTCGAATTTCTAAAGGATTTTGATCCCATTCTTCCCGAAGAGACCTTTAGACAAAGGGGAATACAGGGAGTAAAGGATTCAACCCATGAGGATTATACGCCCCATGATGAGTATGAGCGGGAATTCCGACAGCTGTTTGAGAATATAAAGTTTCGCTGGTGTGAAAAAGTCGTGAAAGACTGGGCCGAGAATGTTCCTCTTGACAAAGAGCTGAACTATCCGGGCATGCAGGGGAAAAAGATGGACTTGTTATATTATGAGAAGGGCCGTGAGGTGGTTGCTTACGGCTGTACATTGATAGCAGCTGTTAAGACACCCAATTACTGGATGGCATTCCAGTTAGGTGATGGGAAATGCATTGCGTTTCATGCTGATGGCACTTGGTATGAACCTATACCATGGGATAGCCGTTGCTTTTTGAACATTACGACTTCGCTTTGCCATGAGGGCAGTGAAAGTTTTCGTTATTGTTATGGTAACACTGACTGTCCTTGCTTGTTCATCGGATCCGATGGTATGGATGATAGCTATATGCCTTTGGACAAATTGGCGGAATTCTATGGACTTGTGATAAGGGTCGTTGCAGAAAACGGAGTTGATTATGCGACAGAACAGCTTATAAAAATGATGCCTATCATAAGCGAAAAAGGAAGTCATGATGACATTTCCATTGCGTTCTGGCTTGATGACAATGTGGTACTTCCATTAAGTAAAGCCATCCTTTCACGGAGGTTGGATTCTTTGGAAACCGACTCAAAAGAACAAGAGAGTAACAAGAAGGAGGCAGAAAGCAGACGTGTAGAGGTAACGGAGAGAACTAAGCAGCTTCAGCAAGAGTCTGGTGTTTATGAAAACAAACGCTCAGAGCTTGATCGGAAAATGAAAAAGGTTCAGGAAGATAAGAAGAAGGCCGAGGAGGACTTCAATGTCGCCACCTTTCTTTACGAGGATGCTAAAAAGAATCTTGATCAAGTTATCTCAGTTTTTGATAACCTCGAAAAACTCTCATCAGAAAATGAAAGAGCCTATGAGAACCATCTCAGGGAAGTGTGTGTCGCAGAGGAAATGTTCAGGGAAATCGAAAAAGAAATCCAAGCGTTCGAAAAGAAGATAACGCAGGATTTTGAAGAGATGACAAACATCCGGAAAATATTAATCTCACTTGGTTTGTAAATGAAGGAGTGTAAGATTTGCCGTACAAAGGCAGTAGTTAATTCTGAAATCATTTCAGGACTCTGCTGTTGCAGGATGTGTGGGAAATTCTTTCTTGAAGGAATGGTCGCAGATAGTACGCTATCTGTCGGCCAGATTCTTCGGGAGGAAATCAAACTGTCGGGATATAAAGATACGTTGCTCGCCCATGATTCGATTCATGTGGTTGCACAATTAAGACACGTTGATTCTGCTATTTTGAATGCGTTTACTGTTGTACTTGACAGTTGTAGTCATGTGATTCTTGACCTGATGCGTTTATCCCAGGAGGCGTTTGATCCAAATGCAAGAACAATTATATGTAATGGAATAGAAGTTGAGACAGGGCTTAATAGTGCGATAGTATCTTTCATTGTTGATACCTATGCATATGCACTTGGTCTGATGGAACTTCCTATCGAATATAGCAATGATGGTGCATCAAGTGTAAAATTAAAGGTAAATAGATTCGCTGCAGAGAGGACTTCCATCAAATGTGGAGAATCGGTCAGACTTTTCTGGGATGTGAGTCAACCTGATGTGGTAGTGGCTATTTCCGATGGTTTTCATCAGTGGTGTGTTCCTGCCTCTGGATCCTTGACAGTTAAGCCTTCCAAAGATAGAATCTACACGCTTACGGCTGTTAAAGGGGGATATTCTGTCTCGCCGGAAGTCGTTAAAATTCACATGGTGAAGCCTGTCAATATCAACAGTCTTAAAGTTTCGAAACAAAAGGTTTATGAAGGCCAAAGTGTGAATGTAAGCTGGAAAGTTTCCGGCGCTACTCACATTGAACTCTTGGTAAATGATGGATATGAGTATCGAAAAGTTGAAGATGTGACTTCTTTACGAAATAAGGAAATCAGGTTAGTAAGAGACAGCCAGATAATTCTAACCTGTTATAACGATTGCTATCAGGCTCAGAAAATCGTTCATGTACAAGTAAAAGGGGCACCCAGATTTCCTATTCAGGAGTTGACTTGCCTTAAACATCTTCCAGAGATTAACATTCTTGGCCCCGCCTTGCCAGTTATGTATGGCCGTAATCAGTTACTGACAAAACGATTAGAACAGCTGAAGAAGTCAGAAAAAAGGCTGTATAGTTTATTGAAAGGAAGGGTTAGTTCTAGTTTCAAGAACATTTGTAGTCTTTTGAGTAGAGTTAATTGACTAAAAGTGGAATACTGGGTCATCAATAGTGGTTGTTTAACATATAACTTGTTTATCATTTAGATATAAATGGGATATAATGAAGTAGGGGAGACACCTCTATTTTATTAATTTAATATAGTAAAACTTTGACAGATGAGTAATTCTAACACTACTAGAGAAGTAAGCTGTTTTACACGTTTCCTGTGGTTCGTCGCAGGAGCAGATATTGAGATGTTATCTTTGTGTCCACTCGACTATAAGAAATATGAAGCCATAGGGATGACCATCCTGATGACTTCCTTAGTAGGCTTCGCAGCAGGCTCTTCGGCTGCATGGTATTTTACGGAAGATGCCTTGTGGACTTTGGTTTTTGGCCTGTTTTGGTCTTTGCTTATCTTTAGTATTGATAGAAGTCTTGTCGTTACCTTAAAGAAGGATCCTTACAAGAAGTCTTATTATGTCTTGCCTCTTGTCTTTAGAGGTTTTCTGGCGATTTTGGTTGCCGGTATTATGTCAATCCCATTGGAGCTGCTTGTTTTCAATGGTTTCATCCAAAACGACATCGAGAACTATAAATCGGATTTGCTTAAACAGCAACATCAGGATAGCTTTGATGCTCAGCAGGCTGCCGAATATGATTCGAAATCGAAGTCCTTGGACCAGTTATTGAAGAGCGAGTCCAATAAAAAGGATGATATTATAACGGCGATTAACGACAAGAGGTCAGAAAGGCAGAGAGAGGCGAATATGCTTAATCACCCCAATACCACGACATATAATAATGCCCAGGCGAGTGCAAATGGATTGCAACGTCAATTGAATGAACTGTATTCTCTTTCAAACTCCGACTATCGCCGGAACAGAATCCCAGGCTTACGTTCTCAGATAAGCCACCAGAGAAGTGTCATGGCAAGCGAAAGAAATGCGTGGAATTCAAAAGTCAATGCGCGTATATCAGAACTTGACAATGAGATTGCACAACTGTCAGATGCATTGAGAGTGGCGAAGGAAAATATCGCGAGAACTGATAGGGAGAAACAACGTGTAGATTCAACAAGCGTCAGCTATCAGGCCAGGGCTGAAGAGTCCCTAAACAAGACGGATGAGCGTTTTAGAAACGGTAATAATTTTACATTATACTATGCTGTTCTGGCTCATGCAATATATAAGACTCATAAGGTTACGCATGAGCGAATGGGAACTGATGGAAAAACGTATACTTATGAAACAGAAGAGTTTGTAAATAAGGATTTTATGTTTCTCCTGTGGTTTATCAGAGCCATGTTCTTTGTGATAGAACTTCTTCCGAGTATAGTCAAGGTCGTGTCAAAAGCCGGTCAATATGAGCTACGGGTTTATCATCAAGAAGAGGAACTGAAAAAGTACCTTCATAGTCAGGAGTATCAGGATTATTGTTATAAGATGCTGCATGGTGATAATCAACTGGAGATGGATCTTCAGGCACAAAGACACGATGCCGAGAAGAAAGTACAGCATGATATTATTCAGGCAATCATTAATGCCGAGGAATCTGTAGCAAAGGACAGTATTGATAATTGGGAAAAGCTTGAAAAAGGTAAGATGCTTGTACGCAATGGTGTTCTATGAGTATACTTTTGAAAAACAAATGGGATATATAAATAACATAACATAATATACTGAGGATGAAAAAAGCGAATAATAAAAGAGAGCAGTTACGTTTGATTAGGAAATACCTTCATGGCCTGATGAACGATGTCGAGGAACGATCTTTCTTTGATAAGATTAAAATCGATGAAAGTCTTCGTAGATTAGCAGCAGCCGAGGTGGTTCTTTGTAAGAATTACGAGTTTGAGCAGAGACGTAATGAGCTTTTTGTCGAAGAATTACAAAAAATTGCCTCTAGGAGTTTATCTTTTGACAGTAATAGGGATATAGCTACAGAAACAGATATCAAATAGTATTCATTTAAAAGTACAAGAAGATGAGAGATTACGAGAATTACGACGAAGATTACGATTACTTCGAGGAAGAGAAAACGTATGAGAACTACAATGGCAGTTATGCCCAGGATGTAGAAGGTTGGAGCGACCAGGACATAGATGATGTGTTTGACGGTGATCCAGACGCGTATTGGAATATTGACTAAAGAATAGGTGGTATGACAAATACAAAGATTCCTGGAGTGAGTTTCTCATGGAGAAGAGCACTTGGCGTTACAAAAATCAAAAGGAGGTTTACCAATGCTACTGGCATACCGACAACTAAGTCTGGTATCGAGAGAAAAATAGGAGCAGCCGTAGCTGGCGTTGTTCTTAAGTTATTCAAATAGTCTGTATGTAACGATGAATGTTAAACCATAAAAGAATACGGTCGTGAAAATTAGAGTTTTTTTTACAATTTTTATTGCCTTGTTAGTCTGTGTTACAGCAAAGGCTGGTGACATTAAACGTCCTGACAGCTACAATTATCAAAGAGGTTGTGAGGCTGTTTCGAATGGTGAATATGAGGAAGGCATGCGATACCTTCAGCTTGAGCTAAAGGATAATCCCAAGAATGGATATGCCTGGTCATGGATCCTTTCAATCCACATGAATAAGAGAGAGTTTGGTGATGCTGTTGATGCCGGACAGATGGCTCTTAAACTCCTGCCAAAGAAGGATTCTTATTACATTGGCTTCGTTCATAAATCACTCTCCAGGGTGTATTACTATATGGATGACAAAGACAAGGCTTTGTCGGAAATTAGTCTAGCTATTAAAGCAGATCCAAAGGAAATGGATTATGTCGCCATGCGTGCTGACCTCTATTACTACGAGAAGGAATATGATAAAGCCAATGCGGATTTCGAAAAGTTAATCTCTAACAATCCAGGACAACCTACTGGATATATGGGCATTGGAAGGAACCTTCTTGCTCAAAAATCCTATGATGCAGCCATAGAGAAATTCAACTATGCGATGAAGTTGGATGAAGAGTTTTCTCAGCCATATGCCTTTCGTGCCGATTGCTTTATTGGTAAGGGAGACTACCGTTCTGCCGCACAGGATTTGGTTAAGGCTTTGGAGATTGATGCTAATGACAGGGCGTTCTCAATGATGGTTGAATGTAATGATACATGCTATGAGAATATCATTGTCTTGATGAATATCAAAGCCTCCAGTGATACGAAGGAAACAGATTGGGATTATTTCCTTGGAGTTGCGCACCAGGGGCACAATCATTTCCGAGATGCAATCGTCAATTACAAGAAATCACTGGAAAAAGAGCCACATTCTCTTACATGTGAAAACATTGCGGAATGTTATGGCGAGCTAGGCGATTATACGAGGGCTCACCAATATATCGACATGGCCATTGCCATGGATTCTACTCGTAACGATTTGTATCGGGAAAAAGCCGATTATTACTATTATTCAGGTGATTATTCGGAGGCAATAGCCATGATGGACAAATACATCAGTTTTGATCCTGAGGCTTATTTTGGTTATTACCGTCGAGGGTTCTACAAAGACAATACCCAAGATATTGATGGTGCAATTAAAGACTATACCTACTGTATCACATTAGAGCCAAGATATACATACGCTTACCTGGGAAGAGGTGATATGTACATGGCGAAAGGTAATGTCGATGCAGCCATGAAGGATTATCAGACAGTTGTAGACCAAGATACTCTTGTACTCGAACAAGGTAATTGCAGGCAGTACGCATATCAGATGCTTGGCCAGAAAGATAGTGCCGAGGCGTATATGCAACGTATTCTAGACAAGTATCCGACTGAAGGAAATTACTATGATGCTGCTTGCCTGATGTCTCGAATGGGAGAACTCCAGCGTTCCATCGAATATTTGAAGGTGTCTTTTGAAAAGGGATACCATGAAATCAACCATTTGGAGAAAGATGATGACCTTGATGGAATTCGCGATATGATTGAGTACAAGGAACTCGTAGGCAAATACAAACAGATCCTGAAAGAGAAAAACGCCTTGAATGCTGATGACAGCACAAGTGAAGCTGAACTGGAAACTACAGAAATCCCTTTCAACAAGTCCGGAAATATGATGATGATTGAGTGTACGATTAATAGTCTGCCTCTGCATTTCATCTTTGATACAGGTGCTAGCGATGTTAGTATTTCCGATGTTGAGGCAAACTTCATGATGAAGAATGGATATCTACATCCCAATGACGTTGTCGGTAAAGCACGTTATCAGACTGCTGATGGCAATATCTCCGAGGGAACGGTCATTAACCTGAAGCATGTAAACTTCGGAGGCTTGGAGTTGACAGATGTAAAAGCATCCGTCGTGAAGAGCCAGAAGGCTCCGCTGCTTTTGGGGCAGAGTGTGTTTGGTAGACTTGGGAAAATCGAAATTGACAATCGGGAGAAAGTCGTTAAGGTTACACATCCAAAGAAGCAGTAATCTTGAACAGATATGGTATAGTGTAACACTAGACTTGAAGTGTTCTAATCTTGTTATGAAAAGCAGGAGATGACAATGTTGTCTCTTGCTTATTTGCAATCATAAAACTCTCTTTTTTCTAGCAATTTGATGCGGATTTGCACTAATTAAAGTCAAATTATGACTTTATATATTATAAAAAGCCAAAATATTACGAGTTATTCATAGTTATTTCGTAACTTTGCATTAAATTTCGGGTGTTATGGCCAAAAAGATTAGCATGATTCCACAGAGTCAGTCAAACTCTCTAACAGAGAATGCACTGCTTGACTTTATCAGACAAGAGCTCAAAAATTATTATAATGATTGTGAGCCTAATATCATCAGTAAAGTCAGGGCAGCATACCCATCGTTGCGCGATGAACAAATACGTGACATCTTTCAGGATGTTTGTATCGCATTAGTAGAAAAGGCTCATGATGGGAACTTTAGACTGACTTGTTCTTTATTCCATTTTGTGTATCGATGCTGTTGGAATAAGGCAGAGCATGAGACCCGTCACCCAGAGAGAGCATGGCAACTTCCTAATGATGACATCATGCGTGATGATAATCAGGACGATTTTGAGGGTCAGCCTATACAACAAGAAAAGGTTGACCAGTTGCTGGATTCTTTGTTTGATGAACCAGACGAAAGGGAGCAGCTTCTTAACAAAGTTTGTGAGGTTGTTAAAGATCTTCCAGAACCTTGTGATAAGATTCTCTATGGAATGTATAGCACCCCAAAGAAGAGGCAGGAAGTCATCGCAAAAGAACTTGGCTATAGTAATGCAGCTGTAGTAAGGACAATGGCATCTCGTTGTAAGAGTAAGTTTCGTGACAAGTTTAAGTCCATCTATGATTCATTTAAGAAAGGCCTGTAATTATGCTGACAGATAAATACATCGAAAAGCTTCTGGATCTTTACTTCAAGGGAGAACTGTCCCAGGAAGAGAAAGATAAGCTATTTGAGTCTTTGCGCTCAAATCCTTCCTTAAATGATACTGTCCAGTTCGTTTTAAGCCACACAGATCCTTCAAAAGCGGAATTATTTTTGTCTGAGAAGTCCCTTATGTGTGACACGCAACTTATCTCTGAGGAAGATGAGACTATGATTGAGCTTTATCTTTCTGGCATGATGAGTCAGGAAGAAGAAGCAGATTTCATGGACAAGTTAGTGTCTGATGCAGATTTGCGTACCAATATGTTGGCCCAGGCTTTTCTTGTTAAAGCTATTCAGAAGATTCACAATGCTGACAACAAGGCTCTGGATGCGGCAAAGCAAACGACGGTATCTGATGTAAAGTCCTTGTTTAAGGAACTTCAGGATGAAGATGATGACAGGCTAATTGATTCCTATTTGGTAGGCAATTTATCAGAGGAGGAGATGAAGTCGTTTGAAGAAAGATTAAAGTCTGATTTAGATTTCAGAGAAAGGGTTTCTGCTATAACTTTCCTGTCAAAGGGCATAAAAGAACGACAAGAACGGGACGCTAAAGCAATAGAAGATGCCCAAAAAATATCTAAGGAAGATGTGATCTCTACAATTAGGGAGATGGAGAAATTAGGCATTGCCGCATATAAACCAGCTGCATCTAGAACACCTGAAAGTGAACCAGCAGTGGCATCTAAACCTGGAACAATAATTCCAATTTGGTTTAGGCATGTAGCAGCTGCAGCAGTTGTTCTTATTGTTTTTGGATTGGGATTTGATTATTACAATTCTTCTGTGATGATGTCCAATGCAGGAGAATGCATTGAATTTGCATCTACTCAATTACCGCATGATATTCCCCCAAGTAGAAGTGATGGTAAAGATTTGCATGAGCTATTTAAGAATGTTCAATTAAAGAAAGACTTGAAGGAAACTATTGATGAATTAGAAGGATACTATTCGACTGATTCCTATCTTCCTGATCAAGTTCGTCTTGCACTTGCGACCGCATATTTATACGATGGTCAGAAGTCCAAAGCTAAAGATATGCTTAATGAAATAATAAAAGATTCTGAAGCGTCTCCCGATATAAAGGAGAAAGCAAAGCAATTGCTTGAAAGCATAGAAAAGACCTTCATTTTCTAAAATATTCAATCGTAAATAAATAGAGCAGTTAGCGCAACAGCGTTAGCTGCTTTTTTATTGTTTGCATTTTTCGTTCTTCTGGGATATTAGGATGTAAACAATTAAAACAATAAGAAAATGAAGAACGAAATTCAAAAGATTCTGAGAAAGTGGGAAGGAAACCTTCGTCGTAACGGTTCTATGGACGCTACACGTTTCTCACAAGTGTCAAACGAGATTGACAGTTACATCCGTACGAGTAAGAACACTCAGGTTGCAAGGCTGCTGACAAGCTGCAGAGATTCTACGCTTTCGGCATCCCCGAACAATGACAAGATTTTAAGAAATGTCCGTCATGCCCTATTCCTTCTCCAGAAAGAGATCAACGATGAGAAAAGAGAACTTGGATTCGATGTTGACCTGGGTCAGCGCCAGCGTTACGAGGCCATTTCAAAGAAACTTTATTCAGAGAAGCTGAGATTCAAAGGCAATAAAAGCCTAAGAGAGGCAGATGTTACTCTGATGGAAGGCCGGGACTCTCGTAAGGTTCGCAGGATTGTAGAGAAAAGAATGTGTCAGGAATACCACCGACAGCATAAGCACCGTTCCTCTTACCGTAGCTCAGGAAAAGCTCGTCATGAAATGGATCGTGCTGTATCCTACCAGATTTTCAATCTTGGCCAGCTCGACGGACATGCAAACCAAAGAGGAATCGGTACCCATTGGAAGAAGATCGTCGACTATTCTTCAGGTGAGTACGTGATGAAGAAGAAGGTTGAGTACGCAACACTTGAAGAGGCCCAGCTTCATATCGAACTCTATAAGTTTGCCCATCCGAAAGATAAGAGGCCAATGCATGCATACTACTGTGAACACTGTGGTCATTATCATATCGGACATGACCGGGGTACTGAGACAGCTGCTTAAACATATTGTCGTTCAAATCCTCCAGGTTCCTCAAACCTGGAGGTTGAATGGCAAGTTTATGTTTTTGAAGGATTGGGGATAGTATTTTGTAAGGGTTACATTAGAGTATTAACAATTAACGATTAATGATATGAACATCTTTGAGATTTTAAAAAGCCAAGATTCAGATAATCCTATTTTAAAGGATTATCTGGTGAAGGAAGAATTGACAAATGATTGTACTTCCGAATCAGCTCAGCCAGTCGTTGCCAATACGGCTCACAAGGTGGCTGACCCTATCAATATTGAAGATACCTTTAACTTCGTTGGCAAGTCACTTGCCAAGTCTTATAGACGTGGAGAAATCAGTGCGAAAGAATTGCTTAGATCCTATCGCAAGAATGTTGCTGAAGCCGAAACCTTTTGCACTTTTGGATATAAAATCCAAGAACTTCAGGAAGTCATTCGTACTACCCACAATCCTGCTCTGAAAGCAAAGCTAAAAGATGTTGTAGAAGAGAAAAAGGCTCTGAGACAGAAGAGTAACCTTCAAAATCATACAACTCTGGATAAGTTGGACATGTTCAAGATTGATGTGTTAGGTATGGGAATAGGACTGCGCAAGGTTATTGCCTCCATGAGAAAATACTATAAAAAGACGGGAGACAGGAATGCCCTTATTGTCTCTCTGCTTTTAGAGACTGAATTTGCGAATGTTAATGCTAAAAGACTTTCCTCTGAGAAAAGGAGAATGGCTTATGAACGGAAGACTATTTTGCTGACCAGGTTGTCATCCTTGCTCCATGAAGCAGGTTGGAAGTCTGGATATAATGAAGCTACGGGAAAGAATGCCTCCTATCTTGTGTTTGTTTACTTGCCTTCTGGTGTCCAATTAACATGGCATTGTAATGAGTATACTATTCCTCAGTATTATGACAGTTTGGATGATGAATGGGATGGCCAGGTATGTATGACTCTGGAGAAGATCCTCGTGTATATTAAAGAGAATTATCATGAATTAATTCTTTCTCCTTTGAGAAATGCAGCGTGATGTTTATCTTTTCTAACCTTTAGGGATAGTATGATAGAAAGTCAAATTTTAAAACTTAATTGTCATGAGTAATTTTAGAATCAACGAAACCCACATCATGGTAATCCGTAAGGATTCAGCAACAGGGAAATTGGTAACTGATTATTTACCATTGGAGTTTAAGGAGCAGGCAAAACTCAATGAGTTAAAAAAACTGTCGAATACGGCTGGTATAACCGGTGAAGACATGTTCAAGGCTATCCAACAGAAAGGGTTAGGCTATCTGCTCGAATATTATGATTTCTGCGACTGTGTTAGCGGCTCTTATCAGTGTTGCCCGGCAATTAACATCAAAGACGTTAAAGAAGGATTCTATTCTAACAGCCAGGCTTTCTATCGACTGCTGGAATCTCGTACGACACCTTATTGCTTGTCAAAGAAATATAAAGAGTGCCGTGATGATCCTTCTATCGTGGCATACTCCAGCAGACACATCGGTTGGAACAGCATGAATTTCAGCCTAAACGATGACTTGTCAATTGCTTATAACACGAATTTCGGATATGGCTATGCCAACTATTTTACGGCAAACCTGAAATATAAGGATATCGACATCCTTCCTTATTCTATGTGGGTAAACTATTATAATGCAAATATCTTCCAGATTCTGCGCTATACACGTACGTATTGCATATCAAATAGCGAATGGCAGCCAGCTCTGGAATTCGGCCGTGATGTTTGCAATAGCCTTGTTCAAAATCCCAGAGGATTCGCCAACGAATGGCTGGTAGGTGAAGTAAGAAAAATGGTTGATGGCTTACGAAGGATTTTCAATAATCATGGCTCTGTTATCGCTGTCAATGAATCAAATGGCTCCGGTAGAGAATTGAAAACCAAGGAGGAAATTATCCTCTACAAAGGAGAGAAGATGTCTGGTGCTCTTTCTTTCCTTGGGAAGATTAAGGAGATAGAGAAACTAAATGTCTCAATGGAGAGTTATATCACCTCCATTCTTGACATGAACCGTCAAATGGTTCCTCAACTTCAGGAGGTAATCGACGAGTATAAGGAAAAACTGGCAGAGCTTACACAAATTGATGAACAGCTCTTGGAGGAGATCTCTCCCATTAAGAGCTTTGTCGATAACCATATCAATGAGTGTGCTGCTAATTTCGTTGGTGACACAAGCTATTCTTCAAGGCGAGAAGCAGAGAAGATTATGTCAGAAGTCAGCATTGTGTTTATGGAAGCCAATGAACAGTTGAAGGATCTTGAAGAGAAGGAGTCCAGGCTCAGTAATAAGATTTACAACATGAGACGTGTCGTAAATACGCTCTCCGGTTATGTTGAAACCATTGAAAGCTTTATGGAGAGTGAGTATGCAAAAGCAGCATAATCATAAAATTCTTAATTAATCATTTCGAAATTGGGATGTCGATAGATAAAACAAACAAGCAACAGCTTCAGGCATATGAGCTGATAGAAACTACTAATTCCAGCTTTTTCCTCACGGGAAAGGCTGGGACTGGTAAGACCACATTTCTTCAAACTGTCCAGAAGGAGATAGACAAGAACTTCATCGTGCTTGCTCCTACGGGCATCGCAGCGATGTTGGCAGGTGGAGAAACTATCCACTCGTTCTTTGGCTTGCCTCTGCAAATATGCACGCCTAAGACGATAGGAAACATCAATCGCTCCAAAATATCTATTATCAAGAAGGTTGACACAATCATCATAGATGAAGTTTCCATGGTTAGGTGTGATGTGATTGATGCTATTGATTACACCCTTCGGTATGTTATGAGAAATTCCCTGCCTTTCGGGGGCAAACAGATGGTTTTCGTTGGCGACCTCTTCCAACTTCCTCCTGTTTTACGAAAAGAAGAATCGGAGATTATGGATGATCTATACAATACGATGTCCCCATTCTTTTTTAAAGCAAGGGCTCTTAAGCGATTGGCTCTTCCATGCATAGAATTTGTAAAAGTCTATCGACAGAAGGATGATGTTTTCCTTAGCATCCTCGACTCTATACGCTTTAATCGTGCTAGTTATGGTGAATTGTCAGTTTTAAACAAGTGTGTTGACCGTCCTATTCCATCGAATGAAAGAATCATTACGCTTTGCACTCGTAATGATGAAGCGTCTAAAATCAATTTGTCAAAGTTGAATCTTTTAGATTCCGAAGAATTCTGTTTCGATGCCAAAGTGGAAGGTGATATTAAGCTGGATGCCAACCTTCCAGCAGACAAGAAACTTTCCCTTAAATGTGGTGCCCAAGTCATTTTTGTTAGAAATGATCTCTCTCGGCGTTGGGTAAATGGTACTATTGGAACCATCTCCAAATTATCTCAGGATGAGATACAAGTTGTAACAGAGTCCGGAGAGTACAAGGTGTCGCCTGTTTCTTGGGAGTCATATAAGTATGAATACAATAGTAAGGAGAAGAAGATTGTCAAGACACTAGTGGGAACATATACTCAATTTCCGCTTAAATTGTCATGGGCTATAACGATACATAAGAGTCAAGGGATGACTTTTGACAAGATGATTCTGGATTTGAGTCGGGGTGTCTTCTCTAAGGGACAGTTATATGTGGCTCTGAGCCGCGTAAGAAGTCTCGATGGCCTGTTTTTGGTTAAGCCGGTGTCGTTTGGACATATAGGAACGAGTGAGGAGGTGATAGCCTTTGCGAATAGATTCAATGACGATTCTGCTATCAGGAATGAAATCAGTGGCGGCAAGTATCTCTACGAAAGCTTGCGCAATAAAAACTGGGATGAGTTTTCAAGGACTTCATTGAATCTGGGCTTGTCTCTCGCGAGGTCAGGGGATTGGAAGTCTGCAGCTCGGTATATCTCTCAGATGTTTAATGCAATGGTTTCTGACGAGCACCTGGTCAATAGTATTGAGCGAAATATGCTGCCGATTTCAAGATTCAGCAATATCCTCGTCGACTATGTAAGTGCTGCCTTATGTCTTTATTCAGGTGAATATGAGCAGGCTGTTTATTTCGCGGATAGGGTTCGTTCCATGAGAGAATGTAATGATGTGCTGTTCATTAAGGCTCGTGCCTTAACTCTATTGAAACGATATAAGGATGCTGATACAGTAAACATTGAATTAGTGAAATGTCTCGATGGGGAGTTTGATGCTAAAACATATTATGAAGTAGCACTTCTCAATGAAACCCAATTAGGCGATCCTGGTTTGGAAATCTTGCAGTCAGTAGTAAAATACAGGCCAGAATACGATAACTCTATCATTAAGCTGAGAGTTTTCATGAAGAAATACAACATTGACTTGACCGATTCTGATGATAATGAAAATGAATTGGTTGTTCAATTTAATTCAGACATTTCAGATGATGAGATGGTTAATCAACTAAGAACATTTAGATTGAACAGAAAGGAGGATTACAGAGCTTTTGTTAAATTGTTATCAAATTATAAATTCGAAGAACAATAGGATGGGGACAAAAATAGATTGCCCTTTGTTGGATTTTGGAATCGTTGAATATCCAATGGTTATGGCTTCGTTTGTTTCAAAATCAGGTCGAACTGTTGGAGGGGCTTTCATGGTGGATACGGCATCGCGTCATAATGTAATGAATGAGGCGATCTTGGGCATATTGCAAGATAACTGTTTACGTTATGATGGAAAAATGACTCTGACTTCTTTTTCTGGGGAAGGTATTCAAGGGAAAGAAGTTCATTTAGATTTCTGTGTAGGAGGATGTCAGTTTTCGGAACGGTTTTATGCCGCACAAGGCTTAAGTTTTGATTCCGTTTTTGGAGAACATGTTGTGCTGGGTATACTGGGTATTGAGTTCTTGGTCAAGTATGGACTTGCCTTAGATTTTGAAAATCGTTCGCTACATTCATCTTCAATTATTGAAGAAAAGATGGAGTTGTCTGAATACAGCTTCGTTTTTCCTCAGGAATATGGATTCTCAAAGTACGGTCTTCCTGTCGTTGGGATGGTGAAGAATGGGAAAGAATATGTTTGTTTAGTAGATTCTGGAAGTAATCTGAATACAACAACAAAATATGTTTTGGGTAACGGAGATATAACTAACAGACATACAGGACTGAAGAGTTCATTGACCAGTGTGGCAGGAACGAAGATGACAGATTTGATGAATGTGGATTTTGACCTCCTGAGCATCGGAAATAAAATAGGTGAGATAAAGGTTAAGAACTACTCGGCAGAATTTCAGGTTATGGGTAATAGTAAGTATATCTTGGAAGGTTCGAGTAACATACCACCTGTGTCCGCAATCATCGGGGCAGGATTTCTGTTAGAGCATAAATGGGTGGTGGATTTTGCCTCTGGTGTGGTTTATTCTGCTAAAAATTGACAAAAATACAAATTATTTTTGGGATTAATATTATTTTGACGAGAAAATCGAAAAAAATGTGGTAATTTTGTACCGTATTTTAAAACATAACATGTATGGTGACTCTGATTATTCTATTTATCGTGTTAGTGCTTGCACTGCTTATCCTGCCTTTCTCTAAGGCATTAATGAAGGATAAACAGGATTTGCGACAAAGTCCTATTGAAGTCCGCTTCAAGGTTCTCATTGATGAAATCAATAAAGCTTTCTTGGACGGAAAGGGGACAACCGTATATCCAGTTAAGAATGACAATAGGTGGTTAAACCTACATTCTGATGATAGAGCAAATTATTTGTTCCAGTTCAATTATAGTACTGGGCATCTGACTGTTTATCTTCATTATAAGTATCTTCAAAAGGAATTGAATGCAAATGTTCCTTTTTATAATGTAAGAGATGTCGATATTTTCACCCAAAAGAGAATGGCTAATGAGTTCATTCAGAAGATGCGGGTGGCTATTATGAAGCATCAAGAGACAATTGGCATACCCGGGCAGTCTGGTCCGATCCCTTCGCAGTTTATGGATGACGAAGATGATCCAATAGATATGGTTAGCTCAATGTATGGAGACTTGTCTATGCATCAGAAAAAATCAATTATCAACATGGGGTATTTGATATTCTCAGCAAATGGTTCTTCATGGAATGATTTTGTATCTTATGGACCTACTCGTCAGCAGCTTAATTTTCTAAATTTGAACTGGAAAGATTGCCAGCAACAACTCAACTCCGAGGGTGAGAACATTATCTATACAGATCTAAAAGAACTTGAAGATGGAGTTTACGATAGCTTACTTATGTTCTGGTTGTCGATGGTAGTGACGGAGACTGGCCCCGATGACAATAGGGCTGAAAAGTTCCTTTCAATGAATGAAAGGCTTGGGCATTCTGAGCAGGACGTTGAGCAGCGAGTTCAAAAGATTCAGGCTATGATGAATTTCTTTGGTCAATGAGTATGAGAAGGTGGTTGGTTATTTCCCTTTTATTTGTGACGTTGTTATGCCCAGCACAGCAACGCCGGGCTTTGTTGGTGGGAGTTGCCAACTATCCTGAAGAAAGCGGTTGGAGAAAGATTCATGCAGACAATGACGTATCCCTGTTAGAAAGCGTGTTGTCTAGTTCTTTTTCCGTAAAATCAATTCTTGACGAAAAAGCCACATTGGTTAATATCCTGAAAGAATTAGATGGCCTGCAAAAGGCGACTTGCCATGGCGATACCGTTCTTGTTTCGTTTTCTTGTCATGGCCAGCAAATGATTGCCGTTGGTGAGGAAGAATCAGATTCTCTTGACGAGGCCTTAATTCCATATGATGCAAAGGTTAAATACAGTTCTGATTATCATGGAGAGAAACATTTGCGTGATGATGTCCTATCAGAACACATCTTCAGACTTAGAAAGGCAGCAGGTTCAGATGGACTTGTGATTGTTCTCCTGGATGCTTGTCATAGTGGCGATTCTTTCCGTGATACTAAAGAGATGGAGAACTGTCGCGGTGGCTATCCAGTATTCGGACCAGATAGCACAGTAAGAGCAGTTCATAAGGACTTGAAAAATGTTGTCGGGGTTGCAAAATCTGATGGCATATCAGATGTTCTGTTCATAAGCGCATGTCAGAGTTATCAGTTAAATGCAGAATATGAAGTCTCAGAAAACAAATGGTATGGTTCATTAACATACGCCTTCATCAAGGCTTATGAAAAGGACGGATTGAATAGCCTACTTTCTCTATGTGCGGATATAAGAAGTAACGTGGAGTCCTTCAATAAAAGTACTAGACAATCTCCTGAGTTCGCAACAACGATTGATGCTCTTCAGATGTTAGAAGAAAAGCCGGATACCACTATTGTGGAGATAGATGATTGTGGTAATCATGATGGTGCCGATACTCAGATTTATTGGATAGTAGGTCTTGCCATTCTTTTGGCTGTCATTATAATCGCCTTTTACCTATGGAAGAAGAAATGAATAACAGAAAAGTACCTGGATTTGTTCTTAGCACATTCCTGTTCTTGTTCTTTTATTTACTTATCAGAACTGTATATCAGGACTTACCTAGGATGTACTATGACATGATGGACGCCACGGTGGCAGAGGATGAACCGATTATTTTCAGCCTCATTTTGGCATGCCTTGATATTGTTATGCTTTGCCTGTCTTTTTGGAGCATCATTAGATTGCTAAAGGGCAAACCAGATGGCATTACATGTGTCAGATGGGCATTAGGGCTGAATTTAATAGTCGTTTTGTTTCAACTGATTCAATTATTGGGAAAGATAATTTACTTACACTGGATGTATGCGTTATCTCCTGCACTTCAGCTTTTGCTGACAATAACATTCCTATTCTATTTGGGGAAATCCAAATCGGTTAAACAACTCTATCCCAAATCTGAACGTAAGTTTTCCCCAGGTGGATGGGTCTGGCTTTTATTCTTTATTCTGAGTGTGTTTTCTATTTCTTATATGCTCTATACTAATATTGAAATGGAGAATAAGAGTAAGAAACACGAGCTTAGTTCTTTGTCGATTCCCTCAAATAGTTATAGTGATGGTCTTCTTTTGTTTGAATCAACAAGCAAATGGAGCCATTCGACAAAGGAGATAATGGATATGGAGGATATGCCCCAAGATGTTACGTTATGGGAATTGGCAAGTGACTCTATTTGCGAACTGGTTATGTCGGGTGTCTCTCCTAAAAGGCGTCATTCGGATTATATGTCTATTTTACTTCAGTCCCTTCCTGAAGAGCAGAAATATTTTTCGGGAGAGGTTATTGCATGTGATACAATCATCAACGATGATCAATATTATCTTGATCAATATCAGTATGTTGCAGACTCCATTTCCTATTTATGGACTTTCTCGGTAAGATTTGATGCAGAGACTCATAAATTCTGTGCTTTGTCGAAGTATGGAATACAACGTGATGAAAGAATGGACAAGGATGAAGTGCTTTCTTTCCTAAAGTCCGTGGTTTTTGACCTAACTCCTTTTATAAAAGAGCAATGATAACTATACTGAAGGAATTACTGGTTCTGTTGGCATGTCTGTACCTGTTTCTGGTACTTAGATCCCATTATTCAAAGGGAGAATCCTTTAAGGATGCTTTCCTTAACAATGTTCATTATGTTGTTATGGTGCTATTCTCGCCAGTAACATGGTTCGCTATATTTGTTGCAGCTATCTATGTGGCTTACCAAATAATACACTAATAGAATATGAATAATCCAGAAAAGAAAAATATATTTAGGAGAATATTCATGAGTAATATATTCGAGAATATATACCATTTTCTCTTAATGTATGCTTGGCTTTTACTTTCTATAGCAGGAGCTTTTGTAGGTCTTGTTATTATCATATTTGTATTAGAATGGATGTTCCCAAAAGATGTGCATATCCTGAATTATGCTCTTACAGATAAGACGTTCAAAGAATTATATTCAAACCACCATTATCACGCTGCCATTTTTATTGCAGAAGGAGATACATCTTATGTGAATGATCATCTGAAGAATCTGCCCAATAAAGATATGCTAAGGGATTGTTATCTGCATGTAGGTGAATATAGCAAGGCAGAGAAGATTGGAAGGGACTTTTTAAATCTGAAGCCCGATATGTCAGATGTTTCGGACGATGACAAGGAGATGTCAAAGCTAAGTTTGGATTTTCTTCATGCAGTTGCAGCAAGGGACTTGTTCCGACTGTATGAAAAAATGGGGGATAGGGAGAAGCAGCTGGAAATGTATAATGAATTGAAGAAGTTTGATAACAACAAACGTTTTTCAAAAGTTAATGACATGCTTGCGGAGCATGGTTACAAATTACCAATCATTGATGAGGAGCATTCTGACCTATACACGTTGGAGCACAATCTAAAATATGACATCATATGTGGTTTGTATCTTGAAAATCCAGATGCAGCAATTGATTCTTTGAAGAATTATATAAGTCATGTATGGCAGGTTCCTAGGTTTAAGTCGTCATTGAAATTGACGTTTGTAAATCGATTGATATCATGGTATTTAGAGAAAAATGATATATTCCAGGCACAAGCTATGCTTTTAAATGGAATCAATATTGTTCCTGCCATTGATAAAGAGGAGGATTTAGATCCGCTTGGCGATTTCGCTGAGTATTGTTACATTCTTCACGACTATAAGAATGCTAGACGTTTCATGAATGTCTATATGCGTTTCATGGATAAATATTACAGTGAAGAAGATTTAGGTTATTTGTTGGCAGAAGCTCGTGTAATCAAGTATCAGAATGAGGAATCCTCTGAAAATATAGACAGGCTAATTCATTGTTGCAGAGGTCTCCGAACACAGATTTCTAAAAATTTTGCTGGAATGACGACCAGTCAGCAGGAGTATTTTTCACAAGAATTGAAAGAGCCATTTTCTTATGCTCTTGCCCTTTTAGAAGAACATCCCAATAATGAGAAACTAGTAGAACTATGTTTCGAGAATGAGGTGTTTAACCGTGGGTTGCTTATGAGAACCGATGCTTTGCTTAGAAACACACTGATAAACTCTTCAGACACGACTCTGTTAAACGATTATGAACAGTATATTGCTTTCAAACAGGAATTGATAGCACGAGACGAGGTTGTTGGACCAGGTAACTTTGCCAGAAGAATGTATCTTAAGCAGAAAATATCAGAATTAGAGAAAGAACTCTCTGTGAAGTGCTCTGAATTTGCCAGAAGTAATTATTCTGATATTCGTGTAGCGGATATAAAATCGTCTCTTTCACGCGAAGAAAGTCTTATTACCTATGTGGAAATGCCAGGGAAGCACGGATCTTCTTTAGGGGCATTCTTGTTAAATAAGAAAGAAGGCCTTTTGTTT
The DNA here is from genome assembly GCF_008680225.1 of Prevotella sp. LMAG:51. Taxonomy (NCBI): domain Bacteria; kingdom Pseudomonadati; phylum Bacteroidota; class Bacteroidia; order Bacteroidales; family Prevotellaceae; genus Prevotella; species Prevotella sp. LMAG:51. The sequence goes on along the minus strand of NZ_NALQ01000022.1, from coordinate 178,169 downwards.
TTGCCGATGTGTTCATCAGAAGAGTTGTCATCCTTGGCAGAAATCGCTCGAACAAACACCCCTGGCTTATGTGTGGACAATAAGGCTTATCACTATTTGTTTGAAAAGTTAGCCGGTAAAATTGATTCCAAGGGAAATGTTGTGTATTCACCAGCAGGCATAGTACATCGGATACCTTTGATGGCATTGTTTATTGATGATAATACGACGATAGGGGATAAATATAATTTGAGAGCCTTGGCAAATCCTATTGACTTATACAAGAAGGGTACAAAAAAGGAATTTGAAATAGAGCAGATGAAAGTTGCTCTTTGGGGCGGTATCGATTATGGAATAGCAGACTCAGAGAATGAGAATGTGGTAAAAACACGAGCTGTTCTGCGTGGTGACAATTTAATATACCTACCTGGTTCATTAAGCGAAGTTGATAATATCTCCCGTATGTTAAAAGGGAAAGTGGGTTCTGTTACCCCTCACACAGGGAATAGTGCGACAGAATCTTCCTTTAAGCGTGAAGCTTCTAGCGCTGATATTATACATGTTTCGACTCATGGTTTCTTCAATGAAGACAAGGAACACGAACATAGTAGTGCAATGCATAATTCAGGACTGTTTTTTGCAAATGCAAATGCAGCCTGGAAGGATGACTTTAAGCCCCAGTCCTTTCAAACGGGATATGAAGATGGTATCCTGAGAGCAGATGAGATAGAAACTCAAAATCTTGGTTCTTGCGAGTTGGTTGTTCTATCCGCTTGTGAAACAGGTCTTGGGGAGATTAAGGGTGATGAGGGCGTTTATGGCTTACAGAGGGCTTTTAAACTCGCAGGCGCAAATAACATCTTAATGAGCTTATGGTCAGTACCCGATGCTGCAACAGAGGAACTGATGAGACGTTTTTATGAGTTCCTCCTTTCTGGAAAAGACATTGACAGGGCTTTCTATAGTGCCCAGAAGAGCATGAAAGATAGTAAGAATCCAAAATACGGAGTCCGTGATTGGGGTGGATTTGTGTTACTTCACTAATATGATTTAGGTTATGAAATTATTTTTATTTGTCCTGTTTTTATTCTGGCTATACCATTACTGGCGTTTTACTGGTAAACGAAAGTATTATAAAAAGATGGTTATCGTCGCTGAACATCGTCACGAACGTCTTCAAACAGAGCAGAGTGCTTTAGAGCTTGCAAGCGCATATATGCAAGTTCAACGATATGCAGATGCATATAATGCATTTGCTTCAGTTTTAATGAAGTATAAATATACTCCAAATACACAAGATATTAAAGCGAATATGGAGTTTTGCAAAAAGCCATTGCCATGGTCTCAAAAACTAAGAAACCATGACATGGGATATTGGCATAACTTTATGCTTTATCGCTTTGGTGGAAGACGTAAAGTGATGTTGTCTCAGGATGTATATATTGCTACAGATAATTTCATTCAATATGGACATTTATGATGAAGGTATTCTTAATTGTTGTATTGGTCATAGTTGGCCTGTTTTTTGTAAAGTTAGTTGTTGCAAGACGTAAGTTTACAAAGCGTTGGAAACAAGAAGAGGAATATGCTCTGCAAATATCCAGGGAAGTGTATGAGCCATTAAGCCTTTCAGAAAGGTATGCCTTTATTTTTGTTTTTGATGTATTTATGAAGAATATTCGTACAAGTGTTCGAGATATAGCAATAGCCCATCATCAGATAGAGCTTGAGTCTAAAGCATTGGGGGTTACTGTAAAAGATGCTGACTCTTTCTTCGCTGCTGAGGGTTTTGATCGAGGTATATCTCACTCGATGCGTTTATTATGTGATATTAAGGAAAAGAATAAAAACATATTAGATTTTTTGATCTATAGATGCTCAACCTTTGTCAAAAGAGCTTGTGGAAGGGATAGGCAAACAGGTATGGATTGCAAAGAAATATCAGAAAGATTATTTACTCGTATGTTTACTTCTATTGGATATACGGAAGGCGAATTAGCTGAGATAACAGTTAATCCTCAGAGGCTGATTTCTTTATTCGGTAGGGATAAATTAGTATAATAATAACACTAAAAGCGTAATTATCATGAATGTGTCATTGGTATTATGGACTTCGTTTTTGGCTTTAGTTGGCCTTCAGCTATGTGTGCCAGAAAACCCTAATGGTAGATTTGAAGCTGAGTTTAATGAAAAATATTGGACTCATAATCCATTGTTGCGTATTTTCTATGGTCTATCAAATATTCTGGGTGTTATTTTTGTTTTAGGAATGGTAGGCTATCTCACCTTTACGGAACATTGGTGGTATTTAGGTGTATATGTGGGAGGGTTAATACTAGCTAAATTGATTGCCCTCTTGCTAAGGCTTCTCCTTTATCCTTTATATAGATTGACCAATGACATCCCTACCTTTGCAGAAATAAAAGTCCAAAGGATTGTGGGTTCGTTAATGGTATTAGTTGGAATAGTTCTGTTTCTTTGCTTAAAATAGGATAGGTATTATAAACAAGATTGAAACAACATACAGAATGATAACTATCATTGAACTTTTTCGGTTCAATGATTGCATACGTTTATCAGGTCGATGAATAATTAGTTGATGGCCTTATTTCAAGTATTTATTCAATGCTCTTCGGCATTCTTCTTCAAGAATGGTATCATAGTCAACCCCCAGCTTGTTACATAACATCCATAATGCAGGGTGATCCTTCATGGATTTGTAAAAGTCGGCAATAGCTGCTTGTACCATTATTCCAAGCATAAAACTGTCATTAGTGCCAGCTGATTTAACTGCTGTTCTAACACATCCATCGAATCCTTTCCGGATTTTGGATCTCACCTTTTCTTCATCGCTTTTAAAAAAATCAAATAATCCCATTAGTTTCTTTTATCTTTATTAGTTGTAAATGAGGATAAAACCAGCCCAATAATACGGTTCAGGATACTCATCCATTATCTTTTTAAGTGCTGATTGATATGCTTTTAGCATGTCATTCTGCGTGAAAAGAGTTGAATAAAACTCGTCCATAAACAGGAATGTCACAGCATCATCTATTTTCCGATGCAGAACTCCCGGAATATTTTCTGGAGCGTTTCTTCTGTTGTTATCCGCTCTTCGCCGGTGATGTCGGCGAGGTGGTCGATGACCATGCGGAGGTCTTCTGCAAGGAGGTCGCCGCTGAGACCGATGTTCATGGAGTCGATGACACGCTGCAGACATTCGTCGGCACGGAGAAGGGCAGAGTAGTGGCGGGCAGAAGTTATCACGATGTCGCTCTCTGAAATCTGGGGTATGTCGGCAGCCTCTACGATGAGCTGCTCAAGCTGTGGAATGTTGGTGCCGTATTTTGCGCTGATGTCCACTGTCTTGTAGCCGGTACCGGCCAAGGAGTCAGACAACCAGTCTGATGCCAGACCGGTAGCGGCAGAAGGGGTCTTGACAGACTCGTCAGCCGAAGTCGTTTCGCCAGACTTGTCAATCTTGTTTCTCACCACGATGAGTCTCTTTCCGTCCACATGCTCCTTTATGTCGTCGATTTCAGCCGTTGTCGGCTGCCGGTCGATAAGCCAGAGCACTATCTTCGCCTCCTGCAACTTCTGGTAAGTGCGCTCTATGCCGATGCTTTCCACTACGTCGTCGGTGTCACGGATGCCGGCGGTGTCGACGAAGCGGAACTGTATGCCGTTGATGATGGTGGAGTCTTCAATGAAATCGCGTGTCGTGCCGTGTACGTCGCTCACGATAGCCTTCTCCTCATGCAGCAGGAGGTTGAGCAGCGTGCTCTTTCCCACGTTGGTGTTGCCGACGATAGCCACCGGTATGCCGTTTTTCAGTGCGTTTCCGATTTCAAACGAATGGATGAGAGATACGAGTCGCTGATGGATGTCGTTGGCAAGGGCGTATAGCTCCGTGCGGTCGGCAAACTCCAGTTCCTCGTGGTCAGAGAAGTCAAGTTCCAGTTCCAGTAGCGAAGTGAGCTTCAGCAGATGCTCGCGCAGGTCAGACAGCTCGTTGCTGAAGTGTCCCTTCAGTTGGCTGAGTGCCATGTCGTGAGTGGCCTTGTTGGTAGAGCTGATGAGGTCAGCCACGGCTTCAGCCTGCGAGAGGTCCATCTTGCCGTTGAGGAAGGCACGCTGAGTGAACTCACCCGGTCCGGCAGCCGCGCAGCCGTTCTCTATCAGCAGCGTCATCACCCTCTGCAGTATATACGCCGAGCCATGACAGGAAATCTCCGTGGAGTCTTCGCCCGTGTAAGAATGAGGAGCACGGAACACGCTCACCAGCACTTCGTCCACGGTCTCTCCCTTCCCGTCGGTTATCCTGCCGAAGGCGATGGAGTATGGCGCTCTGTCGTGCAGCTGCCTGTCGGCTTTTCCCGCCGGCGAGAAAATCTTTTCCGTTATCTCAATCGCCTCATTGCCAGAGACTCTTATTATTCCTATCGCACCGCCCTGTGCGGTGGCTATTGCACATATCGTTGGGTCGTTATTCATTTTTTGTCTTTTAATAAGTGCAAATGTACGCTTTTTTATTTAATTTTGCACTCGATAAAGAATATGACTTCCATAATAAGAGAAGAAATGTTTTTTGGGATGGTCATTTCAATAGGATAAAGAAAACAAACAACGGTAACGATACAGCACGTGGATTTACATATATTCAACCCCGAACACGATATAGCACTCGCTTATGACGTGCCACACCTCACGATACCCCATGTGGCTCAGGAGATGCGTATGAATCTTGGTTTTCTGCCCGCTTTCTGGGCGAAAGACGGAGATGCCGTCCTCGTTGACGACATCAAATATGCCCTGAAAGCATCCAAACAGTATAAGGGGATGATTGCCGACGTGCTGTTCGTGGAGAAGACCGACCTCGCCTCGCTGCCCCTTGATGGCGTGAAGCCCTGGGGATGGGACTGCAGGGTATGTGCGGAACTCGCCGAAAACGGAGTCGCCGCCGACATCCTGCCCACCGAGGGACAGCTTGCCGACGTGCGCCGCTTCTCAGACCGCGAGCAGACGAAGGAAATGCTGCACGCGGTGAGAAAAGGAATTGAAGGCGATACCTGTGGCGAGAGCTTCGTGGCTACTGCCATGGATGAGGCCTGCAGCATCATCCGCCAGCTGGGCAATGCCGTGGTGAAAGCCCCGTGGAGCTCGTCGGGCCGGGGAGTGCGTTATGTCAGCGACGCTGCCGACCAGCCCAAACTGTCATGGATAAGACACACGCTGCAACACCAGGGCAAGGTGATGATAGAACCCCGCTATAACAAGATGTGCGACTTCGCCATGGAGTTCGTCTCCACTCCCGATGGAGGCGTGAGATATTGCGGACTGTCGGTGTTCAAGACCCTCAACGCCCAGTATACGGGCAATGTGGTGGGCAGCGAGCGGTTCAAGCGCGACATTCTCAGCCGCTATGTCAGCGAGACGCTTCTCGACGACATAGCCAGTCGTCTGGAGCAGAATCTCACCGCCATGCTCTCCGGACGCTATGCGGGAGAATTCGGCGTCGACATGATGGTAGTGGCTGGAGCCGAAGGCAACAGGTTCCTGCTCCATCCGTGTGTGGAGATAAACCTGCGCCGCACGATGGGCCATCTCGCCCTCTCGCTCTATGGCGGTGATGACGAGCACGCACGGTTGATGAGCATCGTACACGACGTGAACTACCAGCTGAAGCTGCAACGCATCGAAGGCGAATACGTCAACGTGTTGTAAGGCGAAACAGACAATCACTAACAAATCAAAATAGCATAACCGATTATGAAAAGAAAACACCTTCTGCTGATGATGCTCGCATTGCCTATGGCAGCGCTGGCACAGTACAAGTCGCAGGTGTGGAGCCCAGACAATGGCAACAGCACCTACACCAACCCCGTTATCAATGCCGACTATAGCGACCCCGACGTGTGTGTCGCCGGCGAAGACTATTACCTCACGGCAAGTTCGTTCAACTGCATCCCCGGTCTGCCCATCCTCCATTCCAAGGATCTGGTAAACTGGGAGATAGTAGGCCATGCCGTTAAGGAACTGGAGCCGAAGCAGGAATTCGACCGGCCATCCCACGGCAACGGCATCTGGGCGCCGTCAATACGCTATCACAACGGCGAGTTCTATATCTATTGGGGCGATCCCGACTATGGCGTGTTTATGGTGAAGGCAAAAGACCCCGCCGGCGAATGGTCGAAACCGCTGTGTGTGATTCCGGGCAAGGGACTGATAGACACCACACCACTCTGGGACGACGACGGCCGCTGCTATCTCGTCAACGCATACGCCAACAGCCGTTCGCGTTTCGCCTCCGTAATCGCTATCCGTGAGTTGTCTGCCGACGGTACTAAACCCATCGGCAACCCCGTGATTATCTACGACGGCAACGGCACCGAGAGCCGCACTTGCGAAGGACCGAAGATATACAAGCGCGACGGATGGTATTGGGTGATGTTTCCTGCCGGCGGAGTGCCGACCGGTTTCCAGGTGGCGATGCGCTCCAAGAATCCGTTCGGTCCATACGAGAGCAAGGTGGTTCTCGCCCAGGGCAAGACAAAGATAAACGGTCCTCATCAGGGCGCATGGGTACACACCAAATTCGGCGAAGACTGGTTTCTGCATTTCCAGGACAAGGAAGCCTACGGCCGCGTGGTGCATCTGCAGCCTGTGACATGGAAGGACAACTGGCCTGTGACGGGCATCGATAAAGACGGCGACTACTGTGGCGAACCCGTCACGACATACCGCAAGCCGAAGACCTCAGGCAAGGTGCAGGTGGTGAATCCGGCAGAGAGCGATGAGTTCAGCGACACCAGACTCGGACTGCAATGGCAATGGCATGCCAACTACAATGAGACCTTCGGTATGCCGACAGCCTTCGGTTCGTATAGAGTATACACCCACAAGGTGTCGGAGAAATTCCAGAACCTCTGGGAAGTGCCCAACCTGCTGCTGCAGAAGACACCAGCCGACAAGTTCACAGCCACCACCAAAATCCGTTTCACATCAAAAGACCAGAACCAGACCGGCGGACTGCTGATGATGGGTCTTGACTATTCTGGCCTTGTGGTGAAGCGAGTGGGCAATGATTTCCAGCTCCTTCAGATTTCATGCAAGAGCGCCGACAAGGGCAAACCGCAGACAGAGCAGCTTATCGCCACACTCAAGCCAACGGCAGTAGACCAGATAGACTATCAGCCAGGCACTCACATCGACATATATATGCGTATGAGCGTGAACGATGGCAAGATGCATTTCTCTTACAGTCTCGACGGCAAGAAGTACACCAAGTGTGGCACCGAGTTCACCATGCGCGAAGGCAAGTGGATAGGAGCCAAGATAGGCTTCGTGGCATACGAGCCAGGACAGAAGACCAACCGTGGCTGGATTGATGCAGACTGGTTCAGAGTGACCAGAAAGTGAAAATGAGATCTGTAGGAAAGGCATTCCTGTAATGCCGCAATATATGAAAATGCAGTTTGCAAAAAGGAACCGTGTCGGATTAGTTTCTGACACGGTTTTCTTTTTCTCATAGTTCTATTATTTTAGTTTATATTCTTTTTAAACATGTGTACAGACATAGTCTGCTATTTAAAATATTATAAATGTAACACCTTTTTCAGAATCCTTTTTGATACAAAGACAAAAAGATAAATGTGAAGGCACACAAGGAAGGAGCGAAAAAATGAAAAGTTTAGAGAAGAAAGAGCGAAAAAACACCTGTTAACTGTTAACTCTGTTAACCCAAATCGGGCATTAGGGCTTGCTTGGATTTTGTTTTTTTAGAAGGGTGGATTTCGTTTGGATTTTAATGAGTAATAGTGGGCTATTGCGAATTTAAACCCGAATCGGTCATTAGGCCGTTTATAGAATTATTTAATGACTGCTTGCAGTCTTTTGCTTTTTATAAGGCGTCTTTTGTCTGTTTTTAATTCGCAATAGCTCGCTATTACTCATTAAAAGCCAAACAAAATCCACTCTTCTAAAAAAGCAAAATCCAAGCAAGCCCTAATGGCCGATTTGGGTTAAAACAGGCAAAAGACGCCTTATAAAAAACAAAAGACTGCAAGCAGTTATAAAACACAGCATTAAAACGGTCTAATGACCGATTGGGGTTCGATTGTCTTATTTGTAGTCAAAAATGGCTGTTTATACGTCATATCCTTGCGCTTCTTAATTAAAATACATAAATTTGCAGACAATTCGTCAATATGGCAGCATGTGGGATACATGCGAAACAAAAGTATAAACAAAAGGGAAAACGTTATGAACAGATTACTTACCACATCGTTCGTTTTAGCCGTCGCGGCAGGCATGGCATATACAGCATTTGCCACCGATGACAACAAGGTCTTAGTAGGCAAAATACAAACCGCCAATCCGGCCAAAGACAGTAAGGCATTACGCCTGGAATACCGTCCTGCGCCATTTCCGTCGAGCATGCCCCGCACCATCCGTCGTGCCGATGCCAAGGGAGTGAAGGCAGACTTCAGTGTGAAGAACGCCGCGACAGGGCAGGAAACGGTATGGGCAGAGAACTTCGACAACGGTACGCTTGCCGACTGGACCCAGGACAATGGCGAAGGCAACAACGTGACCTTTACCCTGAAGCAGCCCTCCGGCGACAAGGCATTCACGGGCATCGACCCCGACGATAAAGCATCGCTGCATATCGACGGACCATATAATATCGTGCGCCGCACCATCGGCACGATAACGAGCAAAGACATCGATGTGCCCGCCAATGCACAATTTCATGGATACGTATACTTCGACACTATGTGGAACGAATACGCCACTCTGACAATCAGTGCTTCAGCCGACGGCTTCGCCACTCAGACAGACCTCTGGAAGAGCACGAGCGTTGCCGACAAGGGAAGCGCATGGCGAAAGGTGGATGCCGACCTCACCGAATTTGCCGGCAAGACGGTGAAGCTGCGCCTCACCTACGGTCCGGGAACCGACGATGGCTTCAACGTTGGCGGATACCTCGGCGACTTCTATGTGGACGGACTCACGGTGAGCAGTATGACCACCATCGACCAGATTGCCGTGAAGACAGGCGAGGAGATACAGTTTGCCGACCTCACCGCCGGCACCCCGGAGTCGTGGGAATGGACATTCCCCGGCGGCACGCCGGAGACCTCGACCGACCAGAACCCTACCGTATATTACACCAAGCCCGGCAACTACGACGTAACGCTGAAAGTGAAAGCCGGCGATGAAGAAGACGAGGTGACCAAGACAGCCTTCGTAAGCGTTGAAGGACAGGAGCCGACGGCACAGGTGGGATGGCCGGCAGAATTCCGCGATCTCACCACGAGGATGCGTATGATGGCACCGCTCGCCACCGTGCATTACACCGACCGCTCTACAGGATTTCCCGACCAGTATTCATGGGCGATATATTCAGAGTATGAACTGAAAAACAACACCGACCCTATATTCACGCCAAAGGGTATATTCACTACAAAGGACGTGGATTTCAGTCATGAGAAGATGAACAAATGGTATGTAACACACATCGCCCAGAACGAGACCGGCTACACGTTCCAGGACGACAGCGTACAGGTGCAGTTCGACGGCTACATCACGAATTTCGAACCCAAGGACGGATATCAGACCAATTTCACCGATGGCAACCTTACCCTGCCGGGAGCCAACAAACTCGGCATCACGGCATGGGCAGAGAAATTCTCGAAGCCGTCCACGCCGATGCTCCTCACCGGTATGTATGTCAACTTCACCAAAGCCTCGGCAGAGGAACTGACAGACCAGATTACAAATGTGTCGTTCTCGCTCTATACATCAAAAGACGGACTCCCCGACCAGAAGATAGACCTGCTCGACACGTGGACGATGACAGAACTGAACTATGCGCTGACTACCAAAGACGGAGTGGTGGAAGTGCAGCTCAGCAAGGATTATGTCATCAACGATGAGTTCTTCGTTGTCATCGACGGCATTCCGGAGAAAAACGACGCTATGGAATGCGCCTTCGCAATGGCTCCGATGCGCGACCACGGCAACACCGCCTATATGCTGAAGAATGGAGAGTGGCGCCCGCTGACGGGCTATTTCCAGGCTGCCCCTGGCGGACAGACATCACTCGCCGTATTCCCGGTGGTGAAACACTCCGTGATGGTGTCGGCGAAAGTCAGCGACAAGGGAGAAGTGACGGTAGACAACGACACAGTGTTTGTGGACAAAGAAGCCGGAGTAGCCACAAAGACCATCTTCTCGAAGCTCGGATGGAAGACGGCAACGTCGGACGAACAGTGGTGTAAGGTGGTCAGCGAGCCGGGAGAATATACCGCCGACGACCTGCAGATAGAGTATTCCGCATTGCCTGTCGGCATTGACAAACGGGATGCCACCATCACCATCACCGATGGAGTGGGAGAGATGAAGATTGTCTTGGTTCAGGAGAACAAGGTGGTGTCTGCCATCAACGACGTCTCTGCCGGCGCTGCTCTACAGGGCAAGGAGGTTTACGACCTCAATGGCATGCGCATAGACTCCTCCGTCCTGCCGAAGGGTATATATATTGTGAGAGACGGCAAGACCATGAGGAAGGTCGTGAGATGATGCAGGCCTGGCATCTCCTATGCGAGATTTTCATTCCATGAATGCTATGGTAGAATTTTATTATCTGCAAAACAAAGATAATCCAAAGGTTTATCGATAATAATCAGGGCTGAACTTCTAGTATGAATAATTAGGGCTGAACTTCACTGGTATGGAGTTCAGCCCTGATTATGATGGAAGTTTTTTGTGGTTGTTGCCTTGTCATGTCGTCATTGCCGCCTTGTCAAGTCATTATCGTTGTCTAAGTTGTCATTATTGCCGTTTCGTTGAGGCTCTTATCTGTTGCGGATTATTCTTTTGCCGTCGCATTCCATGCGTTCCGCATCGGCGAGATGACTCTTAAGAGTTTCTTCTTCGCATATCGAGACCTTGAGTGCAGAGGAGTTGGGAAACTGGTTGAAGAATGTGTCATTGCTCATATAGAGCTGTATTGCTGATACATCCTTTGCCGAGAGCACATTGTTGTAGTAGTAGGTTATCCGTTCCACGATTCTTGGTAACACCTTCACTCCTGTGCGTCCGTCGGTGAAGGTCACCACAGCCACCACATGCCATGACCGTCTGCCTTCCCTTGCCTGCTGTTTCTGCGTTTCCGTTGGTTTGTGTGATATGGCTATATGTCTGCCGAATCTGGCGTTTATGCCGTTCATCATCGTGCGGAACATTCGTCCGTGGGCACTCGTGTCCTTCAGTTGGTTGCTGGCGATGTAGTAGTGTATCATCTCGTGTATGATAGTATCCTCCACTATTTCCTGCGGCAGGTCAAACCGTGTGTTGATGCGCAGCACGAAATCGTAGTTCACCACCTTGCCCATCAATCCGTTGCGTTTCTTCTTGAAGCAGCACATGCCGAGAAACCCTTTGGCGTTGCTAAGCCTTATGGGTATGTCGGGCAGTTTGCCGTCGAACATCATCCTGTTGTATTCGTCGAATTTCTCCTTGATGAATGGAATGGTTGGTGTCATGCGGTTGTGGTTGTTTGAAGGAGAATTTATAAGTCCTTAAGTTCGCCAATTGAAATTCCTGTCAATTCAGAAATCACTTCCATATCCATTCCTTTTGCAAGCATGGCACGGGCAATTTCTGCTTTTCCTTCTGCTTTTCCTTCTGCTTTTCCTTCTGCAAACTTTTTCTTTTCTGCAGTTTTGATTGCGTTTACGATGTCGCGATAAGCATTTACACTATCTTCGTATGATTTCAGTTCCTGTGGGTTGAACTTGGAAATTTCAGCTTGTTCAAACAGACGTGTGAACACACGCTCTTGTAACGAGGCGGGACGTTTCATTAGAGATGAGAGGTTTTTCAGTACAAACATCCATTTGTCATACATCGTTTCAAGTTCATTTTCTGTTTTGTCGAATTTGGGAATCTCTACATATACATACGTTAGTTTGTCATAGAAGACCTCTTTGGTGTCTGTTTCCATTAATTTCACTTCATGATGCCACCTCTTTGCGTTCTGCAAACCCTCTGCAAAGTTGAAGTTCAGCAATCCTATCGTATATACGGAATTGAGATGAAAGTCCCAATCTCCGCCACGTTGCGCTTGCTCTCGTATTGGAAATGTTGAATAATATATTGTTCGGTCTTTGAAGAACTCCTGATATACATTTTGCATCTCTACGATGAATTTTTCGCCTTTGTCATTCTCACAAAACACATCGAATACTGCACGCCTGGCGTCTATGCGGTCGCCGAGCTGTTCTGAGTTCAAGTAGGTAACATCCTTCACGTTCTGTTCTCCACGGAACAAAGCGTTGAGAAAACTTATCAGCAACTCTTTGTTGAATTCTGATCCAAACAATCTCTTGAATCCAAAGTCTGTATGTGGATTGATGTATCTTTCTACCATAATGCGGATTATTTTATCAGTGACAATACAAAGTTAAGCAAATTACTCCGAATGTGCAAATTACTTTTGTCATTCCTTGGTTCTTTATTTATAGAGACAATCACAATTCTTTATAATATAAAGCCTAATTGCCCGTCTGACCCGTTTGGGGTTAAATGAAAATGTATTTCATCACGAACAAGGCAGCGAGGATATAGAGCGTAGGGTTGAGATTCTTCCAGTTGCAGCACAGGATGTTTATGGCAACGTATGCTATGATGCCGCAGAGAATGCCGTCGGAGATGCTGTATGACAGCGGCATCATCACGATGGTGATGAATGCGGGGATGGCTTCGGTGTAGTTGTTCAGGTCGATGTCTTTTATCGGCGACAGCATGAAGAGTCCCACGATGACGAGAACCGGAGTGGTGGCGGCAGCAGGAATGGCGAGGAAGATGGGAGCGAAGAAGAGAGCCACGACGAAGCAGAGAGCCGTGGCAAAAGCCGTTAGTCCGGTCCTTCCGCCCTGTGCCACACCAGCGGCACTCTCCACATAAGTCGTTGTGGTGCTTGCTCCCAGACACGCTCCAGCCATCGTCGCCACGGCATCAGCCATGAACGCTTTGTTCAGACCAGGAATGCGACCGTCTTTTCTCATCATGCCTGCCTTGGTGCATACGCCGACAAGCGTGCCCATGGTGTCGAACATGTCGATGAACAGGAACGTGAACACCACGATGGCCATGTCGATGGTGAAAATGTTGTGGAAATCAAACTGGCAGAAAATAGGTGCTATAGACGGCGGAGTGTCCATTATTCCCTGGAATTTCGTTATTCCCATCGGGATTCCTATCAGCGATGTGGCGAGTATTCCGATGAGCAATGCTCCCGGCACGCGTCTGGCAATGAGCACCGACGTGAGCACTATGCCTATCGACCCGAGCAATGCCGAACCGTGAGGCAGGTCGCCGATGGTGACGAAAGTGGCGGAGCTCTCCACTATGATGCCCGCATTCTTCAGTCCGATAAACGCTATGTAGATGCCGATTCCGGCACCTATCGCCCGCTTTATGGAAGCCGGTATGGAGTCAACGATAAGGGTTCGTATGCGTGTCATTGTGAGAATCACGAATATCAGTCCCTCGATGAGTATCGCCGTGAGCGCAAACTGCCATGAGTATCCCATGGTGAGACACACGGTGAACACGAAGAAAGCGTTGAGCCCCATGCCGGGAGCGAGTCCGAACGGCTTCTTGGCATATATCGCCATCATCAGTGTTCCGATTATGGCAGCAAGAGCCGTTGAGGTGAACACGGCATTGGTGTCCATGCCCTTGGAGGCGAGGACCGAAAAGATGCTTGGATTAACGGCAAGGATGTATGCCATCGTGAGGAAGGTGGTGATACCAGCCATTACTTCCGTCTTGATGTTGTGCTTCGCTGGATCGAAGCCGAAGAGTTTTTCTAACATTGTCGTTGTTCTTGATTTTTGTTTATTTGGCATGAATTGACTATTGTCTTTTGGGGATGAAAGATTATAAATATAGATGGTGCAAAATTATCAATAAAAGTTTGAAAACAATAATCATTACTATTACTTTTGCATGCAGAAGAAAATAAAAGATGATCTTGATGACTATAGACGACATAATATCCAGGTGTGCCACGTTGCCGGCTGCCGACATTGCCAAAGGTGTGAACAGAACGCTCGACGAGAACAATTCTCTCGTCGTCACGGCACCGCCGGGAGCAGGAAAGTCCACACTCCTGCCACTTACCATCATGGATGGGACTGCCGCCGGAAAGATAATGATGCTTGAGCCAAGACGCCTGGCAGCGCGACAGATTGCCGAACGCATGGCGGAGATATTGGGAGAACCCGTGGGGAAGACCGTAGGCTATAGAGTGCGTTTCGAGAGCCGCGTCTCTGAGGCAACGCGCATAGAAGTGGTAACTGAGGGGGTGTTCCTCCGTATGCTCGTGGATGACCCTACGCTCGACGGGGTGTCTGTAGTAATCTTCGACGAGTTTCATGAGCGTAGCATCAATTCCGACCTCGCACTTGCCCTCGTCAGACAGTCGCAGACTCTCCTTCGTGATGACCTGCGCCTCGTCTTGATGTCGGCAACGATTGATGCCACGTCGCTCTGCAATACATTGCATGCCCCGTTGGTGGAGAGCCAGGGAAGGATGTTCCCGGTTGAGGTGGTCCATGCTGACGACGACACCATCGCTATGGCATCCTCCCGTCGCAACGCCGACATTCCGCTTGCCGTGGCACGCATGGTGAGCAGGGCGCATAGGGAGAGCGATGGCGACATACTGGTGTTTCTGCCAGGACAGGCAGAGATACAGAAAGTGACAGACCTGTTGGGCGACTCTTTGCTGCCCACTGTCGTGATGCCCCTCTACGGCAACCTCTCGCCAGAGGCGCAACACAGGGCGATAGCCCCCTCTGCCGGGGGAAAGCGAAAGGTGGTCCTTGCCACGCCGGTGGCAGAGACCTCAATCACTATAGAAGGAGTGAGAGTGGTGGTGGATGCCGGACTGTGTCGCCGCCCGGTGTTCAATGCCCGCAGCGGACTCAGTCATCTTGATACCGTTGCAATAAGCAAGGATATGATGACGCAGCGAACGGGACGTGCCGGACGAGTGGCGGCGGGAACCTGCTACCGTCTCTGGACCGTAGCCACGGAGAACCAGCTTGCCGACCAGCGCCGGCCGGAGATAGAAGAAGCCGACCTCGCCCCGATGCTGCTGCAGGTGGCGGCATTCGGTGAGAGAGACATCCTTTCGCTGCCATGGATCACTCCACCGTCAGCAGGCAGCGTAGGCAAGGCGCAGCATCTTCTGAAACTCCTCGGAGCCGTGGATGCCGACGGAAAGATAACCGCCATTGGAAAACAGATGGCTGCAATGCCCTGTCATCCACGTGTGGCAAGGATGATATTGGGATGCCGCACAAAGGAGATGAGAAGTCTGGCATGCGACATCGCCGCTATCCTCGAAGAGAAAGACCCGCTGACTGCCGAAGAGTCTGCCGACATTACGATACGTATAGGAGTGCTGCGCTCGTGCAGAAACAAGAGGAACGTAGGCCGCTGGCAGCGCATAGCGATGATATCACGGGAATACCAGCGCATGACAGGAGCTACCGAAGACAATGCAGCCATCGATGCCGACGATGCCGGGCTGCTGATTGCCTATGCCTATCCGGAACGTGTGGCGATGGCAACCGACGATGTGGGAGGCTACAAGCTTGCCAGTGGCGACAATGCTTCGCTGTCTGTCACCGATGCCCTCTCGGCAAGCAAATGGATTGCCGTGGCGTCTCTCTATTCACAGAGCAACGGCGGACGTATATATCTTGCCGCACCGGTTGATGTGGAACAGATGCAGACAATTTCATTGGACAATGTTTCATGGAACTCAAAAGAGGGCATGGTGGTGATGCGAAGGGAGCAGAGAATCGGTAAACTCATCGTTGGCAGCAAACCGATACACGATGCCGACAAGGACAGGGTGGTGGAGATTGTGTGTGATGCCGTGAGGAAAGACGGACTGAGCATGCTGGACTGGAGCGATGATGTGGCGAGACTCCAGAACCGTGTGGCTGCCGTTGCCGCCTGGCATCCAGACATGGAACTGCCTGATATCTCAACTCCACACCTGATGCAGACGGCGGGCAGTTGGCTGCCTATGTATCTCGTTGAAGGCAGCAGAGTCATGACATCTGTGACAGAGATGAAAAAGCTGGACTTGAGAGACATCATCTGGGCAACGATACCATACGACAAGCAGCAGGAGATAGACCGGCTCGCTCCAGAATACGTCGTCGTGCCTACGGGCAGCAGGATACGCATCGACTATCGTCAGGGATCGGCAGCACCGGTGGTGAGCGTAAGACTGCAGGAATGTTTCGGTATGACGGAGACACCAACAGTGGACGACGGCAGACAACCGCTGCTCATGGAACTGCTTTCGCCGGGATTCAAACCGGTGCAGCTCACTCAAGACCTTGCCAACTTCTGGCGTGAGACATACTTTGACGTGAGAAAAGAACTGAAGCGCCGCTATCCCAAACACTGTTGGCCCGACAATCCTTTGGATGCCAAGGCGGTGAAGAAATAAGAATCGGCATACAACAAAAACTCCCCCAACTGTCATTAGAACGTTTGGGGGAGTTGTATCTTACATCTGCTTCACCTTCAATGCCCTCATGGCATT
The DNA here is from genome assembly GCF_008680225.1 of Prevotella sp. LMAG:51. Taxonomy (NCBI): domain Bacteria; kingdom Pseudomonadati; phylum Bacteroidota; class Bacteroidia; order Bacteroidales; family Prevotellaceae; genus Prevotella; species Prevotella sp. LMAG:51. Next base: position 161,548 of record NZ_NALQ01000022.1, on the reverse strand, counting down.
TATCACGGCAATTACCGTCACGCCGACATCAGCAAACACCGCCATCCACATAGTAGCCAGTCCGAAAGCGGCAAGCACGAGTACGAGCAGTTTGATGAATATCGCAAACACCACGTTCTGCATGGCGATGGCTATCGTACGGCGTGCTATTCTTATCGCCGTAGCTATCTTCGACGGCTTGTCGTCCATAATCACTATGTCGGCAGCCTCTATCGCCGCATCGCTGCCGAGGGCTCCCATCGCCACACCCACATCGGCGCGTGCCAATACGGGAGCATCGTTGATACCGTCGCCAACGAAGACTATCTTCTTGTCAGCCGACTTACCTTTCATCACGCTCTCCATCATCTCCACCTTGTCGGCAGGCATCAGTTCGGTGTGGCATTCGTCGATGCCAAGTTCCTTGCCAACATATTCGCCCACCTCGTGCCTGTCGCCGGTGAGCATCACGGTCTTTTCCACACCAGTTTCCTTCAAGCGGCTTATCGCCTCCTTGGCATCATCCTTTATCACGTCGGTCACCACGATATGTCCGGAATACGTGCCGTCTACGGCAACATGGACGATGGTGCCCACCTTATGACACTGGTGCCATCTGGCACCGATGCTTTCCATCAGCTTGGAGTTGCCCACATACACGGTCCTGCCGTTCACTGTGGCCTTCACTCCCTTGCCGGCAATCTCCTCCACATTATCCACGCGGCAACCGTCATCCTCGTTGCCGAACGCCGTCTTCAGAGAAACGGCTATCGGATGTGTGGAATAGCGTTCCACATGGGCAGCGAGATGAAGTAGCTCCCGTTCGTCGAAATCATTTGGATGTATGGCTTCCACCTCGAACTTGCCTTTCGTCAGCGTGCCGGTCTTGTCGAACACCACCACACCGGTCTTTGCCAGCGTGTCCATATAGTTGGAGCCCTTGATGAGAATACCCCGTCGGGATGCTCCGCCTATGCCGGCGAAGAACGTGAGCGGAACGCTGATTACCAATGCACAAGGACACGAAACCACGAGGAAAGTCAGCGCACGGTTTACCCATACGGGCAGGGCGCAGAGATAGTCGTCGGATAAGAACGGTGGCAGGAAAGCCAGTGCCAATGCCACGTATACCACTATCGGAGTGTATATGTGGGCGAATTTGGTGATGAAGGTCTCGCTCTTCGACTTGTTCTCTCCGGCATTCTCCACGAGATCGAGAATCTTGCTCACCGTGGATTCACCGAAAGATTTCTCAACTATCATCTTTATCACGCCCGACAGGTTGACGCAGCCTGAGCATATCCTTTCGCCCACTCCAGCGCTCCTCGGCATGCTCTCGCCGGTGAGAGCCATGGTGTTGAGGCTTGTCTCGCCCTCGGTTATCTTGCCGTCGAGAGGGATCTTCTCGCCGGGGCGCACGATGATTGTCTCGCCCACTGCCACTTTTCCGGGATCTACAACCTGCGTTTTGCCGTTTCTCACCACGTTTGCCGTGTCGGGGCGTATCTCCATAAGGTGTGAGATGGACTTGCGGCTGTTGTCCTCGGCGTAGTGCTCGAATAGTTCGCCCAACTGGAAGAAGAGCATCACAAACACCGCTTCGGGGAATTCAGTCTCTGCTCCCGGCAGAAAGCCTATGAGCATAGCTCCGATGGTGGCTATACACATCAGAAAATCCTCGTCGAACACCTCGCCCTCTCTGATTCCCTCTATAGCCTCACCGATTACGTCGTAGCCGATGAGAAGGAATGGCACGAGATAAACCAGCAGCAGTTGCCACACCTCGAGCCCCATTGTCTTTTCTATTGCCACGGCAATGACGAGCAACACCGCGGTAAGTATGATTCTTGTGAGTTTTTTCTTGTCCATATCTATATGTTTTAATATTTTCTTAGTCTGTAGCTTTCCATTAAGCGAGAATTGTCGTTTGGAATCAAAGGTAAGCAATGCGGATAAAGAATGTATTTGACTGATAGCCGTATCGCTTTTGTTCGTTTGCAAAGGTATGGCAATTGTGTTGCAATCGGGTTGCAAAGACGACATGGAGTATAAAAAAGACATGCGCCGAGACTTTGTGAATCCCGGCGCATGCTGAAAATGCTGTATGATATTCCTTTATGATATTCCTGCAGTCTGTGGGCAATTCTTCATGCCCTTCTGCTGTCAGTGTGTGGCAGTAGGCTATTGGTTATGATTCTTGCGTCTGCATTCGGCACATTCTCCCTTGACCACGAATGACAGGGAGTGGGCGTAGAATCCGTCGGGCAGCGGGATGTCGTGGATGTGTATGTCGTCGAGACAGAACGAGCGCTGGCACGATTCGCAGTAGAAATGCACGTGGTTGTCGCTTTGGCTGCATTTGCCGTCACTTCTGCATAACTCGTAGTTGAGGATGCCGCGTCCGTCTTCGAACGAGTGTACGACGTCGTGCTCCAGAAACAGTGTGAGCACACGGAAGATGCTCGACTTGTCCATCGACAGGTTGAGCCGCTCCATGTCGGCAAGGCTGACGGGGTGGTCAGACTCTTCCAGCATGCGATATACCAGAATTCTGTTTGCAGTAGCCTTTACGCCCTTATGTCCAAGTTTCGTTATTATCTCTTCTGCCGTCATCTCACGATATCTCCTTTTATTCCTCCACGATTTCCACCGTCATGCTGATGTCCTCCACGGGGCGGTCGGCACGCGATGTCTCACAAGCCTGTATCTTATCCACTACGTCGAGACCCTCGGTCACTTCGCCGAAAACGGTGTATTGGTTGTCGAGGAACGGTGTGCCGCCGATGGTGGTGTATGCCTCACGCTGCTCGTCGGTGAATGTGGGCTTTCCCTTCTCCATGCTTATGGCCTTGGTCTCTGCCACGAGCTCGTCTTGCAGTTCCTGTAGTCCGGCGCGGTCGCGGTTGCGTCGCAGTTCCATTATCTTGTCGCGGTTCTCGCGTGCGAGCTGGTTGAATATCGTCTGTTCCTGCTGCATCTCCATCTGTCTTTCCATCTGCTGCAGTTCCGATTTCTTGTAGGTCTTTCCCCAGACGATATAAAACTGGCTTCCGCTGCTCTCGCGCTCCGGGTTCACCTCGTCGCCGAGACGGGCGGCGCTCAGCGCACCACGCTTATGGAAGAGCTGCGGATACACGAACTCTGCCGGTATGGTATAGTCCGGTCCGCCGGTTCCCAGATTCTTTCCTGCCGGTGCACCTTTGCTGTCGGGGTCGCCGCCTTGGATCATGAAATCCTTTATCACTCGATGAAACAGAGTTCCGTCGAAATATCCTTCCTTGGCGAGCTTTATGAAGTTGTCGCGATGTTTTGGGGTCTCGTCGTAGAGGCGCACGAAGATGTCGCCTAAAGTTGTTGAAATTTTAATGTCAGCCATTATATATGCTTTATGTTTCTTTTGATTGCCTAGTCCCTCATGCCGAGGTCCCATATTATGTTTGCCGCATTCTCTGCCGCCTTTTTTTCTCCGAGCGATTCTCTGATGCCGGCATATCCCTTGAGCATTGCCTGTCTTGGCTCGCCGTCGGCGATGAGCTGCTGCAGTTCGCTGGCGATGTTTTCTTCGCTGAACGAGTCTGCCACGAGTTCTTTCACCACCGGTTCGTTGGCGATGAGGTTTACCAGTGAAATATATTTCACTTTGAGCAGATGCTTCTTGAGAAAGGCGATGACTTTCGGGATGGGAGTCTTGTAGCATACCACCTGCGGCACGTCGAAAAGTGCCGTTTCGAGAGTCGCCGTACCGCTTGTCACCGCTGCCACACGGGAGTGTGACAGCAGTTGGTAAGTCTGTCCGAACACTATTTTCACGCTGTCGTCGCCTTTCGTGAAGGTGTCGTAGTATTCCGGCGAGATGCTTGGTGCTCCGGCTATCACTATCTGGTATATGTCTCCAGCCACCCTCTTCGCCGCCCTTATCATGTATGGCAGATTGTCTTTGATTTCCTGTTTTCTGCTTCCGGCGAGCAGGGCTATCACCGGTTTGTTGCCGTCCAGCTCGTTTCTGATAGCGAAATCAGCAAACGGCTCCTTGTATTCCTCCTTGAATTCCGCCACCTCGTCGGCAGTAGGGTTGCCCACGTAGTGGATAGGGTAGTTGTGTTTCCTCTCATAGAAATCCACTTCGAATGGCAGGATAGAGAACATCTCGTCCACATCGCGCCGTATGTTCTTTATTCTGTATTCCTTCCATGCCCATATCTTGGGTGAGATATAGTAGTATACCGGTATGCTCGTCTTGGCATGAATATATTTGGCGATGCTCAGGTTGAAGCCGGGATAGTCGATGAGGATGAGCACGTCGGGGTCGAACTCCACGATGTCTCTCTTGCAGAGCGCCATGTTCCTGAATATCGTCTTCAGGTGTAGCAATACGGGTATGAATCCCATGTATGCCAGTTCCTTGTAGTGTTTCACCCTTGCTCCGCCTACATCCGCCATGAGGTCGCCTCCGAAGAATCTGAACACCGCCAGCGGGTCTTTCTCCTTTATCGCCCTCATCAGTCTTGAGGCATGCAGGTCGCCGCTCGCCTCTCCAGCTATAAGATAGTATTTCATTCGTTCCTCCTTGTCGTTACAGGTCCCAATCGCTGATTTTCTGCATCGCAGAATAAGCCGTAGTGTCTATCGTTGTTGGCGTTATGGCAGCGTATCCGTGGGCGAGAGCCCATTCGTCGGTGTCTGTCGCTTCCGGTTCCGTGTCGCGGAACTGTCCCACCATCCAGTAGTAGTCGTATCCTCTGGGGTGTCTTTCCTTCACCAGTTCCTTCTCCCAGATGCCGTTGCACATGCGGCACACCTTCGTTCCCTTTATCTCGGGAGTGTCGGGGAAGTTCACGTTCAGACACACGTTCTTTGGCAGCCCGTCCTCCAGCACTCGTCCTGTGATGATCTTTATCAGTCGTGCGGTATTGCTGAAGTCAGCGTCGGGTGAATAGTTGCACAGAGAGAATGCCACGGATGGTATTCCCTTCATGCATCCTTCCCTTGCCACACCCATCGTACCGCTGTAATGGCTGTTCACCGAGGCGTTGTCGCCGTGGTTTATGCCGCTTATCACGATGTCCGGCATGCGGTCGCATATCTGGTCGATGGCGATTTTCAGGCAGTCCACCGGTGTTCCGTTGCATGCCCACACCTGCAGTCCCGGTTCTTCCCTTACGAGTCTGAGTCGGAGAGGTTTTTCGGATGAGAAGGCGCATGAGAATCCCGATCGTGCCGATTCCGGAGCGCACGCTATGATGTCGCCGAATCCCCTGACGTATTCCAGCAGGCTGTTTATGCCTTTGGCGGCAAATCCGTCGTCGTTGGAGATTAGGATTAATGGTCTTTTTTTCTTCATAAAAACACTAAGTTGCAACTTATTTGCTGCAAAGATAATGCAAACCGAGCGCAATACAAAATGAAAGGCTAAAGACTTTCATTTTTATTGCCGAGGTGCCGCTTATCTTATCCAAAGATAATGCAAAAATCCGATTGAGCGAGAGAAATGGGAATATATTCACATTTCCGAGCGTGAGGATTTTATCAAAACCGAGTGCAATACAAAATGAAAAGGCAAAGACTTTCATTTTTATTGCCGAGGTGCCGCTTTTATCAATAGAATCCTTATAGAAATCAGAAAAGAAAGTTCATGAAACGTTTCGTGTTTGCTTCCTTCTGCTTTATCTCCTCCTGCATTCTCAGCATTGCCATTTTGAAGAAGAAACGGATTAGATGTTCGTCGGTGCCCTCCGTACGAATCATCCGCAGGACAGCAATATACTCCTTGCGCTGTTCAGAAGGAATGATTACCAACGGATGTCCCAGGCGCAGCAGGATATAATTGCTCACAAGTCGTCCAGTCCTTCCGTTTCCGTCGCGGAAAGGATGCAGATATTCATAGAAACCATGGAAACGTGCTGCAATGACAATGGCATGCGTATGGTCTTCAGATCCTAGATTGTCGTTGGTTTCGTTTTTCTGTGCCTGTGCGGCAGCCAGTATTGCCCTTTCTGTAGATTCCAATAGTTTCGGCACCATGGCAATCAGTTTTTTGTGGTCGCCAAACACAGTGTCTCCCGCAGCCATATCCGTAGTGGTGTATTCTCCGGGTATGGCGTCAGGGCAGCGATAAGACAGGGTGTGACAAGTGGCCAACCTGTTGATTTCCTTCAGTAGAGTCTCGTCCAGAGCATGCTGTGTGTTTTGCATCATGAATTCGAAAGCCTTGAAGTGGTCGAGTATTTCAAATGCTTCGAGCAGACTCTTACCTGCCGGTATCATCGCCAGTCCCTTTTCTTTCAGTTCGCGTGTGTCGTCAACGGAGAAGGAGTTTCCCTCTATGGCACAAGAGTGTGTGGAGAAGAGGATTTCGTTATATTTCACGTATTCTTCCCCATTCATCATTCCGATGATTTGAGTCTGGTATTTTCTTCTCAAATCCTCATATTCTTTTATTTCTCTTTCAAATGCCATATCCGCTGCAAAGATAATGCAAACCGAGTGGAGAATAAAATAAATTTATTTATTTTTTATCCCGAGGTGCCGCTTATCTTATCCAAAGATAATGCAAACCGAGTGGAGAATAAAATAAATTTATTTATTTTTTTATCCCGAGATGCCGCTTTTATCAAAACCGAGTGGAGAATACGATTTCGTTGATAATGAAATCTTTAGGACACCCGTTGGCGGAATTGATCTATGTTGATAGATATGAGTAAAAGTTGTAAATGTCGCTTGATTCTCAGTAAAACCAAGAATTGCAAAAAACTGTCAGACCATCTGGTTTTTTGTCGTAATATTCTGACAAACAGACAGTTGACTATTTCGCGATTGTCAGCCAATTGTCTGGATGGTTTGCTGATGAGAGGAATTGTCAGATGGCAGGAATTGCATGCGTTGGCTGAACTCTGAAAATATGAATGTATCGGGCAGGTATCAGAAACCAATTCTGCCCATCCGGGGCAAGCAGCTTGCCCATGATGAGAAAGCAGCGTTCCCCTGTTGGGCAAGCAGCTTGCCCATTTAAGGACATAAAGCCATTGTGCCTCAAGTTTGAAAATAATACTCAGCACCCCTATTGAAGTAACTACTCAGCATCCCCTATGGGCATGAGTAGTTACTCTCCAAGTTTCATGTGAAAATATTTCTTAAATTCATTTTCCATAAATGAATCAATGGGAATAGCCTGTTCCAATATACTGTCAAACTCTTTTAAAAGCATTTTGTAATCACTGTCATTATATATCTTTATTAAACGCCTTAACGTGTTTTTTGCTTCTGTCAAGTCTCTTTTACCAACTAAACATTCAACTTTTTTTAGCTTGTATTTTTTTCCAGTCATTTTGCCACACATATCAATGGCTTTATCATAATATGAATCTGACAATTTCTTATTTCCTAAATATTTGTTTTTTACGGCAAAATACTCCAGATATCTGATATCAGTTGTGTCTAATCTAAGAATGCCTTTTTCTTGAGTAAGAAAGCCTTCCACATATTTACCCAACATTGCCAGCAATTGGCTTTTCTTTTGCAACACAGTATACTCATCGTCTGGAGATAAATTCAGACTGTCCAACTCGTCACATCGATGAATTGCCGATTCTATTATAGTTGTGTCTTTACAAGGCGGTAAACTTGCCAAAATATTATCAATGGAATCTAATTCAACAGAAAAAGACTTCGTATATTCCTGACTATGTGAAAACGTAAAAAACAGCAAAAAACACAATGTTAGTAAATATCTCATTTTATCCTGTATGATTTTGAATTAAACATGTTTACATAAAGGTTCTTCGTCAATTTAGGTGGTAAAAAGAGCCGCTTATTTGTGATTTATAATGTCAAAAGTGCAACATCCGGTTATTATTTTCTGTTTATTACCCGTTGGCGGAATTAATTTAAGTTGATAAATATGAGAAAAGTTGTATATATCGCTGATTATACCAACTTAGTGGTGATCAGAACATTAAGTTCAAACCATCGTATGTACAACCTTTATACAAAATTCGTCAAAATACTTGAGATATGCAAGCAATTATCTAAAAAACTCACCAATGAATCGGGGAATGTTCCACAACGCGGCTCTGTTCATAGGTTTTAGTACTTGGAAGTATAGGCCTTATCCCTTCGGCAGAGACAGAGGGCATTGATAGCGAAAAGTGGCTATTAGACTAAAAATGCAAGAGAACAATGCTAAAGATCTTTTAGGTATCCTCAGAATGATACTATGATATTTTTTGTCGGGAAAACCCTGTTTGCATAAAATAATATAGGCATGCCGTGCAAATGCAGACTCAACCAAAATCAGGAAACTACATCCAAGGTTACTTTCCCATATCGGCAATACCACTTTCCCATATTAAAAAGTACGAAAAAAGGTTTAAAACCTCTGATTGTGGCGCAAATTATGTATCTTTGCAAAATAATTGGGCTATACCAAATCAGTAGGTTTGGCTGAATTGCTATGGCCTCGAACAAATTAGAAAAGGATAAAATGGGAAAGATTATTGCTTTGGCTAACCAGAAAGGCGGTGTGGGAAAGACTACAACTACCATCAACCTCGCCGCCTCGCTCGCCACGCTTGAAAAGAAAGTGCTCGTCATCGACGCCGACCCGCAGGCTAATGCCTCCAGCGGACTCGGGGTCAACTCCAAGGACGTGGACTGCACACTCTATGAGTGCATCATCGACCATGCCGACGTGAAGGAAGCTGTCTATACCACTGACATCGACGGACTTGACATCATTCCGAGCCATATCGACCTTGTGGGAGCAGAGATAGAGATGCTGAATCTCGAACACCGCGAACAGGTGATCAAGAGAATGCTGCAGCCGATACGTGATGATTACGACTATATCCTTATCGACTGCTCACCTTCTCTCGGACTGATTACCGTCAATGCCCTCACGGCAGCCGACTCCGTCATAATCCCCGTGCAGTGTGAGTATTTCGCCCTTGAGGGAATCAGCAAACTGCTCAATACCATCAAGATTATCAAGAGCAAACTCAACACACGTCTTGAGATAGAAGGATTCCTGCTCACGATGTATGACGGCAGACTGCGTCTCGCCAACCAGATATACTACGAGGTGAAGCGCCATTTCCAGGAACTGGTGTTCAAGACCGTAATCCAGAGAAACGTGAAGCTCAGCGAGTCGCCAAGCCACGGACTGCCCGTCATCCTGTATGATGCCGACTCCACAGGAAGCAAGAACCACCTGGCGCTGGCAAAGGAAATCATCAACAAGAACGAGAAAACAAGCAAACAATAAGCAAACATAAGCAACGAGATAATGGGAGTACACAAGAGATACAGCGCACTCGGACGCGGACTCGACGCACTGATTTCAACCGACGACGTGCGTCCGCAGGGCAGTTCTACGATAAACGAAATTGAAATAGACCAGATTGAGGCAAACCCTAACCAACCACGTCGGGAATTCGACGAGGAAGCGCTTCAGGAACTTGCCAACAGTATCCGCGAAATCGGTATCATACAGCCAATCACACTCAGACAGGTGGCTGAGGACAGATACCAGATCATTGCCGGAGAGCGCCGCTGGAGAGCCTCGCAGATAGCTGGGCTGACAGCCATACCGGCATATATACGCACGATAAAAGACGAGAACGTCATGGAGATGGCGCTCGTGGAGAACATACAGCGAGAGGACCTCAACGCCATTGAGATTGCTCTGGCATACGAACACCTGCTCTCAAATTCAGGAATGACACAGGAAAAGGTGTCGGAGCGAGTGGGCAAGAGCCGCACGGCGATAACCAACTACCTCAGACTGCTGAAGTTGCCCGCACAGGTACAGATGGCATTGCAGAAAAAGGAAATAGACATGGGACATGCGCGTGCGCTGTTGTCTATCGACTCACCGTCGCTTCAGATCAAGGTGTTCAAGGAAATACAGAAAAACGGATACTCCGTAAGAAAGGTGGAGGAGATAGCCAAGCAGCTCAACAGCGGCGAAGACGTGACGGTGGGCAAAAAGGTGATAGCCTCGAAGACACAGCTCCCGGAGGAGTTCAACGCCCTGAAGGAACGACTCTCTTCGTTCTTCTCCACAAAGGTGCAGATGACCTGTTCGCCAAAGGGAAAAGGAAAGATAAGCATCCCGTTTGCCAATGCCGATGAACTGGAGCGCATCATGGCGGCGCTCGACAAAATGAACGACTAAAAGCGGAACGTGAAGTGTTGAGCAACATTCATAGAATGATGATGTGCCTCGTGGCAGCATGGACGATGCTTGCCGTGAATGCCGCAGAGACGGAGAAACAGCAAACACCATCGGCAACGCAGCCGACGGTTGTGCCGGACTCGTTGCTGAGTGCGGCGAGGGGTGCCGTGGCTGTGGATACAGTATCTATGTTGAATGCAGATTCCATATATATATTAAATAAGGTGGACTCTGTAGGCGTGAAGCAGAAAAAGGCAAAGCGTGACTGGGCGACATGGAGCCCGGATCCCAAGCGTGCCATGTGGCTCGCCATAGTGCTGCCGGGAGCCGGACAGGTGTATAACCGTAAATACTGGAAACTGCCTATCGTATACGGCGGATTCCTCGGCTGTATCTATGCATGGAGGTGGAACAACCAGATGTTCCGCGATTATTCGCAGGCATATATGGACATCATGGACGACGACCCCAATACGCAGAGCTACAACCAATTCCTGCATCTCGGAATGCAGATAACGGATGAAAACAAAGAGCGATATCAGAATCTCTTCAAGCGCAGGAAGGACTACTACCGCAAATACCGCGACCTGAGCATTTTCTGCATGATAGGTGTCTATGCTCTCTCTGTAATCGACGCATACGTGGATGCGTCGCTGTCGCAGTTTGACATATCCAAGGACCTGAGCCTGAAGATAGAACCTTCGGTGATGAACGACCGCCGTTCGGCAAATCCACTGAAGTCGTCGGCGCTCGGACTGCAGTGCTCGCTCAATTTCTAATGAGCCGGTTTGCGCTGCACGATGTATGAATTAAAAAAAGAAACAATTTGATTAAGTAATGATATTTAAAAACAAAGTTATAGTATTGGCGGCATCTCTGCTGTTGGGCAGCGGGTTACAGATGTTCGCACAAGATGTAAATGACAATGAGATAACAGTGAAAGACAAGGATGGCCGTGAAGAAGTGATCGACGTGCCTGAGTCTATGGGCACTGAGTTTGACGACCTCCTGCAGGAGTATTACTCACAGAAATACCTGAAGGTGGACGACGACTGCAACTACCGAGACGAAAACCGTACCTATGAGCCGGAGGTCTACGTAGACCGTCTGAAGCGTCTGCCGAATATCATGGAGATGCCATACAACGACATCGTGCAGAAATTCATCGACCGCTACACCGGTCGTCTGCGCCGTTCGGTGAGCTATATGCTCGGAGCATCGAATTTCTATATGCCGATATTCGAGGATGCCCTCTCGGCATACGACATTCCACTGGAATTGAAATACCTGCCGGTTATAGAATCGGCACTCAACCCTAAGGCTACATCCAGAGTGGGAGCTGCCGGACTGTGGCAGTTCATGCCATCCACTGGCAAGCAGTATGGACTGGAGATAAACTCTCTCGTTGACGAGCGTCGCGACCCTGTGAAGGCATCCTATGCTGCAGCACGCTATCTGCGCGACCTATATAAAATCTATGGCGACTGGAGTCTCGTAATCGCTGCATACAACTGCGGACCGCAGAATGTGCGCAAGGCGATGCAAAGAGCAGGCGGAGAGGCCGACTATTGGAAGATCTATCCATATCTGCCGCGTGAGACAAAGGGATACGTGCCTGCATTCATCGCAGCAAATTATGTGATGAACTATTATTGTGAACACAACATTTGTCCGATGCGCACCACATTGCCGGCAAAGACCGATACAGTGGTGGTGACTCGCGACATACACCTGAAGCAGATTGCCGACATGTGTGGAGTGAACCTCGAAGAACTTCGTGCGCTCAATCCGCAGTATCGCCGCGACATCGTGAACGGCAACTCCAAGCCATCAGTGCTGCGCCTGCCTATTTCGGTGGTCAATTCGTTCATCAGCAATGAAGACTCCATCAGCAACTACCAGGCTGACCAGCTCTTCACACGCCGTTCTCTCGTTGAGGTGGACGAGCAGACACAGCCCCGCTACACATCTTCGAAGCGTACCTCTTCGAAGAAAGGATACGGTCGCTCATCTAAGAAGTCTAAAGGCAAGAAAGGCAAGAAGGGCCGTGGAGGCAAGAGCGTGACAGTGAGAAACGGTGACACTCTCTCCGAGATAGCCGAGAGAAACCACACCACCGTGGGCAAGCTGCGCAAGCTCAACGGTATAAAGGGCAGCAACATACGTGCCGGCAAGAAGATAAAGGTGAAGTGATAACAGCATACAACCGTTAACTCTTAAAATCGCATTATCATGGGTGAACAGAAACTTACAGACCAGGAGCGAGAGGCTGCTGATGCTAAAATGGTAGATGATGCCTTCAAGCATCTGCTCGACAGTTATCTCGCATCGCGCCACAGAAAGAAAGTGGATATCATAACGAAGGCTTTCAACTTCGCACGTCAGGCCCACAAGGGAGTGCGCCGACTCTCCGGCGAGCCATACATCATGCACCCCATAGCGGTGGCACAGATAGCATGCTCGGAGATGGGACTCGGGTCAACGAGTATCAGTGCGGCACTGCTCCACGACGTGGTGGAAGACACCGACTATACGGTGGAGGACATCCAGAACATGTTCGGTCCGAAAATCGCCCAGATAGTAGACGGACTGACCAAGATTTCAGGAGGAATCTTCGGTTCTCAGGCATCGGCACAGGCAGAGAACTTCAAGAAACTGCTGCTGATGATGAGCGATGACATCCGTGTCATCCTCATCAAGATTTGCGACCGTCTGCACAACATGCGTACGCTCGACGGACAACCGCCAAACAAACGCTACAAGATTGCCGGCGAGACCTTATATATATATGCGCCGCTCGCCAACCGTCTCGGACTGAACAATATCAAGACAGAGCTGGAGAACCTCAGTTTCAAGTTCGAACACCCGGAGAAATATGCGCAGATAGAAGAGAAGCTCGCCAGCACTCAGGCATCACGCGACACCCTCTTCGACAATTTCACGAAACCTATCCGTGAGACACTCGACAAGATGGGCATCGAATACACCATCAAGGCTCGAGTGAAGAGTCCGTTCTCCATCTGGAACAAGATGATGCAGAAAAACGTGTCGTTCGACCAGATTTACGACATCCTTGCCGTAAGAATTATTTTCAAGCCGAAAGACAAGGACGAGGAGGTGGACGAATGCTTCCGCATCTATGTTGCACTCAACAAGATATACAAATCACATCCCGACCGTCTGCGCGACTGGGTTAACCACCCCAAGGCAAACGGCTATCAGGCAATCCATGTCACTCTGATGAGCAACATGGGAAAATGGATAGAAGTGCAGATCCGTTCGGAGCGCATGGACGAGATGGCGGAGCAGGGCTTCGCCGCACATTGGAAATACAAAGACGGAGTTGACGGCAATGGAGCCAAGGAAATCTCAGAAGACGAGGGCGAGCTGAACAACTGGCTGCGCACCATCAAGGAAATCCTCGACGACCCGCAGCCAGACGCCATGGACTTCCTCGACACCATAAAACTGAACCTCTTCGCATCAGAAATCTTCGTGTTCACTCCGAAGGGAGAAATCAAGACCATGCCGGCAGGATGCACGGCCCTCGATTTCGCATTCCAGATTCATACTTTCCTCGGAAGCCATTGTATCGGAGCCAAGGTGAACCACAAGCTCGTGCCTCTCAGCCATAAGCTCAAAAGTGGCGACCAGGTGGAGATCCTTACCTCAAACTCTCAGCATGTGCAGCCGTCGTGGATAAACTTTGTGTCTACGGCAAAGGCGAAGACCAAGATTCAGGGAATCCTGCGCCGAGAGGGTAGGGAAGTGCAGAAGCGCGGCGAGGAGATACTCGACGAGTTCCTCAAACGCAATTCTATGGAACTCACCTTCGCCGTGATGGACAAACTCTGCGCTCTGCATGAAGTGGAGAAACACGAGCAGCTGCTCCAGGCATTGGGCGACAAGACCATCATTCTGGGCGACCAGGACCTCGACGAACTGCAGGGCAAGAACAACAAGAAGAGTGAGACTTCCCGTGGATGGCGCAAGTATGTGCCGTTCCTTGGCAAGAAAAAAGACGATGTAGAGAAACAGCAGAGTGCTACTTCCAAGGGCTATGCAGTCGTGCCGGAGAATTTCAACCGCAAGAAACCGATTTACATCACCGACAACAATATCAATACATACATCTTCAAACCCTGTTGCCATCCTATTCCGGGCGATGACGTGCTTGGATTCATCGACGGCAAGAACCACATCGAGATACACAAACGCTCCTGCAAGGTGGCTTCTAAACTCAAGTCAAGCTATGGCAACAGGATTCTCGACGCCAAATGGGACATGAAGCGTCAGTTGCTCTTCGATGCCACCATATCGGTGAAGGGTATCGACCGTATCGGTATGCTCAACGAGGTGACGAAGGTCATCTCAGACCAGTTCGACGTGAATATCCACAAGCTCACCATTTCGTGCGATGAAGGCATCTTTGCCGGAGTCTTCGAACTGCTTATCCACGACCGCAGCGATGTAGAGACTGTGATGAACGGACTGAAGACCATCAATGGTGTGCAGGAAGTGAACCAGACGGTTTGATGCAATATACCCAACTCCCGGATTTTCGGATAATAGAACTATATCAGTATCCTGGTAACCATAATTCCAACGTCGGCATAATGGACGTTTATGGTTTCCAGGATAACTTTCTGGATAAACTACTAATTTAAAACTAATCAATCAAAATGAGAAAATTACTTCTATCCCTTGTTCTCGCTCTTGCGGGAACGCTGGCTGTCAATGCGGCAAACAAATACGACAATCCCGACACACTCTTCGTGGCTCGCGACGGAACGGCAGAGTTCCGCAATATCGACGATGCCATTGAGGTGTGCAGGGCATTCATGGAATACCACAAGGTGATATTCGTGAAGAAAGGCACCTACAAGGAAAAACTCATCGTGCCGTCATGGCTCACCAATATAGAGATATGCGGCGAGGACAGAGACAATACCATAATAACCTACGACGACCATGCCAATGTGTTCATTCCCGGCACCGACCGCAAGATGGGCACCTTCCGCACCTACACCGTGCGGGTGGACGGCAATGACATAACATTCCGCAACATCACGATAGAAAACAACGCAGCACGACTCGGCCAGGCAGTGGCGCTCCACACTCAGGGCGACCGCCTCACGTTTGTGAACTGCCGCATCCTCGGCAACCAAGACACGGTATATACAGGAGGCATTAACACACGCCTCTATTTCAAAGACTGCCACATCGAGGGAACCACAGACTTCATCTTCGGTCCGTCAACGGCATGGTTTGAAAACTGCACCATCCTGAGCCGTACCGACTCCTACATCACCGCCGCTTCCACTCCGCAGAACGTGGAATACGGTTATGTGTTCAACCGCTGCAAGATTGTAGCAGCAGAGGGAGTCAGCAAGGTATATCTCGGTCGTCCGTGGCGTCCCTACGCCCACACGCTGTTCATGAACTGTCAGCTCGGCAAGCATATCCTGCCCGTAGGATGGCACAACTGGAGCAATACGCAGAATGAGACGACTGCACGCTACTGCGAGTATAACAACCATGGCGAGGGAGCGGCAACGAAAGAACGTGCGGCATGGACACGCCAGCTCACCAGGAAAGAGGCGGCAAAGGTGACGCTTGAGAATGTTTTCAGACAGAATGGCGGTTGGATACCGAATGTCTGATTAAAAGAAATTTTGCACATATACCATTAAACTGATGGTATCGGTCATACATTAAACTGATGATATCGGCCATCTGAGTCTGACAGCAATAGAATTTTCTTTATTGCCAGCCAGTTTCAGATGGCCGATTAAAGTTAAATCTTAGTCTTAAAAATAAAAAACTTTTGCTAAAGTTTTGCGTTTTAAAGAAAACTATATATATTTGCACCGAAACAAACTATACCGTTCCATAACGGAAACGGCACAGGGGTGCCAGAAAAGAAGATGAAACAACTACTGCCCCACATATTATAATATGTGTAGGAAATGTGCTCGGGAAGCACACAGACTGGTACACTACAAGGAGATTGCTACTAACTAATAAATCAAAAAATATCATTTATGCATTTACAATTCAGAAGAGCCTTGACGGCTTCAGTATTGCCTATGGTTTGTCTTACGGCATTTGCCCAGAAGACGGTCACGGGTACAGTGAAGGATGCAAGTGGAGAGCCATTGATTGGTGTTACTGTGTTTGTCGATGGCAAACCAGGTTCCATCACCGACATTGATGGTAATTTCTCTATCCCCAATGCATCTCCTTCTTCTAAAGTAAAGATTTCCTACATTGGTTACAAAGAGCAGACCATTACTCTCGGAAACTCTTCAACGATCAATATCGTATTGCAGGAAGACAATGCTCAGCTCGATGAGGTTGTCGTTGTAGGTTACGGTACGATGAAGAAGAGCGACCTCACTGGTTCTGTATCTTCTGCTGATGGTGCAAAACTTGCTGCCAAGGGTACTACAAGTGCAATGGAGGCATTGCAGGGTTCTGTTCCTGGCGCACAGATTACACAGGCTACCGGACGTGCAGGTTCTGACTTCAACATTCAGATCCGTGGTAAGTCTTCTATCCAGGGTACTTCAAAGCCTATCTATGTTGTCGACGGCGTTATCTGCGAGGACATCGGCTTCTTGAACACTCAGGACATCGAGCGTATGGACATCTTGAAGGATGCTTCATCTACAGCTATCTTCGGTTCACGTGCCACAGCCGGTGTAGTTATCGTTACTACAAAGAGCGGTTCTTCTCTCGCCGGAAAGAGCGAGGAGAAAGTTTCTATCTCATACGACGGATACTATGGCGTTTCAAAGGTTGCCCGTATGCCTGACTATATGAACGCCGACCAGTTCTACAAGTGGCGTTTCTCTCAGTTCCTCTCTTCAGGACAGGTGGCAAACGGTATCGCTACCGTTGCCCAGCCAACATGGAAGATGACCCAGCAGGACTTCCTGCAGGGTATGCTTGCCGATACAGAGGACGGAACTTCTGTACTGAAAAACATGCTGCTCAACGGCGAAGGCTACAACTGGCCAGACCTCGTTACACAGGACGGTCAGAAGCAGAACCATTTCCTCGCCGTAAACGGTTCTTCAAAGAATACACACTATCATTTTGGAGTAGGTTACAACCGTGAGGAGGGAGTATACAAGAACGACCTCCAGAACCGCTACAACATGAAGGGAAGTGTTGACAGCAAGATCAACAAATATCTCTCTGCAGGTTTCACCCTGAACCTCGCTTACACAGAAAACCAGTTGGCTTCAGATGATGCCGTAAAGGATGCGTTCCGTCAGGTGCCGTTCGCTCGTCCTTACGCTTCTGACGGCAGCTTCAACGTGAAGCCGGGTAACTTTGAGTCAATGGGAACAAAGGCAAATCAGTTCACTGATACCGTTAACCCTCTTATCTATCTGCGTGACGACTCAAAGGAGTCAAACACCTTCCGTGTGCTTGGTAACATCTACGTGCAGTTGAAACCGGTTGAGTGGTTGTCATTCAAGACCACATTCTCTCCAAACTACGTGAACTCACGCACTGGTGAGTATACAGCTTCGAGCGGTTCTCGTACTGAGACTGCTTCTCACGAGGAGTACACCCGCAAGGACTGGACTTGGGACAACCAGATTGACTTCAACAAGACCTTCGGCGACCACTCTCTGAGTGCTATGGGATTGTTCTCTATGACTTCTTCCGACAGAATGTACAGCCAGGTCGGCAGAACATCTGCTGATGCCACTTCTATCATGACAGGTACAAAGTGGTACAATTTGTATACAGGTACTATCTTTGAGAAGAAACCGGGGGAAAGCGGTATCGGTTCAGGTACTGCTTACTGGGAAGAGACAATGATGTCTTACGCTTTGCGTCTGAACTATTCATACAAAGGCAAGTATATGTTCACAGGTACAGTACGTACCGACGGTTCTTCAAAGTTCCTGAAAGACTCTCGCTGGGGATGGTTCCCATCAGCAGCTCTTGCATGGCGTATCTCTGAGGAAGACTTCATGAAGAACATCTCATGGATCGACAACTTGAAGCTTCGTTTGAGCTATGGTGTGACTGGTAACAACACCGTGTGCGGACATTATAACTCAGTTGGCGTTTCTGGTCCAAACATTTATGCTTTCGGTTCAGTAGTTGCCAACGGCTATTACCCAAGCGGTGTCATCAACGCTGACTTGAAGTGGGAGAAATCTTATGAAACCAACTTCGGTATCGACTACGGATTCCTCAACAACAGAATCAATGGATCTATCGACCTCTATTCTAAGACATCTAAAGACCTGCTCTATGAGAGATACCTTCCATTGGTTTCTGGTGGTGGCAAACTTTGGGACAACGTTGGTGAGGTGCAGAACCGTGGTATTGAGTTCGCCCTGAACACAGTGAACATCCAGACCAAAGACTGGTACTGGACCACAAGCTTCAACTTCGCCCGCAACATCAACAAGGTGAAGAAGATCAACGGCGAGAACAAGATCATCGATTCAGACAACCCTATCACATCTTCTTTGTTCGTAGGTTCTCCAATGAACTCTCTCTACCTGTACAAGTGGGATGGCGTCGTTTCAGACAAGAACATCACTGTTCCTAACAACGATGCTGCTGTTAATGCAGGCTTCACACCTGGTGACCAGGTTCGCTCTTGCGACTACTACCACAAGGTATACGGTTGGTCAGAGGGTATGCCTATCATCAAGGATAACGACGGCAATGGCGTGATCAACGCTGACGACAAGATGATCCTCGGTTGCCAGGATCCTTCTTGGACAGGCAACATCTCTTCTACTTTGCAGTATAAGGATTGGGATTTCTCATTCTCTATCTATACAAAGCAGAACTTCACGGTATACTCAAACACATTGGCTGACACATACGATTATGCTTACCGTGGATGGAACAAGATTGCAATGGATTACTACATCCCTGCTGGAACACTTATCGACTGCGACGGTGTGAACGCTGATGGTACATACATCAACCCTGTATACCAGGAGACCACACACTATGGTTCATTCCCATTCACAAACAGTTCTATCACCAACAACGGTGCCGGTTCTGCATCTTATGAGAAGAACGTTTACAATGCTCTCGCAGTAGACAAGATTTCTTACTGGAAGGTCAAGAACATCACTCTTGGCTACACATTCCCAAAGAAGTTGCTCTCTTCATGGGGCTGCCAGTATCTCCGTCTTTATGTTAACATTACAAACCCATTCGTATTCACGAAGTACAAGGGATTCGATCCTGAGTGGGCTGATGCAGCCAAGAAGAATGATGGTCCAAGCACAGTGACATATCAGATCGGTGCAAGCATTAAGTTCTAATAACATTTTAAACAAAGAAGCAAAATGAAAAAGTTTATCATAATGTCTGCCCTCGGATTGGCCACGGTGGCTGGTTTGTCCAGCTGTTCTGATTTCTTGGATACAGACAATAAAAGTACTGTAACACCTGAAAGCCAGTTCTCTGACATCTCAGGTTGGAACCAGCAGCTTAACAATGCATATTATGCTCTGCGTGATGTATACAGCGATCCTAAGGTGTTCTGTCAGGGTACAGACCTCTACACCGTTGGACAGAATGCATCGGCTCCTGTATTGCAGTCGTATCAGTATTCTTCAGACAACGAGGATGTTACAAATCTTTATAAAAACACATACGCTGCCATCAACTATGCCAACTGTGTGTTGAAGTATTGCAAGGACGACAAGCTGAACGACCAGGCTCGTTTCGTGCGCGACTATTGCTATTACATCCTTACACAGCAGTTCGGTGCAGTGCCATACATCACCGACTATATTGAGTCGGCAAGCACAAACTATCCTCGCACAGACCTCGCTACGGTTTATGCCAACGTCATTGCTGACCTGAAGGAAATCATCGCAAACGGCAATCTCGAGAGCGTAAGTTCTGAGAAGGATGCCAGAGGACGTGCCAGCGTTATCGGTGCCAAGGCTCTTCTTGCCAAGGTTTACCTCGCAGCAGGATGGGACTTGCAGACAACTGTCAATGATGCAAAGAACGGTACATACACAGTGAACAGCACCGAGTATTTCGCTGAGGCTGCAAAATATGCTTCTGAGGTAGCTGATGCAGTTCCTTTGACACAGTCTTTCGACAAGAAATGGGACTTCGACAACAATGAGAAGGGCACCAACGCCGAGACTCTTTTCGCAATCCAGTACGACCGTGCCACTTCATCCGACAAGGTGACGGGTGGTCACGACCAGCAGCACAACTTTGCTCTCTATATGGGTTCAAACACTCTGGGTGTGAAGGGTGTGAAGAGCGACCTCTGTCCTACAGAGCGTGTTTACTACGCTTTCGACAAGGGCGACGACCGCTTCGAAGGAACTTTCATGACCACAGTATATGGTTATGACGGAAATGAAAGCAACTGGAGCAAGCAGGGCTATTGGGCATACTACAATGCAAATGATGACGAGAAGGCAAAGCTCTCTATCGCATTCAAGTATTTCCCATGGTATACTGAGGATTCTGAGATTGAGGCTTATTGCACAGCCCACGCTTCTCAGTTCGTTACCACTGGTATGAAGAGCACTACCAAGGTGTTCAAGGTTGCTGAGAACTCCACTTGCAAGGCTTATGCCGCAAACGGTTCTTACGATGCAAAGAACTCTGCCACTTACACACAGCCATTCTCTTCTGCAATCCAGAAGATCGGATGTCTGCCTCCAGTACGCAAGTTCGACGACAAGAATACTACCAGCGACTGCAAACAGTCGGGCGGTGACTACCGTGATGTTGTGGTTCTGAATGCAAGCGAGATTTATCTCGTTGCTGCAGAGGCTTACCTTATGATGGGTGACGATGCTAATTCGCTGAAGTATCTGAATGCTGTACGTACACGTTCTCATGCTTCTTATCTTGGCTCATTCAGCGACTACAAACGCTACGACTGGGGCTACAATGATGCCGGTGGATACGTGTCATTCGGACAGACCGACAGCTACGGATTGACCATCAACAAGCTGGATGTCATCCTCGACGAGCGTATGCGTGAGACTCTCGGTGAATATTACCGTTGGATGGACCTGCGCCGCACCCATCAGCTCGTTCGTTACAACACTACCTATTGCGGTCTTTCTGTTGCCAACATGACAGGTAACGACGGTCAGATCAAATGGCTGCGTCCAATTCCAGAGAACGAGATACAGATCAACTCAGGTATCACTGCTGCCGACCAGAACCCTGGCTTCCGTACATATAGCACAGCAGAGGAAAGCGATGCAGAATAATCCTGCTTCATTATTAACCGAATTAAAACAGAAAAGAAAATGAAACTGAAAAGTATATTGTTTTTGATGCTTGGTGTTCTCTTCTCGCTCACATTCGCTGCATGCGACGATGATGACGACCCAGTGACACACACCGATGCATCTGTTCTCGTAGGTGGAACTTTCAATGGTTCTATGTTCGACGAAGACGGAAACGAGAAAGCTTCAGATGTAGTTGTTACAATCAGCAAGTTTGAGGCTGAGAATACTCAGGCAATTACAGTCAAGATAGCTTCCGCTACTTTGAAAATGGACCAGGAGGCTGTGTTCAACGTTGCCAAGGCTGGTGAAAACCGTTACACATTCGGAAACGGTTCTGCTGCAGCAGCAAGAAACACAGGTGGAGTGATAGAGGGTAACGACCTTACTGTCTATACCTCTCTCAGCTCAAAGTTCAAGTTCAATGCCACAAGCTCTGCCAAGCGCTACACCATCAAAGCTGTAAAGGCTGGCGAGTAAAATCTTGAATATATAACGACAATGTGATAATAATCCGAGTTCATTGCTGGATATCATAAATCCAGCGATGGACTTGAACCAAACGATCAATTTTATTAATAACTTAAAAACAAAACAAATTATGAAAAAGAGTTTACTTTTCGTAGCTGCTATGTTTATGGCAGTATGTGCTAACGCACAGGGTCAGTGGAATGCAGTTCCTTCTACAGCTACTGTTGATCAAGTAGTTGCTAACGCAGGTGAGCCTACAGTTGTTGCTACAGAGATTCAGAACGCCAAGGTTGTTCTTCTCGACGGTGGTCAAAACTGGACAGTAAAGAGCGATCCTACTACAGCTGAGACTTTCGTGTCACAGGGCAAGACTTTCTCTAATGCTTACATCCAGGGTGGTACTAATGGTGTTGACGCTTCTTTGGACAAGGCTGGTTCTACATCTGCTCACATAGAGTTCACTCCAGCTGTTGCTGGTAAGGTTTATGTTGCAGCTAAGTATGGTTGTAAAAAGAAGATCTGGACTGCTAAGGTTCCTAACTCAGTTATCGAGAATGAGGAGCTTGACTTCGCTGCTATGGGCGATTATGCTACAGACGTATGGGGACAGTACATCACTGCTGATGGTGGTCTGGCCGCAGAGCAGGCTACAGACGCTGACGTTTACGCAGCTCTCGCTTACGACGTTGAGCCAGGCAACACATACTTCTTCTGGGTATCTGGTTCTAAGATCATGCTTTGCGGTCTTGCTTTCGACACTAACGGTGATGTTAACGGCATCAGCAACGTTGTTGCTCCAGAGGCAGACGCTAACGCTCCTATCTACAACCTCGCTGGTCAGCGCGTAAGCTCTGACTTCAAGGGTATCGCTATCCAGAACGGCAAGAAGTTCGTTAAGTAATAAGCGAATCAATTGAACCCAAATCTGTCGTTTCCGACAGATAGAATATATGCCAAGTCCTTCAGTGGGCTTGGCATTTTTGATATTCCATCGTAAAAGTATATCTTATTATTATATCGTGAAAGTATAAAAAGTGCAAATTATTTTGTCGGTTCGAATAAATAGTGTACTTTTGTGCCGGTAATAGAAACACAGGGGCGTAGCCCAGTTGGTTTAGAGCGCTGCAGTCACATTGCAGAGGTCATCGGTTCGAGCCCGATCGTCCCTACTTGTTTTCTATTTCTTTTTTTCCTTAATAGTATTCCGTAACTTATTCTGCTGATTCCTAATGCCCGTTTTGGGTTAAATCCGTCATTACGTAAGGTAGTCGAACTGCTTTTTCATCTCCTGCAGCTGGTCGCGCAGCTTTATGAGCGTCTCCAGCACCTTGGTGTCGGAGCTTACGGCATTCTTCTGTTCCTTCAGCATCTTGCGGGCGGCGGCAAGCTTGAAGCCACGCACCTTCACCAGGTTGTATACCACTTTGATGTTCTCGATGTCCTGCTCCGTATACTGTCGGATATTGTTGCCCGTGGTCTTGGGTTTTATCATCGGAATTTCCTTCTCCCAGAAGCGCAACATGCTTTCAGAGACGCCCAGCATCTCTGCCACCTCCTTGATGGAGTAATACAGTTTCAGTTTCTTTTCCGTGTTAAGTGCCATATTATATACTTTCTTCGGCAAAGATAATAATTTTCTTCTGTTTCGTCAACATCCGTGGCTTATAACACGCTAAAAAACACAAGGATAACAAATAATTTGGCTGTTTATCATATTTTTTTTAATTTTGCCGATTATATCAATAGGTAAGAGGCATGGGCAAGTACACCCGGCAATATCATTGCCCTTTTCCTGTGCCCTTAGCAACAGAGTCAAAAAGAAATATTATTAAAGAAACAAGAATACGATGATGACAGCAAATGAAATCCGTGACTCATTCAAGAAATTTTTCGAGTCGAAAGGACACGTTATTGTACCGTCAGCGCCAATGGTCATCAAAGACGACCCTACGCTGATGTTCACCAATGCAGGTATGAACCAGTGGAAAGACATTATCCTCGGCACCCGCGAGCCGGAGCCACGCCGTCGTGCCGACACACAGAAGTGTCTGCGCGTGAGCGGTAAGCACAACGACCTCGAGGAAGTGGGCCACGATACCTACCACCACACCATGTTTGAGATGCTCGGTAACTGGAGCTTCGGCGACTACTTCAAGGAGGGCGCCATCGACTACGCATGGGAATACCTCGTCGACGTGATTCATCTCGATCCAAACGACCTCTACGTCACAGTATTCGAGGGCTCTCCCGAGGAGGGACTCGCTCGCGACGATGAGGCAGCCGGCTTCTGGCTCAAGCATGTGCCTGCCGACCATATCATCAATGGCAACAAGCACGACAACTTCTGGGAGATGGGCGACACAGGCCCTTGCGGTCCATGCTCAGAGATTCATCTCGACTCCCGCACTCCGGAGGAGAAGGCAAAGACACCGGGACGCGAACTCGTAAACAAGGACGACCCACAGGTGATTGAGATCTGGAACATCGTGTTCATGCAGTTCAACCGCAAGGCCGACGGTTCTCTCGAACCCCTGCCAATGCACGTCATCGATACCGGTATGGGCTTCGAGCGACTCGTGCGCGCCCTGCAGGGCAAGCATTCTAACTACGACACCGACATCTTCCAGCCTATCATAAAGGAAATCAGCACTCTCTCTGGTCTGAAATACGGCGAGACAGAGGAAGTTGACGTGGCTATGCGTGTCGTTGCCGACCACCTCCGTGCCGTGGCATTCTCCATTGCCGACGGTCAGCTGCCAAGCAACGCCAAGGCTGGATACGTCATCCGCCGCATCCTTCGTCGTGCTGTGCGTTATGCCTACACCTTCCTGGGTCAGAAGGAGTCGTTCCTCTTCCGTCTCGTGCCGGTATTGGTACAGGAGATGGGCGGAGCATTCCCGGAGCTTTCTGCCCAGCGCGAACTCATCACCAAGGTGATAAAAGAGGAGGAGGAGTCGTTCCTGCGCACACTCTCCAACGGTATCAACATGCTCAGCAGCGCCATCGAGGCTGTGAAGGCTGCCGGCAAGACAGAGCTCGACGGCACACAGGCGTTCCGTCTTTTCGACACCTACGGATTCCCTCTCGACCTCACCGAGCTTATCTGTCGTGAGAGCGGCGTCACCGTAGACGAGAAGCAGTTTGACGTAGAGATGCAGAAGCAGAAGGAGCGTGCCCGCAATGCGGCAGCTGTGGAAAACGGCGACTGGATTGAGGTTCGTCCGGGCGAGCAGCAGTTCGTGGGCTATGACTATACTGAATATGAATGTCACATACTGCGCTACCGCAAGGTGACGCAGAAGAAGAACACATACTTTGAGCTCGTTCTCGACAACACTCCTTTCTATGGCGAGATGGGAGGTCAGGTGGGCGACACCGGTGTCCTCGTAAACGAGGAGGAGACCATCACCATCACCGACACCAAACGTGAGAACAATCAGTCTGTACATATCGTGAAGGCTCTGCCAAAGAACGTAGAGGCAGAATTCATGGCTTGTGTGGATACCGACAAGCGTGAGGCGAGTGCAGCCAACCATACTGCTACCCACCTTCTCGACTATGCCCTCAAGCAGGTGCTCGGCGACCACGTGGAGCAGAAGGGATCATTCGTGTCGCCAGACACATTGCGTTTCGACTTCGCTCATTTCCAGAAGGTAACCGACGAGGAAATCCGTCAGGTTGAGCGTATCGTCAACGATATGATCCGTCAGGACATCCCGTTGCAGGATCATCGCAACGTGCCGATAGAGGAGGCTAAGCAGCTCGGAGCTATAGCATTGTTCGGTGAGAAATACGGCGACAGGGTCCGCGTGGTGCAGTTTGGTCCGAGTGTTGAGTTCTGTGGTGGTATCCACGCCCACAGCACCGGTCGCATCGGTATGCTGAAGATCGTTTCCGAGAGCAGCGTTGCCGCCGGCATCCGTCGTATCGAGGCTAAGACAGGCGCTGCCTGCGAGCAGATGATGTATGACCTGGAGGACGGCATGAAGGCTATCAAGGCTCTCTTCCATAATGCCAAGGACTTGCAGACCGTAATAGGCAAATACATCGAGGAGCACGAGGCGATGAAGAAGAGCATAGAGAAGTTCCAGGCTGAGGCAGTGGAGCGTGCCAAGGAGCGTCTTTTGCAGCAGGCTCGTGAGGTTGGCGGTGTGAAGGTCGTTACCTGCGTGTTGCCGATGACTCCAGAGGCAGCCAAAGACCTCGCTTTCAAGCTCCGTGCCGCACAGCCGGAGAATATGCTCTGCGTCATCGGCAGCAAGCATGACAACAAGCCGTTGCTCACCGTTATGGCTACCGACGATCTCGTCAGCGACCGCGGTTTCAATGCCGGTAAGGTTATCCGCGAGGCTGCCAAACTGATTCAGGGTGGCGGTGGCGGTCAGCCTCACTTCGCCACAGCGGGAGGAAAGAACGTCGACGGTCTTTCTGCCGCTGTAGACAAGGTAGTAGAGCTGGCTCAGTTATAAACCTCAAACGGTCTGATGACCGATTTGGGTTAAATCAAAGATAAAGACAATTTTTGAATAAAATTGTCAACCATCTGGTCGTAAGTGCGGAAGTGTCTGAATTACAGATACTTCCGCATTTTAGTACGCGCAAAAACCATCTGGTTATTGTCTGGATGGTTTAAAGAATAACCCATCCTAACCTTCCCCAAGGGAAGGAACAAGTTACTCAGAATATTAACCTCAGCCCCCACCTAGCCTCCCCCGAAGGATAACCCATCCTAACCTTCCCCAAGGGAAGGAACAAGTTACTCAGAATATTAACCTCAGCCCCCACCTAGCCTCCCCCGAAGGGGAGGGACGGATACCTTTGGCTACATGATTTTCGTCAGTAGTCGTCTGATTTATCAATGGTTTATCAATGGCAATAGTGACTGTCCCTCCCCCGAAGGGGAGGGACGGATACCTTTGGCTACATGATTTTCGTCAGTAGTCATCTGATTATCAACGGTTTGTCAGCAGCAATAGTGACTGTCCCTCCCCTTCGGGGGAGGCTAGGTGGGGGCTGTAGTGATTATGTGGTGCTGGGTTTTAGGTTATGTGGTGCTGGTGTCAATATCCGGAGTAATATGTTCCTTCCCTTTGGGAAGGTTAGGATGGGTTTGAGTTTAGGATGGGTTATCCTTTGGGTAGGTCAGGATGAGTATTAAAGTGTTTTTGGGCATCTTTTGAGCATCACCCGTGCCCACATGGGGCAAGGTGCTTGCCCCTGTTGGGTAACGTGCTTGCCCCACATGGGCACGCTGCTTGCCCATTTCGTGACGTTTTTGTTGTCTTTGCCGATGATTGTGATTTGGCTTATCAAAGGATTAGCCCGTGATTTAGGATTCAATGGATTAGCCCGTAGGCTTCAATGAGGATGCTGTGTGGCCGTCACTTTTATGCTCTTGTTTCCATGTTCTATGATACTTCTGTGATACTTCGATGATACTTTTCTGTAAAACATTCAGAAAAGTATCATTTGGTCAAATCGTTAGTATATAAGGTCTTAGGGGTGTAATTGGAGGACAGAATGATACTATGATACTTTATTTTGAGAAAACAATATTACTCGTTGATGTAATGAGGGAGTGTGATGATTATTTGTCGTTGTAGTGTTCTTCTGCTTGGATTATCAGTACTTATACGCGGTCGTCTTAGATGTCGTATATAATGCGGTCATTTTTTCCACTTACGTAGTGTCTTGTCAGCCTCTTTGGAATACTCAATAGTGTAGATCATAGGTTGTCGAAATATCGTTGCATTTCTTCTGGTGTACTACATGAAATGGTCTCGCCATTGGCATACTCGCGACGCGCCTTGTTTATAGAGCGGTGTATGGCGGGTGTGATGGTCTCGTCATCTTTGAGGTTGGCCATTCGTACAGAGGCTACACCTCGTAATAGTTTCAAAGCCTTCTTGATGTCGGCTATGAGCGCATTGTCTTCCAGTGTGACAATCATCTGTACTGGTTTGGAGTTTAATGTTGCTGATGCCATATCGTTATCATTTAGTTGTTCTTTGTTAGTAAAGTTACGAAAATATTTTGAATGTAACCATAAGCTTCTTATCCTTTTATATTTTATTGCGTTTTTATATTATCCGTTTTAGCCCCTGTGTCCATCAGTCTGCGGCGATGGACACTATATTCTCACCGATATCTCATTCCGTGTTGCCGTTGTGTCCCCAGCCTTCGGCGTGGACACAAATCAAAAAAATGAAACACTGATATCACCGAGGAACACGGATTGGTCTTCACGGATCCATTTTTTTTGAAATATTTCGTCAGTGATATTTGGATTATGGTTTTGGATTTAGCAGGATTTTGAGCACTATGGTGCTCGCTTTTTCCAATCACTTCAGCCCCCTCTCGTTCTCCCCCGTAGGGGAGATGCAGGTTACTCCGTCTTGTTGTTAAGTTACTGTAATAGGCAAATTATGATTGCAAAATCAGGGAACATGCGATGCCCTCGTAAAACGCACTGTTTATGCAGTATTGCGTACAAATTCAAGAATTTGGAAGCCATAATCTTGACAAAATTGTGATTATTCGGAGAGTATGCATATCTTTGCGATGTGACAAGAGACGGTGGTCTTTTGGTTAAACCCCAAACGGTCATCAGGCCGTTAAAAACCACTCTTCTAAATAATCAAAATCCAGGCAAGCCCTAATGACCGTTTTGGGTTAAACGGCCTAATGACTGTTTGGGGATTAATCTCGAAGAAAAATCGTTTGGCTTTTACTTGCAACAGTCTGACGAAAGATGTATCTTTGCATTACATAAAATATGTAACATAAAACATGTAATGACTGTAAAGCGCTATGGAACAACTGAATAACCCCTTCGTGATATATGGATATAAGGGAGCGGAATACTTCTGCGACCGCAAGAAAGAAGCGAAGACCATCGTGGAAGCTCTGGAAAATGAGCGCAACGTAGTGTTGATGTCGCCACGGCGTATCGGCAAGACGGGACTTATACATCATGTGTTTGAGAACATACAGGATGCGGATTCCGCTGTGAAATGTTTTTATATGGACATCAATGCCACACGGAGCATGGAGCAGTTCGTGCAGCTCTTGGGAAAGACGGTGATTGGAAAGGTAGACACGTTCTCACAGTCGGCAATGCGAAAGATAAACGCATTTTTCGCCAGCTACAAGCCGACAATGTCGTTTGATGAGCTGACGGGTATTCCTACGTTTTCCATTACCGTGCAGCCCAACCAGAGGGAAGAGTCGCTGAAACAGATTTTTGATTATCTGCGACTATCGGAAAAGCGTATCTATATCGCCATAGACGAGTTTCAGCAGATAGCAGAATATCCGGAGGGTAGGGCAGAGGCGCTATTGAGATCATACATACAGTTTCTGCCGAATGTGTATTTCATCTTTGCCGGCAGCAAGCAGCATATGATGACGGATATGTTCCTGTCAGCCAAGCGCCCGTTTTATCAGAGTTCGCAGATGGTGTTGCTGCCGCTTATCGACAGGCAGGAATATCAGGCTTTTGCAAATCGGTGGATGGCGAAGAAGGGGTTGTCTGTCGATGATGAGGTGTTCGGGTATCTGTATGATTGTGTTGACGGTCAGACATGGTATGTGCAGGACATATTGAACCGTCTGTATCAGAACGGCAGACCGATAACGAGAGAAGAGGTGAAGGTGGTAATAGACGAACTGGTGGATGAGCAGGAAGTGGCTTTCATAAACTATTATGAGTCGCTCACCGACAACCAGTCTGCTCTCCTGACAGCCATAGCCTGTGAGGGGAAGGTGGCATCGGTGATGTCGCAGGAGTTCTTGGCAAAATACCGTCTTCCGGCGGCAAGCAGTGTGAGTCTTGCTCTCAAGACATTGGTCAGCCGTGAGTTTGTATATCGCTACGGGGAGGCATACATTGTTTATGACCGCTTCTTCGGCATGTGGCTGCGGAAGAAACTGGCTTAATGGTGCTCCTGTCGGTGTGCTTGCGGCAGTCTGCCGTTACTTCTTGCGGTAGTATGCCCTTATGCCGTCTTTGAATTTCAGCTGCAGACTGTCTTTCATCATGAGTACAATCTCCACGGTGTCTTTCTGAGGCTTCAGTTTGCGGCGCTTCTTGTTGCCGGTGTCTATCGTTCCCTCGGTGAACACCAGCTTGCCGTTGAGCACATGCCACTCCTTGTAGTATTCCGCCTGTGGATATTCCACGGGGCTCTCGCCCGTCAGACTCGTCTGCTTGAAACGCAGTCCCACGGGATCCATCGTGAACTGCTTCTTGATTTTGAATCCCTGTTCTATCGGCACCATCAGCTTCTGTATCATGGAGTCGCGTTCCGGACCGGCTTTTGGCTGCGGCATACCGGCGATGTGGGGCATCTTGCGCAGTTTCGGCATTACCTGATACACCCATGTGCCCTTCAGCTCATCGAGGTCTATCACGATGTCCGCCTTCCTCTTGTCCTCCTTGTTTATTACGATGGCGAGCTGGTCGCCGATCTTCGGTCTGCCGAACACCTGTCGGGACTGCATGGCGTCGATGATGCTGAACGTTATGGGGTCGCTGTCGTCGGTAGGCAGCACTACCACTACGGAGTCGGTGCATCCCTCGCAGGCAAGTCCGTAGAATGTGGAGTCGCCGGGTATGCGCTCGTCTTTCACCACAGCAGGTTTGTCGTCGCTTTTCTTGTCGGATGAGCATGCTGCCGTGATGGTGAATATCGCTGCTGCTATTATGAATAGGGGTAGGAATCTCGATGTTCTCATTGTCTTGTATTTTCGTTTGTTTTCTTCTTCAAGGCAAAGGTAGCGTAATTTGTGTGAAATCACAAGACAATCAATTAAAAAAAAGAGCGGACCCCGTCTGTGAGTCCGCCCCTCGTATTGTTTTTCGGCTGCTGCCATATCCGGGAAAATCAGTCATTCCGCGATATGGCGGCTGTCGTTATCTGTTGAAAGATTTGATAGCCTTTCCGTTTCTCATGAGCATCATATTGAAGCCACGCACTTTGGCGTCCTTCTGAACCTGCTTGCCGTCGGCAGTGAAACGAGCCACAACCTTGTTTGCAGCGTCGGCAGATGGTGCAGACTCCACGGCGTCGGTGTCGTCATACTGAGTGTCGAGAACCCAAGACACATATCCGCCGCCGAGCTCATCAGAAGTAGGGTCTTCTTTGTATGCGAATCCGGCGATGTAGCGACCGTCGGCAGAGATGGCAGCAGGAACGTTGAATGCACCGTTGTCGTAGTCGGCAAGGAGAGTAGCCTTAGGGAATTCAGAGGCGAGCGCCTTGATGCTTTCGTCGCCCTTCTTCCAGATGAATCCCAGACGCGGTCCGTAGAGTCCGCCATAGAATCCGATGATTGTGCCTTCGTCAGAAACGGCGGAGCCAAACACCTGGCTTCCTGAATTTACGAACATCTCGTCTTCGGCATTAGGAGTGAATAATTCCAGAGAGTCGTTCTCCGTGTTGTAGCGTGCCACGCTCTGGATGGATTCCCACTCACCGGTATACTGCTCGTAGTTTATCACCAGGTATTTTCCGTTGGCACTCATCACAGTCTGGTCGCAGCTGAATATTATGAATGGCAATGTAGATTCCATTGTAGCTGCAAAATACGGACGGGAGAAAGGATAAGGCATAAATGTCTTTCCGTCGCGGTTTGGAGCCCACAGCAGGGCAGGACGCGTAGCCATATCATCAACCCAATATCCGGATATTATGGAGTCGTTGGAAACCGACAGGGCAGTAGCACCGGAACTGGTAGCGCCGAGGAACTTGTCAGAAGGCTGCGGCAGGTCTACCGGAGTGCCCTCGTTGAAGATACAAGGTGTTCCCTCGAAGTCATCACCGTCGTAGTGAGCACCAACAATCAGTTTTCCGTTCGGACTGATACCCATGAAAGTATACTGTTCGTTCTCGCCGTACTGAGTGCACTGCTCTGTGGCGAAATCGAATGTTGCTGCAGGACCGTTCCATCCCACAGCCACGCCATTGTCGGCCATAGACTTGATCTGTACGTCTGCTTCTGGGTCAGCGGCAGGGAAAGCCACAAACTTCTTGCTTTCCATATCGTATATCCATGCCTCGTTGACGCCAAATCCCACACCGCCAAAGAATTTGCCGTTTGGAGACAATGTTGTGCCCATGAGCTCTACACCTTCTGGATCAGGAATTTCAGTTATCCCATTCTGTGCCATCATCGCACTGCTTGTTGCCATCATCGCAACCATTGTTAGTAAAGTCTTTCTCATATCTTTTCGTTTTTATTGTGATTAGTTTCGTATATTGTGTGCGTTTTCGTATTGCAAAAGTAATGATTATTTTGGATATACTGCAAGAAAAATGCTAAAATTTTACATATATTATCCGTTTTGTCGATAAATAGTAAGTTTTTTAGGGTCTGTTGGTGATATTCTATTAATAAGATAAGGTGTATGAGATACAGATGCTGTAACGCAGATTCCCTGTGTTGATTATCACGTTTGACCGGTTTCTTAAGAACAAGATGAGCGAAACTTCGTAATTTACCCCCAAACGGTAATAGACGGTGTTATGACAGGTTTGGACTTAAAATAAATAAATTATTTTGTATTGCTCACGATTTAGTTTATCTTTGCAATGTCAAAGGAAAGAGAATATAAGTGAAAAGAACAAAGATAAGCAATGTAGCTCTGAAATTCGTGCTGCCCGTGTTGCTCGGAGGAGTGATACTTTATTGGATGTATCGCGACTTCGACTTCAAACGCATAGAGAAAGTGATGCTACACGACATGGACTGGACATGGATGCTGCTGTCGCTGCCGTTCGGTATCACGGCACAGCTCTTCAGAGGCATAAGATGGAAGCAGACCCTGGAGCCGGTGGGCGAGAAGCCACGCCTCTCCACATGCGTCAACGCCATCTTCCTGTCATACGCCGCAAGTCTCGTGATACCCCGGGTGGGCGAGTTTACACGCTGCGGAGTGTTGAAGAAATGCGACGGAGTGTCGTTTCCGAAAGCCTTGGGGACGGTGGTCACGGAGCGAGCCATCGACACGCTGCTCGTGATGATAGTGACGGGAGTGACGCTGCTGGCGCAGATGACAATCTTTGAGAGCTTCTTTCTGAGCACCGGAACGAGCATCGACGGCATACTGGCAAAATTCTCTGCCACAGGATATGTGGTGACGGCGATTTGCGCCGTGGCAGTGTTGGTGTTGCTCCATTTCCTGCTCAAACGCCTGTCGATATATAATAAGGTGAAGGCAACGCTCAGCGGCATCTGGCAGGGAATGCTCTCGCTGAAGAGCGTGAAGAACATACCGTTGTTCATCGTGCTCACGCTCGGAATATGGGTGAGCTACTTCCTGCACTACTATCTCACGTTCTTCTGCTTCGGCTTCACCTCGGGTATGGGAGTGACGTGTGCCCTCGCCACCTTCGTGGTGGGAAGCATAGCGGTGATAGTACCCACGCCAAACGGAGCCGGACCATGGCATTTCGCCGTGAAAACGATGCTGCTGCTGTATGGTTCGGCAGCCCTCGGTCCCAATGCCATCACGGCAGACGAGGCACTCTCGTTTGTGCTCATCGTGCACACCATACAGACGATGCTCGTGGTGCTGCTCGGAGTGTGGGCTATGATAATGCTGAAGGCCCGTCCGCAAGCCATCTCGGAAATAGTGGAAAGGGAGGGAACGGACAGTATGGCGCAGAGATAACGAAACCGACTTTTTTTTACAACCACGCTTCTCCGCACGAAGAATGCGATGCCGGAGGAGCCTAAACTTTAAATACTATGAGTGAAATCAGAAACCTGAAGCCAGAGTGCATCTGGAGAAACTTCGATGAGCTGACAAAAGTGCCACGCCCATCAGGACATTTGGAGAAAGTGCAAAAGTTCTTGCTTGAGTTTGCAAAACGTGTTGGTGTGGAGGCATTCCAGGATGCAGCCGGAAACATCGTGATGCGCAAACCGGCATCCGCTGGTATGGAAAACCGCAAGACAGCCATTCTGCAGGCCCACATGGACATGGTGCCACAGAAAGACCCCAAGAGCACTCACAACTTCGAGACC
This sequence comes from Prevotella sp. LMAG:51, assembly GCF_008680225.1. Lineage (NCBI taxonomy): Bacteria > Pseudomonadati > Bacteroidota > Bacteroidia > Bacteroidales > Prevotellaceae > Prevotella > Prevotella sp. LMAG:51. The sequence continues at coordinate 127,627 of NZ_NALQ01000022.1, read as the reverse complement.
GATCCTATCGAGACATGGATCGACGGTGAGTGGGTAAGAGCAAAGGGCACTACGCTCGGCGCCGACAACGGTATGGGAGTGGCTGCCATCATGGCAATCATGGAGGACAACACGCTGAAGCACGGTCCGCTGGAGGCTCTCATCACCGCTGATGAAGAGACAGGCATGTTTGGTGTTACCGGCCTGCCGGAGGGCGAACTCGAGGGAACAATCCTCCTGAACCTCGACACAGAGGACGAGGGCGAGCTCATCATCGGTAGTGCCGGTGGTGTGGACATCACAGCAACTCTCGACTACAAAGAGGTGGAGACCGACAAGACCGACATCGCAGTAGCAGTGACCGTGAAGGGCTTGAAGGGTGGACACTCTGGACTGGAAATCGGTCTGGGCAGAGGAAACGCCAACAAGATGCTCGTGCGCATCGTTCGCGAGGCAATCACCGACGACGAGGCCCGTCTGGCTACATGGCACGGAGGAAACATGCGTAACGCCATTCCTTTTGAGGCTACGGCAGTGCTCACAATGCCTAAGGAGAACAAGGAAGACTTCATGGCTCTCTGCGCTGACTTCAAGGAGGATTTCATCGCTGAATATAAGGGTATAGAGGACGGTATCGACGTAGTGGTAGAGGATGTGGAGCTGCCTGCAACACAGATGCCACAGGAGATACAGGACAACATCGTTGACGCTATCTATGCCGTTCACAACGGCGTATGGCGCTACATCCCGTCTATCCCTGGAATCGTGGAGACATCATCAAACTTCGCTATCATCAACATCGAGGGTGGCAGCGTGGCATTCAAGTTCCTGGCACGCAGCTCAAGCGATAGCGTGAAGGCAGAGATCGGCGCTTCTATCGAGAGCTGCCTGAACATGGCAGGCATGAAGGTGGTGTTCAGCGGCGAGTATGGCGGCTGGGATCCAAACCCAGACAGCGAGCTGATCAAGGAGATGTGTGGCATCTACCGCAAACTCTTCAACAAGGAGCCTACAGTACAGGTGGTACATGCAGGTCTGGAGTGCAGCATGATCCTGAACAAATATCCAGGTCTTGATATCTGCTCATTCGGTCCGACACTCCGTTCACCACATACTCAGAACGAGCGTTGCCTGATTCCTACAGTTCCTATGTTCTGGGATCTGCTCGTGAAGACTCTCGAGGAAATTCCTGTGAAGTAATACTGAATCCATCATCCCTCAACTGGCACATCGGGACACTCCATGATGCCAGTGGGGGATAACCCAATCATCGTGATTTGGGATAATCCCCAATCGGCCATTATGCCATTCGGGGACAAACAATAAGCCGTGTTGACAACTACACTCTCTGTAGCATTGTCAACACGGCTTTTGGTTTTATTCCTTGTTTTATTCTTAGCTCGTCATTTGCCTATAGGTTCCTTCCCTTTGGGAAGGTCAGGATGGGTTGCCCTTTGGGAAGGTCAGGATGGGTTGTCCTTTGGGAAGGTCAGGATGGGTTCTATGGTCATGATGGTTCCTGTTCAGCTCTTCCATCTCCATTTCTTCTTCACTTTATTGCCGATGCGCGAGAATACGTATGTGATATGCTGCGTAGGCAGGGATTTGCCCGTAACGATAAGAATCACGGCAGTCAGAATAAGCAGGATGCCGATGCCGAGACGCATGCTGAAAGACTCGCCGAAGACGAATATGCCGATGCATACCGCCGTGATAGGTTCCAAGGCTCCCATCACCGCAGTAGGAGTAGAGCCGATGTCGTGTACGGCTACTACCATGAGCACCAGTGATATCACCGTAGGGAATACGGCGAGCACCAAGGCATACACCAGTTCGTGCATGGAGGTGAGCGGCTGCAGCCGGGCGTCGGGACCTACGAAGGAATAGCCGATGAGGATGAACGTGCCGATGAAGAGCACATAGAACGTGAGCTTGACCGACGACAGGCGCAGCGACGACTTGTTGACCACCACGATATACACGGCATAGGTGAGCGACGATATGATGACGAAGAACACGCCGATGGTGGACAGTGTGGCTCCGTCGCCACCCTTGTATAGCAGACTGATGCCGCTGAGGGCGAGGATGATGGAGACTACGGTGACTGCCGTGACACGCTCCTTGAAGAACACTGCCATTATCACAGCCACCATCACGGGATATACAAACAGGATGGTGGAGGCAATGCCGGCATCCATGAAATTGAAGCTGAAAAACAATGTCAGCGACGATGCCACCATCAGTGTGCCGAGCGTTGCCAACGTCTTTATCTCACGTAGCGTCACGGCAAACGACTTGCGCTGTGCCACCATCATCACTGCGAGAATCAGTGTGGCGAAGGCGTAACGATAGAAAATCACCGAGTTGGTGTTCAAACCGTCGGCATAAAGGTTCAGGGCACCAAGCGGGTTAGTGCCATAGCTGACAGCGGCGAGGATGCCGCAAATCGTACCTCTGATCTTTGGATTCATTTCTTGTTATTATTCTCTTTTATTGGTGTTTTAAAATAGAAAGGGGAAAATCTTGATGGGCTATATAGGACAGGCTGAAGTCAGCAGAATCTCATCTGCAAGGCAATCAAGGATTAAGAATTGGAATCCTCTTTAACCCAAATCGGTTATTAGGGCTTGCTTGGATTTTGTTATTTTAGAAGAGTGGATTTTGTTTGGCTTTTAATGAGTAATAGCGAGCTATTGCGAATTAAAAACAAGCAAAAGACACCTTATAAAAAACAAAAGACTGCAAGCAGTTATTAAAATTAGACTTTAAACGTCCTAATGACCGTTTTGGGTTTAACCCAAATCGGTTATTAGGGCTTGCTTGGATTTTGTTATTTTAGAAGAGTAGATTTTGTTTGGCTTTTAATGAGTAATAGCGAGCTATTGCGAATTAAAAACAAGCAAAAGACACCTTATAAAAAACAAAAGACTGCAAGCACTTATTAAAATTACACTTTAAACGTCCTAATGACCGATTTGGGTTTAATCCTGTTAGCCTTCTGCAGCCGTTCCAGGTCTTCCTTTTCACCTACCACCCAGATAGTGTCTTCATCAGCAAACTTATGGTCGGGAGTGAGCTGCGAGAGAGCCTCTTCGCCTTCCTCCATACCCACCACCATACAGTTGTATTCGTCGCGGATGCCACTCTCAGAGAGGGTCTTGCCGAAGAACTGCCCGTCCCGGCATATCATGAGCTGGCGCAGTTTCATCTCCCTCTTCTCTATGTCGGGATCTTCGGGGTGGAGGTCGCTTCGCAATGCCTTGCCGAAGGCCGTCAGCTGGTCGTCGTCGCCGATCACCTGCAGTTTGTCGCCCGGGAATATCAGGTTGTCGCCGTTGGGGATATTGATGCGTTGGGTGCCGCGCAGAATGCTGCTCACGTTCACTCCAAACCGCCCCCTCAGTTTCATGTCCGCCAGTGTCTTGCCAGCCCAGCGTGAATCCTCCGGCACGTCGAAGTCGGAGATATGAATGTCTCTGTCGAGCAGATGGCCCTCATAGAGCGGACGCTTGTGGCCGTAGACCTGTGCTTCGATGTCTTTCGACCGCAGGTTGCGTATGAACATCCTCTCCATCTCTATGCTCCTCCTCTTGAGTCTTCTCGACAGTACCATCAGTGTGACCATCGTAACGGCGATGACTATCATCAGCGCATGGGTGAAGCGGGTGAGATAGTTGCAGATATAGAATATGAAAGCCATGGCTATCATGAAGCGCACGATGATGGTGACGATGAGCGGAGCGTGGTTCATCCAGTTCTCTTGCCACAGCGCCTTGAACTCCTCGCTGTGGTTCTTCTTCATCACCATGGCTCTCAAGAACGGCGCTATCATGGCAATCGTCATCAGTCCGCATGTGGCGTTTGCCCACCAGTGGGGCAGTATCTGGCGGAGCGGGATAAGGGCGAAGGTGAACATCAGCGTTATCACCGCTACGGAGAGGATGGAATATACCAGAGTGATTCTGAACAGCTGTATCAGCAGTTTGCGCCAGTTGCCCTGTGGGGCAGAGGAGGGACGGCTGATGGCGAAGTCGTTGAGTATATGTATGATGTCCTTTGACAGATGCTTCTCCAGCTTGTTGTAGGTCGGTGTGGAGAGTCTTATCATATATGGCGTGAGGAATGTGGTGATGACACTCACCGCCACCACTACCGGATAGAGGAAATTGCCGATGACGCCGAGCGACAGTCCGAGCGAGGCAATGATGAACGAGAACTCACCGATCTGAGCCATGGAGAATCCGCACTGCATGGCAGACTTCAATGACTGTCCGCTGATGAGGAAACCGAAGGTGCCGAAGAGGGCCTGCCCGACGAGGATTGTCATCACGAGGACGAGAATCGGCACACTGTATTCCACGAGAATCTTCGGGTCGACGAGCATACCCACGGAGACGAAGAATATCGCTCCGAAGAGGTTCTTCACCGGTTCCACCAGCTTTATTATCTTCTCTGCCTCTATCGTCTCGGCAAGGATGGAACCCATGACAAACGCACCGAAGGCGCTGCTGAATCCTACCTGTGTAGACACCACTGCCATGGCGCAGCATAGACCGAGCGATATGATGAGCAGCGTCTCGCTGTTTATCAGTTTGCGCGACGAGCGCAGCAGCCACGGAATGGCGAATATGCCCACCACGAACCACAAGACGAGGAAGAACCCGATGCGCACCACGCTGCCCAGCATCTGTCCGCCGTCGAGGTTGGCTCCCGACGCCAATGCCGAGAGCATCACCATCATCACTATGGCGAGCATGTCTTCAAGGATGAGCACGCTCATCACCATGCCGGCAAAGCGCTGCTGCCGCAGTCCGAGGTCGTCGAACGCCTTGTATATGATAGTGGTGGAACTCATGGCGAGCATTCCGCCGAGGAATATGCAGTCCATGCGTCCCCAGCCGAAGGTGTGTCCCACGGTGATGCCCAGCGCCATCATGCAGAACACGATGGCGCACGTGGCAATGATGGGCGACGAACCCATCTTGAGAATCTTCTTGAACGAGAAATCGAGTCCCAGCGAGAAGAGCAGGAACATCACTCCGATGTCTGCCCATGTGTGGATGTCGGCGATGTCAACCACCGACATGGTGTAGGGCATGTTGGGACTTACCAGAAAGCCGGCAACCACATATCCGAGGACAAGTGGCTGCTTCAGCCTTTTGAAAATAATAGTCACTATTCCCGCCACAACGAGAATAAGGGCAAGATCTTTTATAAGGTGTGGTAATTCGCTCATACTGTTTGCGTCATATCTGTAATTCATAATATGGATTATGGCACAAAGGTACGAACTATAATCAGTATAAACAAAAATGTGGCAGAAGGAATTATCCGATTTGGTCTTTTGCAGCTTTTCTGTATCCTATCAAACCATACCATAGTATCACGAATTCACAGAACAATGGTATTTTTCAACAATAGTCATCAACCATCTACGTCACATATCCGTTATGTACATATAACGCTGTATTCTATGGATAAAACATATACTTGTATTCGTAAAGCATAGACTTGTAATCTCTAAAATACATACTTGTAATTCATAAAATATAGACCTCGGATTTCCCCCACGCCGTGGGGAACAGAACCCCCTAATGTGGGGATGTCTTCCCCCTGGCGTGAGGAAAATACGGGATGCCCAAAGGCATGATACTTCTATGATACTTTAATGATACTTTTCTGTAAAAAATCCAGAAATGTATCATCGGGTTAAGTCCTTAGCCTATAATGTTTTAGAGGCTTGGCGGCGGTCTGGAATGATACTATGATACTAATAAGGACACCTTAGTCGTTGTATCCAGCGGTGAGTTCACAAATCTTCACCACTGTCTGCATAGCCTTCTCCATCACCTGGATGCTCACGAACTCGTATGGTCCGTGGAAGTTCACGCCGCCGGTGAAGATGTTAGGACAAGGCAGACCCTTGAACGAGAGCTGTGCTCCGTCGGTGCCGCCACGTATCGGCTGCACCTTTGGTGGCACGCCGCAAAGCTCCATTGCCTTCAACACGATGTCGATGACGTGCATGTTCGGGTCGATCTTCTCCTTCATGTTGTAATACTGGTCGTTAACGGCAATCTCCACCGTTCCCTCACCGTATTTTTCGTTCATCTTGTCTACTACAGAAACGATGAACTTCTTGCGGTCCTCAAACTTCTTGCGGTCGTGGTCGCGTATGATATACGACATCTTGGCGTGTTCGGTGTTGCTCTCTATGCCCAGCAGATGATAGAAGCCCTCGTAGCCCTCAGTGGTCTCCGGTCTCTCGTCGGCAGGCATCATGCCTGCGAGCTCAGTGGCGAGCATGCTGGCGTTCACCATCTTGCCTTTGGCGAATCCAGGGTGTACGCTTACTCCATTGATGTTTATCTTGGCAGCGGCAGCGTTGAAGTTCTCGTATTCCAGGTCGCCCAGGTCTCCGCCGTCGATGGTGTATGCCCACTGGCATCCGAATTTCTCCACGTTGAAGTGGTGGGCGCCCATTCCGATTTCCTCGTCGGGGTTGAAGCCCATGCGGATGTCGCCGTGCTTTATCTCGTCGTGGTCGCGCAGCCAGCACATGGCCTGCACGATTTCAGCAATACCAGCCTTGTCGTCGGCACCGAGCAGCGTGTGGCCGTCGGTCACGATGAGGTCCTCTCCTTTGTGGGCAAGCAGCTCAGGGAATTTCTTTGGTGATGACACGATACCCTCAGAGAGCACGATGTCTCCACCGTCGTATTCCTTCACGATGCGTGGCTTCACGTCCTTGCCGCTGCAGTCAGGTGATGTGTCGTAGTGGCTGATGAATCCAATAGTAGGAATTTCCTTCTTGGTGTTCGCCTTGAGAGTGGCATAGATATATCCCTGCTCGTCCATCTCCACGTCGGCAAATCCTTCAGCCTTCAGTTCGTCGCGAAGATATTCTGCGAATATCAGTTGCTTACTGGTGCTTGGCACTGTCTGGCTCTCTTCAGCCGACTGTGTGTCAAACTTCACATAGTTGAGAAATCTTTCTGTTATGTTCATATTAAAATAAGGTTTATTAAAGTATTCTGCTCAATATCGTAGCAAATTTATGAATGAATTTCGGAATAAACAAGAAAAAAGGGATAAATTGTGTTCATTCCGCTATCGCCGGTCCTGTTTACTAAATGTAAAATGCAGCGTATGTCGTTGATATATAAAATGTTGCTTGAAAACGACATCTGTATGTCATAACGAACCATTTATCAAATGCCGGTCCAATTTGTCAATGGTGGTTACATTGTTTGGCAAGACAATGATACACCTCAATGGCTGATGTTATGTGAGAGAAGTCTCAGTGCTGATTTATATAGCTTGCAGAAAATAATTTGCTTTTTATTATGTATTGAGTTGATTTTGCATTATCTTTGCCTTTGTAATATTTTGAAAAGGAAATGATGAATCAAAATGAATCTGTGGATGAATAGAATAATAAAATTTTTATTTATACTATTATTAATGCCGATATCTGTTTATTCTCAATATTCTGTTCGTGGAATAGTGATAGACGATAATGGATCACATGTAAATGGAGCGCAAATATCCCTTTATCAGAATGGGGAACTTGCAGCATTGACACGTTCTAATGTTGATGGCGAATACTCCATTGACAAGGTTTCTCAAGGGAAATATCTCTTGGTTGCAAGTTGCGTCGGACTTGCAAGTGAAGAGGATTCGGTTTTAGTGGATAGGGATATGTCCCATAATTTCATACTTGAAACGAGAGATATAATGCTTGATAGTATTGTTGTAAATGGTAAAAACAATTATGCTTCATCAAGAGGACATGTGTTCATTTTGTCGAAGAAGGCTAAGGAGAGCGGAAACCCTTTTGTCGCCTTGCAAGAAATTCCATATATCTATAGTGACCCTGTAAATGAAACCGTTCGTTCTTCTGATGGTCAGTCGATGATGATTCTCATAGACGGAATTAGAGTGAATTCGGGAATAAGTCCTATTGATCCGTCTCGCATCAAGTCTGTGGAGATAATCGATGTGGTTGGCGCAAAGTATATGCGGCAAGGAGTAAAACGTATTCTAAATATAAAACTAAAGGAAACTTCGATATATACTTATGCACAGTTGGCTGCTCATGCCGATTATCCAGAAAAGTCCTTTTTTGCTATACCGAAGTTTGAAGTCGGTAACAGTAACATTTCTCTTTACGGTGATGCTTCTTTCGGTGTGAGCCATAGTAGGCAAAAGAATACTTATAATCTTGTATCGCCAATGTTGGTCAAGTCCTATTCCGGGGATTCTAAAGGTAAAGAAGTAGATTATGACTATTCGTTGATGCCAAAGTGGCGTATTTCGGAAAAAGATTATTTTGCAGCATATATTCAAGGAAATGTAAATAGGGAAACCAATAATAATACTTCTAATGGTGAATCGAATCACCATGATATTTCCCGTGGCAGTACATCAGACTATAGTTCCCATCTGTTTTCGGTAACAGCATACCATAAGCACCTCTTTTCAGAAGATGCTGAAATAGAAACGTACGCAGTATATTCGGATAATCGGGCTGAAAATACTAACAGTCTGGAAGAAAATGCAAATGGGAATAAGGACTTGAATGCTCAGAAATATGACAATAGGCACAAACAGCTTACATTGACAATGAATTTTACTAAAGACTTTGACAATGGCGGGAGTCTGGAAATAGGGAACGAAACGCAATACTCTTATGACAGGATTGAGAACATTGGCATTGAAGATTTTCTATTCAGTCATCACCGTTTGAATGAATGCGTATTTGCCGGATATACCGGGATGTTGGTGCGAAAACTGACATACGATGCTTCAGCAGGAATGGAGTATGTCTCTATGAAATCAGACAGTATAATTCACCGTTATTTCAGACCGCGTCTCTCTCTTGGCTTGTATTATAATATAACTAATAACTTGAGCACACGGTTCAGCTATACATATAGTAACACACCACCGCCTGTCGCAATGCTTTCTCCATACAATACTTCTGCCGATACGCTTCTTGTCAGTCATGGAAATCCTTACCTTATGCCTTCTGAAACGCATTCTTTCGGATGGAATTCGTCATATCTTATAGGCGGCTTGTATCTTAATACGAGTGTGTCTTATGGAATATCAAACGACATCATTGAGCCTGTACACATTGAAGAAGGAGATGGTGTGCTGCTCACTACATATGGGAATATGGGGCGTTATCGCTCATTGAAGTTGAAGTACTATATGTCATGGCGTATCAGAGGTTTGTTTTTAATGATGGATTTAGCTCACAACGTCAGTTATTATACAACTGCTGGAGCAAAAAAACATTTTTCCGGTATGTTGATGTTGAGCAAAAAATGGGGAAAGATAGAAGCACGTACCGCTTTTTCCTATCAGAATTACTTACACACCGAATTCTCGAGGACCAAAAACTACAACCCAGAGAGCAGTCTCACACTCTCGTATAGTTTCACACCAGATATCCTACTGTCAATAGGATGCTCAAGCTTTATCGGTAATCCGCGTAGTAAAACTACGATAAGTACTGGCCAATACAGGAGTGTTGCATATTTAACGAAAAAGACATTTACTCCATGGATTTTATTCAGGTGGAGTTTTAGAAAGAACGATAATAAAAAAATAGGACTTGAAAACGAAATAATGCGTGACCATGAGAACAAGATAAAACTGTAAACGGCTCTTGAAGTGTAATATAATTTAAAGGAGTTGCTAATATCAATGCTTCTTTGTTCCATTTCATAAATTTTCCCTATTTTTGCAATAATCTTAAATTTCCAATCAGAGCAAAATTAAAACTGACAGATATGCAAATCAAGAAGATAACGGCTTTATTCATGATGCTGGCAGCAGTGGCGAGTCCGGCATTTTCGCAGTCTGTGCATGGCGGCACATTGCCACCGCTGAAACCGGTGGAGAAAACGGTGTATGACACGGCATACGTGAAGGTGTATTATGAATTCTCATACAGGCCAGACTCTCTCAGCAAGGGGAGGAAGGAGGGTCAGACGATACTGCTCAAGGGCGACAAGGCACAGAGCTTCGTCGACTATTTTGACGACAGGACAGATTTCATCAACGACTCGCTCGCCGCTGCCAAACGCCCACCGATGGAAGCCTTCACGATGAATGTGGGAATGATGAAAAGAAAGGCATACGAATATCCATTGGTGATAGACCGCAGTCGCAATGTGGCAATCATACAAGTGAACAACGTGAACAAATATCAGTACACCCAGCCAGTTCCGGAAATCAGTTGGCAGACCGTAGAAGGCGACACCACAATATGCGATGTGGCATGCAGGAAAGCCGTGTGCCGTTTCGGCGGCAGAGACTGGACGGCATGGTATGCCCCTACGTTTGATTTGCATACAGGACCATACCTCTTCGGAGGATTGCCAGGATTGATATTCAGTATCTGCGACACAAAAGACAACTACCGCTTCACGCTGAATGGCCTGGAAAACCTCGGCAATGGAGTGCCCGTATATCTCAAGTCGAGCAACAAAATATTGCATACTACGCGTGACAAAGTGCGCAAGGCAGTGGAAAACGAACAGGCTGACATATACAAAGCTTTCCAGTTGCAGAACCCGGGTGCGGTGTTCACTCCACAGGCTGGTGACACCGGCAGACGCCCCTATAACCCTATAGAACTCGAATAGATGAAAAGAATACCCACTCTGCTGTGTGCGTCACTCTGCGTAATCATCGCTGAAGCCCAGAATGAAGGAGACGGAATACGCCGTACGACGAAACTGCCGGAAGTCACTGTCAGACTGAAACCTGTGGAGCAGGTTGGCGACACAATAAAATACAACGTGTCTGCCTTTCAGGGCAAGGACGACCATTATCTGGAGGATGTGCTGAAAAAGATGCCCGGGATACAGGTGTCGCCAAACGGTACGATACTCTATAAGGGCGAAACAATAAACCAGTTTAATATAGAAGGACAGAACCTCCTCGGCAACAGATACAGTCAGGCAACGCGCAACCTCCCAGTAGAGGCGATATCACAGGTGCAGGTGATGGAGAACGACCAGCCCATCCGTGCACTGAAGTCTACGGTTCCGTCAGACAGGGCAACGCTGAACATCAAGCTGAAGAGCGGCTACAAGATGCGCCCCTTTGGAGAACTGGAAGGTGGAGCGGGATATGGCGAGGATGCCACATGGAACAACCACCTGTCGGTGATAAACATCGCCGCCAAGAACCAGCTGCTCCTCACGGCAAAGATGAACAACACAGGCGAAAACTTCAGCGGCAATGCCCTCTCAAACAATATCAATGTGAGCGACCTGGAAGGTTACGTGGCATTGCCGCGCAACAGCGTGAACGCTATGGAAAACATCTTCTCGCCGATACCGCAGCAGCGCTATCTCAAAAACAAATCGTATTCCGTCGGATTCAACCACATGCATAGGGTGGGGCGGTATGGCGGACTGCGCACTAACATCGACCTCTATTCCACTGCCGACAACCTTGCCGACAGCACCTATTATCTCTATGGCGGAGCACATACCGCCACTCTCTCGCAGAGCAACCGCATAAAGGTGGGCGAGAAGACCATCGCCCCAAAGTTCAAATACGAGCTAAACGCCCCCAAAGTGTATCTCCTCGACCAGCTGTCGGCATCCCTCTCTTATCATACGGGTCAGAACGACATCTATAGCAACGGCAGACAGGTGGGGCAGCAGGTGACACGCCATCCGTCATACGTCCAAAACAAGTTGGCGATGACGATAAGTTCCGGCCTGCATACCTACAACATCGGTTCCACGCTCTTCTACTTCCGCCGAAGCGAGACGTTGGCGGCGACTGATGCCGGGGGAGTCTATGACATCCGTGAGCGCATCGGTTTCAACCGCTTCAAGACAGCCAACAGTATTTCCACGTCATTCCCCCTGTTCGGCAATATCCTCGACCTGAGATACGAATTTTCATATCTCTCAGACAGGGTGAGGATAGACGCTGCCGACGACAACGACAACAGCAGTCTGCTCAACACCATTGCCCCTTCATACACCATGCGCTATTCCAAGGACATACTGGTGCTGGATTGTCCCATAAACCATTATGCCGCAAAGATACCATGGCGGTCAGGTGGAAGACATGTCAACCGGACATCCCTCTCGCCATCCGTGCGCTGGAACCACAATTTCTCACCCCAATGGCGACTCACCATCGCCGGGGCAATGCTCCAAGGCGCTGACGACGATGTCATAACGCCGCAGGCCTACCGCTCCGACTACCGAACTCTCACCGCTACCCCAGACCGCATGGGGTGGGCACGGTCGTCGAATGCGTCGCTGAAGATAAACTATGGCGATTTCGTGAATATGTTCACATGGAACCTCCTTGCCACAATGTCGTGGCGCCATTCCGACTGGCGTTTTGCCTATGATATCAGCAACGACCTCACGAAGCTGACTCCTCTGTGGCAGTCTGCCACCACACGCTATCTCATGGCACAGACACGGGTGGAGAAGACTTTCACACAGGTACATGTCGCCATACAAGGCACCGTGAGCTACAGTCGCAATGAGTTGCCGGTGGTACAGAACGGACTGCAGCAGCGTGTGGTGTCGAATGTCGCCACGTCGTGTCTGTTGGTAAGATGGTATGACTTGTCGTGGCTGCAGGTCACTAACGAAGCAACCTTCAACCTCTCCTGGCAAGACCGTTATGCCAACAGCAACAGTCAGACGCTGAAAAGCCTTTTCAACGATTTCAGTCTTGTGCTTTCGCCCCTCAGCCGTCTTTCTCTTACGGTGTCATGCGATTACTCTTTGTTGGAGACATCCAAGGGTGAGTATAACTCCATCCTGTTTGCCGATGCCAAGCTGCTCTATACTCCATCCAAGAGATGGGAACTGGGTCTGCGTATCGACAATGCCTTGAACCGCAAGCAATATGTAGACGCTTCCTTCACCGGTTTCAACTACCGTTATTTCTCACTTCCTTTGCGGGGCAGAGAAGCAATGGCCACGGTGAAGTACAAGTTTTAGAATAGATGGCTGTGGGATTCAACCCCACGACCTTCAGAACTTTTTATTTCCAGATATCAGCTATTGGTGGTGATAATGGCTATTGATGGAATAATGATTATTGATGGGATAATGTCTATTGATGAATAATGTTGAAATTGCTTGTCGCATATATATAAACAAGTGACTCCGGTGGGATTCAAACCCACGACCTTCAGAACCGGAATCTGACGCTCTATTCAGCTAAGCTACGGAGCCATAAAATAATAGTCACAATATATATATATGCACTGACACTCAATTTCAGGCTGCAAAGATAATGTATTTTTTTGATATGAAGAAATGATTGGCCGATAGTTTTAACCCAAATTGGTTATCAGGGCTGCTTGACACATGCGATGAGGTGATGACAACAACTGCTCCCAGCCAGTGTGTTCCCTCGCTGCAAAAGTAGAGAAAACGGCAGCAGGCAGGATGAATGTTGTTAATATACACCTTGACGAGTAGTATCTCGACTATTTGTAAACTTGATTTTACATTGTTGAATAACGTTCCCCTCCAAGGTCGATAAATTGTATTAAAATGCAGTTGGAAAGCAGTTTTTTCGTTCAGAATTTAGTTTATTCCCAAAAAACGATTACATTTGCAAAATAAAAACACACGCAACAGACTCAGTACGGTGGGACATGAATAGTAGTTGTGATTTTGAATGTCCGCTAAGAATAGCCTGTTACGCTTTAAATCGAAGACGAAATGAAAAAGAAAATCCAGTTCAGTCTCGTATACCGAGACATGTGGCAATCTTCTGGCAAGTTCCAGCCGCGCAAAGATCAGTTGGAGCGCATCGCTCCTGTGATAATCAAGATGGGATGCTTCTCTCGTGTGGAAACCAACGGAGGAGCTTTTGAACAAGTCAACCTTCTCGCCGGCGAAAATCCTAATGCGGCAGTAAGAGCATTCTGTAAGCCATTCAATGAGGTGGGTATAAAGACTCACATGCTCGACCGCGGTCTTAACGCTCTGCGTATGTATCCGGTGCCTGACGATGTGAGAGCACTTCAATATAAGGTGAAACACGCCCAGGGCGTTGACATCACCCGTATCTTCTGCGGACTCAACGACGTGAGAAACATCATCCCGAGCATCAAGTGGGCTCTTGAAGCAGGAATGACACCACAGGCTACACTCTGTATCACCACTTCGCCTGTACACACCGTGGAATATTATTCTGCAATCGCCGACAAGCTCATCGCAGCAGGTGCTACAGAAATCTGTCTCAAGGATATGGCAGGTATCGGTCAGCCGGCATTGCTCGGAAAGCTCACCAAGTCTATCAAGGACAAACATCCTGAAATCATCATACAGTATCACGGCCACTCAGGTCCGGGTCTCTCTATGGCATCAATCCTCGAAGTCTGCAACAACGGTTGCGACGTTATCGATACAGCCATCGAGCCATTGTCTTGGGGTAAGGTTCATCCAGACATCATATCAGTGCAGAGCATGTTGAAGAACGAGGGCTTCGACGTTCCGGAAATCGACATGAACGCATATATGGAGGCACGCCGTCTCACACAGGAGTTCATCGACGACTGGTTGGGATGTTTCATCAACCCAGGCAACAAGATTATGAGCTCACTGCTCCTCGGTTGCGGTCTGCCAGGCGGTATGATGGGAAGTATGATGGCCGACCTCGCAGGTATCCATCGCTCCATCAACTCTATCCTCCGCTCTAAGGGCAAGGAGGAATATTCTACCGACGAGATGCTCGTGAAGCTCTTCGACGAGGTGGCTTACGTATGGCCACGTGTCGGCTTCCCACCACTCGTAACCCCATTCTCACAGTATGTCAAAAACATCGCCCTGATGAACCTGCTCACCATGGCTCAGGGCAAGGGCCGCTTCGTGATGATGGACGACGCCATGTGGGGTATGATCCTCGGCAAGAGCGGTACGCTCCCTGGCAAACTCGACGACGAGATTGTGGCTCTGGCAAAGAAGAACGGCAAGGAATTCACCGATGCCGATCCTCACACCCTCATCCCTAATGCTCTCGATGGCTTCAGAAAAGAGATGGACGAGAACGGATGGGAATATGGTCAGGACGACGAAGAGCTCTTCGAGTTGGCTATGCACCCGGAGCAGTATCGCGACTTCAAGAACGGTATGGCAAAGAAGCGTTTCCTCGCTGACCTTCAGAAGGCAAGAGACGCCAAGCTCGGAAGCAACCTCACACCAGAGAAGATTGCAGAGTTCAAGCATGCCAAGGCAGACGCCGTTGTCTCTCCGGTTAAGGGACAGGTGTTCTTCGAGTTCCAGGGCTCAAGCGAGTGCACACCATGCATCGAGCCGTTCATCGGCCAGCACTATGATGAGGGACAGACCTTCTGCTATGTGCAGGCGCCATGGGGACAGTTCGTTGAAGTTCCTGCTTGTCTCGGCGGCAAACTCGTGGAGATTGCCACACGCCAGGGCGGCAAGGTGAACCGCGGCGACGTGATAGGATATATAGAGCGCGACCATGATTGATTGGGAAGCGATAATAGACAAATACTGCGGTGAGGATGATGGCGAGTTGCGCCACATCCTCATCGTTCACTCACGGTCTGTGGCGCAGAAAGCGCTGCAGATTGTTTCTTTGCACCCCGAACTGAATCTCGACCGCGACTTCATCGAAGAGGCGGCGATGCTCCACGACATCGGCATCATAAAGACCGATGCTCCCGGCATACACTGTCATGGCACGGAACCATACATCCGCCACGGCATTCTCGGAGCAGAGATGCTGCGCAGCGAGGGACTGCCTCGTCATGCCCGTGTGTGTGAACGCCATACCGGAGCAGGACTCAGCAAGAGGGAGATAGAGACGCAAGACCTGCCTCTGCCCCATAGGGATTTCCTGCCTGAGACCCTCGAAGAGCAGGTGATATGCTATGCCGACAAGTTCTTTTCAAAGACGCATCTCGACAGGGAGAAGACGGTGGAGAAGGCAGAACGCAGCATAGCAAAATTCGGTGACGAAGGTTTGGAACGTTTCAAACATTGGGAAGAGATTTTCGGTTGACAGACACCGGGAATCTTTAATTAGGTATAAAGTATCGAAAAACAACATATTCTCAAAATTACAATTAGCAAAAATAGAGATTCTTTACAAACTTTCGCCAATTAGTCACACCTTCATCAGCCACTTCCACACCGGTACCACAGGTATTCCCTCCTCTGTACCCTCCTCATCATACGTAATCAGCAGGCATTTCCAATCCTCGTGAGCTTTGGCATATTTCGTCAGTGGCGGCACCTCCCTGTTGTATGTGGTCTCATCCTTGATGCTATAGCACACCTGTATGGCCAACTTCTCTTCAGACACTATGAAGTCTATTTCCTTCTCAGCGTTTAGGAAAAACACATTCTCCTTGCCAAATCGTCTGCACAACTCCACCGCTACCATATTCTCCAGTAATGATGTCTCTGAGTTCATCAGAAACAGGTTCAGCAAGCCGTTATCGATAAAGTAATACTTCTTCTGAGTCTCTTTTTCCGTCAGCTTTCCAACCTCATTCTCCATGGGCAATATAAGCCAACTGTCAGCGGCATACCCCGCATAGTCAATCGCAGTAGGCACACTAATGGGCGACCCCGTTGCCACAATCACATTCTTCAGCCTGTTATACGACAGAGGTTGCTTCACGCTCTCTGCCATTTTCTTGATCAGGATGTTCAGTACCCTGTCGTTCTTAATGTTGTTTCGCGCACAGATGTCACCCAAGTAGATTTTCTGGTAAAGACTTGAAAGCATTGCCCTTTTGTTCTTAAACGACAGGATTTCTGGCAGACCTCCGTAATAAAAGTATTCATTCAGATGCCGCTTCACCTCACTTCTTTGGATAGTGTCATACTCCCAATGCTCCTTCAGTTCTACCTGCTGTGCTGCCAGATACTCTTTGAATGAATATGGGTATGCATCATAGATAAAGAACCGTCCGCCCAGCGTAGTTGCCACCTCTTTGCTCAGCATCTTCGCATTGCTGCCCGTCACATACACCCTGTATTTCGCATCAGCCAATCTCCGCACGAACTTATCCCAGTGAGGAATGTTCTGCACCTCGTCCAGAAACACCACCGGCTTCTTACCATACAGTTCCAGGTGGGCTTCCAGCAGACTGTTGAAGTCCTCCGTCTGGAATTCCGCCAGACGCTCATCCTCAAAGTCCACAAACAGAATCTCGTCCCATCCCTTTCCTGCTGCCTGCAACTGACGCACACGCTGATACAGCAGGTACGACTTACCCGCATGTCTCACGCCAACTATCACATAATTGCCATTCTCTTCAAAGTCAGTGGGACGGTTCACAATCACCGCCTCATCCACTTCGCGCTGCTTACTAATTAGGCACTGTTTGATGACATCTTTACTGATACTCATATAAATTATATTTAATAAGAGTTGTATGATTCTATAAAGTTTGGTTTACAAAGTAAGGTGTTTTCTATAAAACAGAATTAATAAACTCTGATTTTTTACTATATTTTCACACTTTTTTATCACAATCCATGAGTTTTTGCCATTCTTGGTCTGGGTTTACCTATTGTATTGTGTCAAATATGTCTGTCAGATACGAAACGATTCTTCTTCCACGTTGCCACTTTGAACTCAGGTTACTAATTATTTGTCCTTAAGTTATTCGAATAGTTTTCTTAGATCCATGTTCAAGAAAACTTCTGGAGAGATACCTTTCTCGCCTACGATAAATATCGCCGACGGATGGAAAAGATTGCGGAAACGCTCTAAGCCCGTGGTATAAGCCTCTCCATTACTTTTTACTTCTATAGCTATGAATTTCTGATTCTTCTTGAGGATGAAGTCAACCTCGTCGTTGCCTTCTCGCCAGTAAAAGACCTCAAAACGATGGGTAAAAGCTTCGCTTAATATGTAGGCTCCTATGGCGGATTCAAAGAATTGTCCCCATTGTTTACTATCAGAAACGGCTTCTTGAAATGTTAATCCTAATTGAGAACTCAATAAGGCATTGTTGTACACTTGGTATTTAGGAATGCTGGCACGTTTGCGGGCTACATCTATAGAGAATTTCTGTAGTCCCGTGACAAGTCCGCTATCGCTCAAAAGATTTAGATAGCCTGCCAATGTAACTGTGTTGCCAGCATCTTGCAATATTCCCAGCATTTTTGTTAGAGAAAGTATCTTACCCGAATAAGCTACGCTCAATTCGAAAGTTTGACGAAGCAGAGCAGGCTTCCCTATTGGAGAATCCATCAAGATGTCCTTGTTTATAGTAGCATCAATGATGGCTCCGCTAACATAGTTCTTCCAACGTTCTTCGTCACCAATAAGCATGGCAGCTCCCGGGTAGCCTCCAAAATAGATGTATTGTTCAATAGTCATTCCAAAGGCTTCTTTCATTTCTGGATAACTCCAATGGCTCATTCTGATTTCCTCATATCGTCCCATGAGAGATTCTGCCAATCCTTTTTCTAATAACACCCTTGACGAGCCTAATAATGCCACTTTGATGTTGATGTGATTTAGACTATCAGCGTCCCATTCTTTCTTTACATATTCACTCCAGTTTTTAAGTTTTTGTATCTCGTCAATAACCAAGATCATTTCTTCAAGTCCTTGTGTGCGCATTTGAAGACGTGCATTATTCCAGCAATCGCTAATCCAAGTGGAAGATGTTGAAGGTATGGTGTCGGCAGAATAGAAAAGAAACGGTTTACTTAAATCATCCAATACTTGCTTGATAACGGTAGATTTTCCAATCTGTCGTGGTCCCATGATTACTTGGATGAACATTCTTTGTTCACCTAATCTCTTGATGATGGTATCATATATCTTTCTTTTGTACATGGTCTGTTGTTTATAGATGATGATGTGATATGTATAGTCTTGCTATATTTAATGGGGGCTTTCAAGTTGTTTTACTCAGCATAATGAATAATTTTACTCAGTCGGCTGAGTAATTTTACTCAACGGACTGAGTAAAATCCCATCTTCCGATGGCAAATATAGGACTTTTATCTGAAATAACCGCATCTGGTATGTATATTTTTGATTATTGTACAAAAGTATTCTCTGAAATTACTCATTAAAACCCAAACAAAAAGCATTCAACTATAATCAGTGTTTAAGCATATTTAATCAACAGAGTTTGGGGATAAGGCGAAAATCATTCAACCAACCTCAGGCTTACAGTACAAATCCATTCAACTTTTTCTAGGGTAGTACAGACACATACGTTTCGCTTGGTGGCTCCAATGGGTGTGCTGACCAACTTACGAATTGGGACGGAACACAAAAAGTGGGATTGGGTGCGGTTCTAAGAAAGAAGTAAAAGAGGTAGAAACCTCAAGAATGGGACACTAAGAATAAGTCGTTTCCTATTACTTGCCTATTTATCTTTCTTGCATACATATTATTATATAGCCCATATGGCGTAATGAAGGTTGGAATGAGAGTTTTTGTTGTCTTCGTCACCTTCTTAAACACATTTAAGCGGTGTGCCAGGTGGGTATCGTATGCCTTGCTGATTTCATATTCCCCATTACAATACTTCATTTCGCAGACAGAAATCGATCTGTCAGAACGGTCTATCAGTAAGTCTATTTGCGTTCCATGTTTCAAATCTTCGTCAGTCTCCTCATCTGCCATGACTTTTGCAGTAGGACGATAAGACCATGAACAAGGAGTGTTGATGCTACCGTCTATGCCCAAAGCCTTGACTATTTCGTTGATGTGGTGAAGACATACGATTTCAAAGGCATGACCACACCATGACTCATACTCAGCAGTGGTCTGCATCTTGACCCAATAGTTATCTAGGAATGAACCCTTGTTGTGCATGAATTTGAAATAAAACAGGCAGAATGGGTCTATCAGCTGATACATCATATCTTTCTTCGACTTGCCGAATGGGGTATAGCTTCGGATGAAATTACATTGCTCTAACTCCTTAAGTATCAGACTAAACCTTCCGTTGTTAGCCAATCCTGTAGCATCTAACAAGTCAAGTCGAGTCATACCCTTTCCCTTATTTTTTAGGGCAGTAACTATGGCAAGATGATTGTTGGCTTTCTTAAAAAGCGAATTGAACAGACGGTCAAACTCTTCTGAGAGTTCTCCGCCACGTGTGAAACAAAGTTGCTGAATATTTTGCGCTACGCTTTTGTTGTTCTCGAAAAGAGACAGGTAATAAGCCACACCGCCCATCGCCATATAACACTCTATGATTTCAGGTCGCTCATAATAGAAACCTTGCGATTTAAAATACTCTTCAACCTCATGCAGTTTGAATGGCGAGAGCAGAATATTGTGAGTAATGCGATTGTGTAGTCCTCCTCGTGAATTGATAACATGATTAAGCATCCAGGTGGTAGCACTTCCGCAAGCTATCAGTTTGATATCGCTACGGTAGGAAGCCCAATCGTTCCAAAAATGTTCTAAGGCGCTGATAAAGTTGGATGCATAAGTGTCGAACCAAGGGAGTTCATCGAAGAAGATGATTTTAGTTCCGTTAGGCATCTTTTCCAATGCTTTCTGAAGAAGTCGAAAGGCTTCCGACCAATTGGTAGCATCTGTATCTATGCCTAACTGGTCGTTAAGTGCGAAGCTGAAACTTGCAAGCTGTTCCTTGGTAGTTACATTGTCTTTGCCAGTTACACGGAATGCAAACTGATTTTCAAACAGTTCTTTCACAAGAAAAGTCTTGCCTACACGTCGTCTACCATAGATAGCAATAAATTCAGATTTACGACTTGAAATATAGTTTTCAAGCTTTTCTATCTCAAGTTCTCTGCCTATAATATTCTCCTTCATATCTATTTCATATTAATGGAATATGTCGCAAAGTTACAGAAAACACGAGATTACGACAACTTTTAAGCAAGAAATCTGTCGTAATCTCACTTTTTTATTGAGATTACGACAGGTTTTGATGATAAAAGCCCAAATTAAAGACTTTAAAATAGGAAACAAGGCATTAGTGTCCAATTTTAAATTGGACACTAATGTTCTCTGACTTGGAAGTAGTGGCATTATCCCTGTCGGCATTAAGGGCAGAATTGATGCCAGGCGGCTGCCTAATAAGTTCATGTCGCAATAACCATATTTCAGTTTTAACCCGAATCGGCCATTAGGGCTTGCTTGGATTTTGGTATTTTAGAAGAGTGGATTTAGTTTGTCTTACCCGTTGGCGGAATTAATTTAAGTTGGTCGATATGAGCAAAAGTTGCCCATATCGCTGATTCTTAGTAAAAACGAGAATTTCTGAAAAACTGTCAGATTGTCTGGTTTTTTGTCGTAATATTCTGTCAATCAGATAGTTGCCTGCCAGGCAATTGTCAGCCTATTGTCTGGATGGTTTGCTGATGAAAAGAGAAGGTTCGTTGGAATGCCATTTTGCAGGAGCCAGAAATGACAGACGTATGGAGACGAGTGGAAGCATGTAAGGAGAAATTTTCACATTCATATTTTCTCCCCTATTTTTGAATTTCCAAATTTAGGGAAATAAAAGAGTGAATAAGTTGCGTATCTGATACTATCAAGTCGTGAGAGTGTTAAAGATGAGGTCTGATTTAATGAAAAACCGAATTTTTGTATCGTAGTTTGGAAACAAAGCGTTATCTTTGTACTATAATTCAAAACAAAATGGGCATCAACAAGCTAAAAGTGGTGTTGACAGAAGAAGCACAAGCCTTTTTGGATGCGCAACCATTCAAAGCTCAGCAGAAGATATACTACAACATCTTCAAGGTTGAGGAAGGAGTGATGAAAGTTGACATCTTCAAGAAACTGGAGAATACCGAGATATGGGAGTTTCGCACTCTCTACAATGGTATCTGCTACAGGCTTTTCTCCTTTTGGGACACTGAGGAAGAGACTTTGGTTATTGCCACACATGGCATAGTCAAGAAAACTCAGAAGATACCACTAAAGGAAATTGCCAAAGCAGAAGAGATAAGAAAAGAGTACTTTAATAATAAAAAGAAATAGCATTATGGCACAGATGAAATTGATACCAGCAGACAATATGAAAGATAAACTTTGGGGTAAAAGAGGTACACCAGAGCGCGAAGCCATGGAAGTCAAACTCAAAGAAGATGTAAACGCCTATATTGTTGGCGAAGCCATACGCAAGGCTCGATTGGCACAAAACCTCACACAAGAACAGCTTGGTGAACGTATCGGTGTGCAGCGTGCTCAAATTTCAAAGTTGGAGAAAGGTACAAGTGTTATCACATTGCCAACCATGAGTCGTGTATTCCAAGCATTGGGCATTGCAACGGCTACCCTTGATTTGGGTGTTGCAGGAAAGATTGCATTGTGGTAAAATGGAAAAGATAAAGAAACTTCGGTTATGTAACCTTTTGTTTATGCCAATTGCCTTGTTGGTATTGCTGTCAAGTATACAAATGGAAGCGTGTGGAAGTAAATTCAATTGTTTTGGGCAAGCAGCGTGCCCAACATGGGCAAGGTGCTTGCCCTTGGTGAGTAAGCTGCTTGCCCCTGATGGGCAGAATTGATGCCAGGCGGCTGCCCAAATAAGTGCATGTCGCAATAACCATATTTCAGTTTAACCTAAATCGGTCTGTAGGCTTGTTTGGATTTGCTTTTACAACAGAATGTGGATTTAGTTTGTCTTATATATGCAACGCAGTTATCATGGATGAAACATAGACTTGTAATGGATGAAACATAGACTTGCAATGGATGAAGCATAGACTTGCAATGGATGAAACATAGACTTGTAATTCATGAAATATTGACCTCTGATTTCCCCCACGCCGTGGGGAACGGAACCCCCTAATGTGGGGATGTCTTCCCCCTGGCGTGGGGGGAAATATGGGATGCCGAAAGGCATGATACTTCTATGATACTTTTATGATACTTTTCTGTAAAATATCCAGAAAAGTATCATCGGGTTAAGTCTTTAGTCTATAGCATTTTAGGAGCTTGGCGGCGGCGGAGAATGATACTATGTAGGCGCATCCGCGATTCTTTGTGTATACGGCTCAAAAAAATCGTCCAAGTTATTATTTTACCGTCTCCAAACGTTAAATAAAGCATAAAAGGTCAGGCGGATAAGCGATATTATGCGTAAAAAGAGTAATTTTGCATTCTGTATTCATTCCTGTGGGAATTACGACAACCGGTTTATTAACTAAGACGACATCGCATAATACGATAAGGTGAGAAAGAAATCCACTATATTCTTATTGCTTTTCGCCTTTCTCTTTATATTGGCAGGCGCCGAGACGCCACTGATGAGAAAAGACAAAAAGCATGCTGAAACAAAAGACTCTACAGTCCTTGCTGACACGCTGGGACCCGACACACTATTGTCTGACTCCGCATCCGGCGAGCCGGACACTACGCTCATGGACTCCATGCAGCTCGCAATCTACAAACACAACAAGATGGTGGACGACTCCATCCGTCTCGACAGCATGAACAGGGCAAAGTCTACAGGCGTAGACGCGCCAGTGAAATTCTCTGCCCAAGACTCCATGGTCTACAGAGCATCCGACAAGCTCGCCTTCCTCTATGGCAGTTCAAACGTGGTGTATCAGAACATGGACCTCTCGAGTGCCGACATCACGATGAACATGGACAGCAGTCTTGTGCGAGCCACAGGAGTGAAAGACACTATCGGAGATCTGCAGGGACGACCAGTGTTCAAGATGGGCGACACACAGTATGACAGCGACACTATAGCCTTCAACTTCAAGACGAAGAAAGGCTTCATCAATAATGTATACACCGCCCAGGAAGACGGATTCCTCACCAGTCAGCGCTCCAAGCGCAACGAGAAAGGCGAGCTCTTTCTGGAGCACGGCCGCTATACCACCTGCGACGCCGAGCATCCCGACTTCTATATAGCCCTGTCGAGAGCCAAGGTGCGCCCCGGCAAGGACGTGGTGTTCGGTCCGGCATACCTCGTGGTGGCAGATGTGCCGCTGCCTCTCGCCATCCCCTATGGCTTCTTTCCCTTCACCAAGAGCTATTCCAGCGGATTCATAATGCCGTCGTATGGTGATGAGAGCGCCCGCGGATTCTATCTGAAAGACGGAGGATACTATTTCGCCATGAGCGACAAATGGGATCTGAAGCTCCTCGGCGAGATATATACCAAGGGCTCATGGGGAGTGTCGGCGGCAAGCAACTACCGCAAGAGATACAAATACAGCGGCAGCTTCTACTTCAGCTATCAGGACACCAAGAACGGCGACAAGGGCATGCCCGACTTCACAGAGCAGGAGAGTTTCAAGATACAGTGGAACCACCGTCAGGACCCCAAGGCAAACCCCTTCAGCACACTCTCGGCGAGTGTCAACTTCGCCACGTCGAGCTATGAGCGCAACAACCTGAACAGCATGTATAACCCGCAGTCGATGACCCAGAGCACGAGAACATCATCCGTGAGCTGGAGCACCACATTCTCAAGTCTGGGCATGACGATAAGCGGAACCACGAACCTCAGCCAGAACATGAGATACTCCACCGTGGCAATCACGCTGCCAGACCTCAACATCTCGGTGAGCCGCTTCTATCCGTTCAAGCGCAAGCGCATGGTGGGCAAGGAGCGCTGGTATGAGAAGATCTCGATGAGCTATACCGGTAGTCTCAGAAACTCCATCGACACGAAGGAGGACATGATAATGAAGTCGAATCTCGTGAAAGACTGGCGCAACGGCATGCAGCACAGTATTCCTATCAATGCCAACTTCACGCTCTTCAACTATATCAACATCAACCCGTCGATAAACTTCACCGACCGCATGTATACCAACAAGGTGATGCAGAGCTGGGACGAGCAGAGCCAGACCGCCGTGAGGGATACCACCTACGGATTCTACAACGTATATAACTGGTCGATGAGCGTGAGCGCATCAACGAAACTCTATGGATTCTGGGTGCCGAACAAGAAAATCTTCGGCGACAAGATACAGGCCATACGCCACGTCATCACGCCACAGGTGTCATACAACTACGCTCCAGACTTCAGTTCAAGCCGATACGGATATTACGAAACCTATCAGAAGACCGACGCTCAGGGCAACGTGACGCTCGAACAGTATTCTCCATTCTCAGGTTCGCTTTTCGGAGTGCCGGGAAAGGGCAGGACGGGAAGCATCGCCATGTCGCTCTCAAACAACATCGAGATGAAGGTGAAGTCAGACAAAGACTCCACGGGATTCAAGAAACTGAGCATCATAGACGAGCTGGGAGCCAACATGTCGTATAATATGGCGGCGAAAGAGAAGAAGTGGAGCGACCTGACGATGAACATCCGACTGAAGTGGTGGAAGAACTATACGTTCAACATGACCGCCGTGTTTGCCACCTATGCCTATGAGCTTGATGCCAACGGCCGGCCGTACGTGGGCAACCACACGGAGTGGGGCAAGGGACGCTTCGGACGCTTCCAGGGAATGTCGCAGAACATCTCATATACCCTGAATCCCGAAAAGATAAGGAAACTCTTCGGCGGAGGCAAGGATGAGGACAAGAACAAGAAGACAACGGGCGACGATGACGACGACACGGGAGTGGAGACCAATGTGGACGACGACATGATGAAGGCGCAGAACGGTGCCAAGAAGCAGACCAGCCGAGCCGAGACCGACGAGAACGGATATATGAAGTTCTCCATGCCGTGGTCGATAACCTTCGGCTATGGCATCACGATGAGGGAGAACACCGCCGGCAAGTTCAACACCAAGACGATGCGCTATCCGTACAAGTTCACCCAGAACCTGAACTTCAGCGGAAACATACGCATCAGCGACGGATGGAACATCAGCTTCTCTTCCGGCTACGACTTCGAGGAGCACGACATGTCAATGACCACAGCTTCGCTGCAGCGCGACCTCCACTGCTTCAGCATGAGCTGCTCCGTGGTGCTGGCGCCATACACGTCATACAACTTCTCCTTCCGTTGCAACGCCGCAACGCTGACCGACGCTCTGAAATATGACAAGCGCAGCGGTTACAGCAACGCTGTGGAGTGGTATTAAACACCAAGACATCAGACCGTCAATTTTATTTTCAGACAAGCCCCGATGACCGATTGGGTATTAAACCCAAATCGGTCATTAGGCCGTTTAATGTATAATTTTAATAACTGCTTGCAGTCTTTTGCTTTTTATAAGGCGTCTTTTGCTCGTTTTTAATTCGCAATAGCCCGCTATTACTCATTAAAAGCCAAACAAAATCCACTCTTCTAAAAAACAAAATCCATGCAAGCCCTAATGACCGATTTGGGTTAAACACCAAGCCCTGACCACCGCATATTGAGACACTTTCTCAATCATCCCGGTAGTCAGGGCTTGTTCTGTGTTGTTCTGTTTCTCTTTCGTATTACTCAAAGTAATACAAGAATGTGGCAACGCCTTCGAGAGCCTTCTTGCCAGTCTCCTTGATTTCGATGCGGAATTTGATTTCAGCCTTTGTCACACCGCGCAGGTTGGCGATAGACTGCAGGTCGGTTACGAGGCGGATGCTCTCGCCAGACTTCACTGCCTGTCCGAATTTCATCTTGTCCATACCGTAGTTCACCATCATCTTCAGGTTGTTCACCTCGATGATCTGGTTCCAGAGATATGGAAGCATGGATAGAGTGAGATAGCCGTGGGCGATGGTTGTCTTATATGGACTCTCCTCCTTTGCTTTCGCCGTGTCCACATGAATCCACTGGTGGTCGAGCGTAGCGTCGGCAAACATGTTGATGCGCTCCTGAGAGAGCTCCACATAGTCAGAAGTTCCGAGGTTCTTGCCCAGATAGGCAGCGAACTCGTCGTAGTTGTTGATGATCAGTTTTGCCATTTTCTTGATGTATTTATTGTTTATATGTGTGTTATTTCCTTACGGATGCTGTCTCCGCATTCCTATTGTTTGTAGTCGCTTTTCGTGATGGTTGTCTCGAAGAGTTTCTTTCCCGGATGCTTTGTTGAGTGGAAGGTATACATGAAGTTGTAGCCCGCCTCTTTGTATGGCCTCACCGAAGTGGTGCCACGCAGTGCCTTAATCATATCCTCCTTGATTTCAGAGTTTGCTATTGCCGTGGTGTCGGCAGGTCCCTTCACCGAGAGATAGTAGTGTAGCGTGAGCGTCTGTTTGTCAAACGTCATGCTGTCGGTCACTATCGCCTCGTTGATCTGCACGGGGCAGTTCTTCTCCGTGTATTCCTTCGCCTCCCTTGCCGCACGGTCTTCCAGACTCTCCTGACATGCCGACAGAGCCAATGCAGCAGCGGCAAGCATTATTGTTTTTCTTGTTGTCATATATATGCGCTGTTATAAGTCGTATTGTTTCGTTGCAGTCTGGGTTGGATGCCACACCTTATTATAAATTATATATATGGTTTCATTATATAAGTATATATAGCTTCGTGGCGATGTTCCTGCATCATCCGGCTGCGATGCAAAGGTACAAATAATATCTGAATAACAGGCATTTGTCACCGATGTTACAAAGCTGTAACACATGCTTAACGGTATTTTAATACCATTTTTATGGATGGTACGATGGATTTGGACTACTTTTGCAAACATATTAATGACAGGTTATGAAAGACTTAAAGAAATCAAAGTTGGCAGGATTCAGGAAAGTGTTGAAGTCAGACGACAAACTCGAAAAGTTGGTATTGGATGTGGCGGTGAGAAAGACCATCGGCAGCAGGGAAGACCTCGACGGGGTGTTCTATTCCAAGAACGGCAGACGCGTGCTTATGGCATCCAAGAGCATAAGTGGTTCGTATACCGTTTGTGAGGGAGTCAGAAAGATTGATTCTGATGCCTTCTGGGGCTGCGCCTATCTTGAAAGTCTCGTGTTGCCCGAAGGACTGGAGTCGATAGGCCATGAAGCCTTCGGCAGATGCATCTCCCTGCGCAGCATAGTTATTCCAAACACCGTAGGCGAAATCGGTACCAACCCATTCCTGGGGCTCGATCATCTGGCAGTGGAAAGTAAATCCCCCTTTGTCACCACCGACGGCAAGGCAGTGTATGCTGATGGCGGCAAGCGTCTTGTGTCGTTTATTTCGGATGCAGAAACCTTTAGCGTGCCGGAAGGCGTGGAGGAGATCGGCGAGAAAGCCTTCTCCGGCAAGAGCCGTCTGTGCAGTGTCATCTTGCCGGCTACGCTGAAGAGAATCGAAGACGAGGCGTTCTTCGATTGCGACGCCCTTCGCTCCGTTGTCATTCCGCAGTCGGTAGAAACCATCGGCGAGTGTGCCTTTGCCGACTGTGCCGTGCTGCGCAAAGTGGAGTTCGCAGGAGTGCCGCTGAAGATGAAACGCACAATGCTCGCCGGATGCGATGATATCAATCTCATATCCATTCCGGCTGAGAGCATCGGAAAGTTCCGCAAACTCGTGAGAGACTACGACGACCGCGTGGTGGAGCGCAAGGACGAAAGCCAGCCGATGGCAGCTGCCGAAACACCATCGGAACCGGAAACCGTCGGAGCAGAGGCTGCCGACGCCCCTCAGCCAACCGTTGTAAAAGATGCAAAAAAGAAAAAGGACACCAAGGATAAAAAGAGAAAATCACCAGTATATAAGAAATGACACCATGAAAGAAAAGAATTTCAAGGATGCCTACGTTGACAGAGACATCAGTTGGATGTATTTCAACCATAGGATACTGCAGGAAGCACAGAAAGAAGAACTGCCGTTGCTGGAACGATTGTCGTTTCTCGGCATCTATTCAAACAACCTCGACGAGTTTTTCCGTGTGCGCATGGCATCGCTCACACGACTCCTGGAGTCGCTCGACAAGGGAGCGAAGAAAGATCGCGAGCACCTGAAGCAGACGATGAAGACCATCAACAGGCTCAATGCCATATACAGCCACGAATACAGCGACACCATCGACCACGTGTTTGAACTGCTCGAGAAACACAAGATACGCCTTCTCGACGAGAAGCATCTCAATGCCGAACAGGAGAGGTATCTCAAGAACTTCTATTACGACAAGCTCAACGGAGCCACCAACCCTATATGGCTCGACGAGATAGACGAGATAGGACAGCTGCAGGACAACCGAATCCACCTCATCGTGAAGAAGACAGAAAAAGAAGGCAACTTCGGCAAGGCACCCAAGACCGACTATGCCATAGTGAAGGTGCCCGATGCCGACTTCGGACGCTTCGTGGTGATTCCGTCGAGCGACGGATACCAGAACGCTATGTATCTCGATGATGTGGTGCGCTTCTGTCTGCCGCTCATCTTCATCGGATTCACTCCCAGCAACTATGAGGCATATTCGTTCAAATTCACCAAAGACGCCGAGATGGAGATGGAAAACGATTCCGACTACGGTGTGCTGGAGATGATTGCCAAGGGAGTGAAGAGCCGCAGACGCGGAGAACCCGTGAGAATCATCTACGACCATCTCATGCCGAAAGACATGCAGAAGAAGATAATGGCAAGACTCAACGTAGACCATCTTGACGCAGCACTCGCCAGCGGCAGATACCAGAACCACAAAGACCTGATGAAATTCCCCGACTTCGGACATGAGGAACTGAAGTTCCCCAAGTGGAAACACATCATGAAGAAGGAATTCGTGGCAGAGGAGAGCATCATGATACAGATTAGGGAGAAAGACCGCTATATCCACGTGCCATACCATTCGTTCGACGGATATATCCGACTCCTCAGAGAGGCTGCGCTGCATCCCGACGTGAAAGAGATAAAGACCACGCTATACCGACTCGCCAGCGACTCAAAGGTGGTGAAAGCCCTCGTTTGCGCCGCACGCAACGGCAAGAAGGTGACAGCAGTGGTGGAGCTGCTCGCCAGATTCGACGAGAAGAGCAACATCAAATGGAGCAAGAGAATGCAGGAAGAAGGCATCAACGTGATTTACGGCGTGGAGGGACTGAAGGTACACTCCAAACTGCTGTATATCGGAACGAAGAAAGGCAGCATCGCCTGCATCGGAACTGGAAACTTCCATGAGGGCAACGCCAAGGTGTATACTGACTATCTGATGATGACGGCGAGAAAAGAAATCGTGAGCGAGGTGAACAAGGTGTTCGACTTCATCAAGCGCCCCTTCTCGCAGCCGCGCTTCCGCGAACTGCTCGTGTCGCCAAACGCCATGAAGACAAAGCTGCTCCAGCTCATCAACAACGAGATAAAGAACGCCAAGAACGGTAAGGAGGCTTGGCTGAGGATAAAGATAAACCATATCACAGAGGTGGATATGGTGAACAAACTCTATCAGGCATCACAGGCAGGAGTGAAGATAGAAATCGCATTGCGTGGCAACTGCTCCCTCGTGCCTGGAATACCGGGAGTGAGCGACAACATAAAGGTGGTGGGAATAATCGACCGCTATCTAGAACATTCCAGAATCATCATCGCCTGCAACGGCGGAATGCCGAGATACTATATCGGCAGTGCCGACTGGATGCCGCGCAACCTGCTCAACCGCATAGAGGTGCTCACACCGGTCTACGACCTCGACATGCAGCGGGACCTGCTACGCACCGTGGAGTATGCCGTAGCCGACACCACTAACGGAAGAATAGTAGACGGAAAGGGAACCGACCGCATACAGACTTCGCCAGACGGAGTGAGCTTCCGCTCGCAAGAGGCATTGCAGGAGGCTTATACCTCTGCCGAAATACAGGATCAGAAGTGAGGACAGAAATGATGACGGCTGATGCCATTGCGAACTAATGAAATGCTTTCATCATTGCGGACTAATGAAATGTTTTCATCATTGCGGACTAATGAAATACTTTTATCATTGCGGACAATTTAAAAGATATAATATATGAATTACGAACTGGGAGACATCTCCTTCAATATGGCAGCCATCGACATCTGTTCAAACGGTGCGAGACTGCTGATAAAGAATTTCTTCAGAAAAGACGGAATCGGTGACCCCGTCATCAAGCGTGTGATGTATATGCGTGTGCCGCTCCGTCTGGGAAAAGACGTGTTCTCTCTTGGCAAGATATCAAAGGAGCGCCAGGAGAAGATGCTATATATGCTCAAGGCATTCAAGCAGATAATGAAGCTCAACGATGTGGTGAGCTATCGCGCCTGTGCCACATCGGCAATGCGCGACGCAGAAAACGGAGAGAAGGTGTTGCGATTCCTCTATCGCAAGACCGGCATCAAGGTGGAGATAATAAAGGGACAGGAAGAGGCGCGTCTGCTCTGCAACAACATCGTGGAGAACACCGACTGCAACGTCGGCGATTTCGCATACGTTGATGTGGGTGGCGGTAGTACCGAGATTTCACTCCTCCACAACGGAATGCTCGCCCACAGCCGGTCGTACAACATCGGTACGCTGAGAATGCTCAGCGGAAAGGTGTCGCAGGCTGACATCGACGAGATGACGACAGACCTCTCGCTATATGCCAAGGAGATTCCGGATATCCGGATAATCGGTTCGGGAGGAAACATCAACAAACTCTTCAAACTCACACATCAGAAGAAAGACCCGAAGGAGATTCTCGTGAGCGAGATAAAGGACATGCGCGACAAACTCAGCAAACTCAGCATCGAGGAGCGCATAGAGCAATATGGACTGAAGACCGACCGTGCCGACGTAATCATTCCGGCTGCCGACATCTATGTGGCTGCTGCCGAGGCACTGGGGTGCGACAGGATTCATGTGCCGAACATCAGTCTTGCCGACAGCATCGTTGACGGATTGGGAACGGAGAGATAACCACCAGACGGGGCTTTATTGTCACATGCTTTCATGCTGCATGCCCTTAGTCTTTCAGACTATTTCTTTTCGAAATGCTGGTAATCCTGCGACCGCTTCCATCCGCCTCCCCATGTGAAGCCACGCTTCCTGAATTCCTTGTAGGCAAGGTCGTTGCGGTCAATCTTATATTTGAAGTCCTTTGAGCGGTCGGCATATCGCCGTGCGCTCAGAGGACTTACCGTTATCTTCCCGTTCGCCCCCTTCCTCACGTATGGATTATACAGAGGGTTCAGGTCGATTGCCTTGCCGTAGCTGTGGTTTGAAGGCACCTTCGTGCCGGCCACATATCTGAAATTGAAACACGACGTGTTGTTTGCCTCCATCGACTTCAGGTCGTCAGCGTCATAGTTGTCTATGAGCACCATCCTCTCTATGGGATATTTCTTGGCGAAGAGTGTCTCGAAGATTTCCACCAAGTCGTTGGCGATGCTCTTGTGGCACACCAGTTCTCCCAGACAAATCTTGCCCTTGTCGTTCCAATGCAGCACCTTCACGTAGCGCAGCGACTCACGGCTCACCGTGCAGCCTTTCTTATATGATTTGCCCTGCATCCTTTCGAAAACGCGGTCTGGAATGGGCTCGCTCATGAAACATTTATTCAGGTCGTAGCCTCGCAGCGTCAGACTGCTTATCGTCTTGCCAGCCTCCCAGTTCTTTAGGGCTGTTCTCTCTCCTCCGGGCCTTTGGTCTTTTTCCGTTATGGATGTTGTCTGTCGGTTGCCGTCAGTCAGGTTTGTCGTTTCTACGGATGTTGTCTGTCGTGCGTCGTCCGTCAGGTTTGTTGTCTGCTTTGCATAGGCAAATCCAGTGGCGAGGCATATGGCAACAAACGTTGCTGCCGTAGTGATGGTGGATGGTCTTCTGTTGGGAAAACTGTGATTGTCTTTCATATTGTCGTGAAGTTCTTTTATCCTAAATCGGTCATTAGGGACTGCAAGCAGTTATTAAAAATATACCTTAACGGCCTAATGACCGTTTGGTGGTTGTCTTGCTGCCGTAGTGAAAGCTCCTGTCTGGCGTTTCCTTTCGCTCTTCGGAGTCGGCAGCTTACTGTGTGTGATACCGTATTTATGCCTTGTCTTACGGCATGGAATACTGCAAATATATGTTTTTTTTCGCTAACAGAGGCATTTTTGTTCTATAAACGATATTGTTTGGATAATTTTTCTTACCTTTACACCCCGAATGACTTAGTATCTTAATTTAGTATATAAAAAATAGATATAACTTTAATTCTAGTAAACTTTAAATCTATGGCATTAGAAAAAACCTTAATTTTGCTAAGACCGAGTGCTTTGTCGCGAGGTTTAGCAGGAGAAATTCTCAGTGTCTTCTATAAGAAGGTGCTGCGGATCTGCGGTTTGAAGATGATGCTGCCCGACGAAAAGATTTCTGACGGCCATTATTCCCATCTCGCAGGCAAGAGTTTCTTCAGGCGCGCCAGGGACCCCGCCTGTCGTGGCAGTATGTCTGAAGAGTGTAGAAGCAGCGTTGGCTGTGGACATTCTTTCAGAGTCAAATGGATGCAAAGCAGCTCCGTGGTCTGTTCGGAACATTTGTCGCATGAGTTGGCTGGAGTGTATCGTGCTTGCGCATGATTCTCTTGAGGACGCAGCGACAAAGTGGAATACGGTTCTTCCGCATCGACAAGTTCTTCGATAGGAAACCGGGTCTGCTATCCAAATTATATGCTTCTGACGATATTTAATTTTTTAATTATTTTTTATTGTTACGTTTTACTGACGGTGGAGTTTACGCTCCCTGTTGGGCCCCTTTCGTCAGACAGGCAAAAATAATGACGGAACCAGATGCTTCTCCTTTCCCTGGAGACATCCGGTTCCGTCAGTTTTTATCCCAAATCGGTCATAAAATACTACATCTAACGGCCTAATGACCGTTTTGGGGGGGTATACAGTTGATGAGTTGGACTAAGAAAATCAATAGTCTGTCTATAGTATCACTTTCTTATAATCCGAACGAATGCTTGCCGCTGCCCACCTTTTTCTTGAATCCGTTGGCGAGCTGTATGGTGGCGTCGCAGCCTACGGGGATTTCTACGGTGATGGTGTCGGCGGAGCAGTATACGGAAACCTTGCCGTAGAGCGTCGTGGTGTGAGCCTTCACGTATGTCAGGTCGCCGGGCAGGGTGGGGGAGATGAGAAGGTGGCGCATGCCATTGGTGCCAGGCATGTTACGTATGCCGGCAATCTCCTTGAACAGCCATTCGTCAATCTGCCCCATCATGAAGTGGTTCCACGATGATCCCTGGCGAGGGTCCCATTGTTCTGTGAGCGTCGTGGCTCCCTGTTTTATCTGGAAACCATAGCCCGGAGTGTCGTAGTGGTTGAGCATCTTGTATAGCAGTTCGTCCTTGCCGTTGGCAGCCAGTGTCATAAACAGGTATCTGTTGCCCACATCGCCGGTCGTCAATCTGTTGCCGTGCTTCTCGATGTCAGAAATCAGCGACTGCAGCACCGCCGCCTTGTTCTTTCCCGTTATGCCGAGGAAGAGCGGCAGGGCGTTTGATGTCTGGCTGCCGGAACCATAATAGCAGGAGTCAGCCTTATAGAATTCCCGGTTGAATGCTTCCACGGCATAGTCGCGTATCCTGGAGTATTTCTCCACGTCAGCCTTGTTTCCGGTCATCCTGGCAGCCTTTGTCAGCAGCTGCAGGTCGAGGATATAGTGAGCCGAGGCAACGAGTGGTATCGGTGTGTTATGGCAGAATCCGGCTTTGCCCTCCACCACGTCGTACCAGTCGCCCAGTCCGTGGCTCACGATACCGTCTTTTGCGCGCCCCGTGAGATAGTCCACATAGCGGCGCATGGCCTCGTAGTTGCGGGTGATGATGGAGTTGTCGCCATACTGCTCATAATACATGAACGGCATTATCAGCAGAGTGCTTCCCCATTCAGGTGAGTCGTCGAAGAGGTTTCCGAACGACACATATTGCGGTGCCGTGGTAGGCACCATTCCGTCAGTCTTCTGCGTATCCGTGATGTCGCGTATTATCTTCGGGGTCAGCGTCGTCATGTCGTAGTTGTAGAAGAGACTCGGTCCCACGAGGTGGTCCTGCTCCAGCCATCCCAGTTTTTCGCGGTGCGGACAGTCCGTCAGCACACCCTGCATATTGCTCCTTTCGGCACGCTCTATCAGACGGTGGGTCTGTGTGAACAGCGGGTTGGAACATTCGAACTCTGAACCCTCTTCGGCAGAGTTGTATATGAAGCAGCTCTTGAGGTCGGCAATCACCGGCAGGTTGTCAGGATTAGGTTCACCCTCGAGCACGGCATCCTCCACCTGTATGTATCTGAAACCATAATAAGAGAAGTGCGGATGCCATGTCTCTGTGGTGTCGCTGCCGATAGTGTATTCGTAGTAATGCTGGCGGCCCGTCTGTCGCTGGTCGCACACACCCTGCCTGTTCAGATTCTCCGACACGAGCATCGTCACTTTCTGTCCAGGTCTTCCCTTCACTCTGATTTCAGGAAATCCCGCAAGGTTCTGTCCCATGTCAGCAATGAAGGTGTGAGGAGAGACGCTGCGCTTGGTCTTTGCCGATGCCGGTGCTACGGAGTCTAGAGGCAGATAATGCCACTCCTTGATGGCGAAACGCTCCATAATCTTCACAGGCGGTGCCGTCTGGGGAATGAGTTTTCCGTCCGTTCCCTCCGTCAGCACGGCGTCTTTCCATTCCGTGTCGTCGAAGTGGGCGAGGTCGAACCCACTCTGTGTCAGTCTGGCGTCGAACGATTCTCCGCCGTAGATACTGTTGAAGGTAATGGGGCTGAGGGCATATTTCCACGACCCGTCGCTGACAATCGTCTGACTTGTGCCGTCGCTGTAGTTTATCTCCAGTCGCAGTATCATCTGCGGCGCACCGAAGCTGGTCATCAGCTTGCTGTATCTGTTGCCACGCTGCACGTTGAAGAATCCGTTGCCGAGCAGAAGGCTTATGGCATTGTGACCTCCGGTGAGCAGTGAAGTCACGTCGTAGGTATTGTAATAAACGGTCTTGGAGTATTCGCTCCATAGCGGTGCAAATTCGCTGTCGCCCACCTTCTTGCCGTTGATGCGCATCTCGTAGTGGCCCATGCCGCTGACGTATGCCACGGCATCGGTCACCGTCCTGCCGTCGTTGGAGAATCCCTTCCTCATGATTATGCTCCTTGCCGAAAGAGAGTCTACGGCGTTCCATTTCTCCTTGAAATAGTCTTTCTTGAATTCCGCGTTAGAGAATCTGCCCTCCGGCAGACGGGCGTCGGCTTTGGTTATGGCGCCAATCCATCTTGGAGAGATGCCGCCGGCAGACAGGTCGGCAGAAGCTGGAGCGATGCGTATCTTCTGTCTTGCGCTCCATTCCGAAGGCTTCCCGTCTTTGTCCCATACCCTCACCTGCCATTCGTATCCGTGTCTGTTTGCCGGCAAATCAGGTGTGGTGATGTTCTGGCTTTCGGCAGATTTCCTTTTGCCGGAGTCATATACGGTCTTGCCCGTAACGCTCTCGGTGATGATTATCTGATAGGCTTTCTGACGGTCGTTGACGGCATCTGACGTCATCTTCCAACCGAATCTTACATCGCCCTGGCTGACAGCCAGTTCCCTCTGATAGTTGCATGATGTTCCGGTTATCGTTATCTTGGCTTCTGCCGAAAGGGCTGCCAATGCCAGAAGTGTTGCTATAGTGGTCTTTCTCATTTACCTTGGATTATTCAATCTTTCCATACTTTTTTGTTCTCAATCTTCCCGTTTCTGATTTCAGCCTCTACGGTGCGTCCACCAGTGGCTTTCAGTCTGAATCTGGCGTTTATGTCTCGTGGCCATGCCGGGAAGAACAGCAGTTCGCCGTCCGGCTTCTCCTGTAGCAGCATTTCCTGCAGACCAATCATCGATGCTCCGCCCTTGTTGCAGTCGGGAGCCCAGTCGTAGCCGGGATCCCAGAAGGCAGGAAAGCGGTAAGGTCCGTCGGTGAGCTTCTCGCTGTTCAGGCGTAATGCCTCGTCAGTCAGTCCCAGACAGGCAGCCCAGATATTGTCCTGTTTCCATCCCTTGGTGGCTCTCATTTCCACAGCGTGAGGATCTTTCAGATATGTGTTGCGGCCGATATTCAGATAGTCTCTGCCCATGCAGTATATCCTCCATGGAAATACGGGATATAGCTGAGGTGTCTCAATGTTCTGTATCCTTGCCCATACTATAGCCGGGGCGATGCAGGTGTCGCCGCTGATGGTGTGTAGCGGTATTTCGGGAATGCGTTTCATTATGCCGTTGAGGCTGTCGCCCTTGTATTCAGTCCATTGTCGGGCGACTGTCTGCAGGGCGGCCACGACGCTCGACGGGTTGTATGCCATCTTGTAGGTCTCGCAGCCCGAAGATGGGTATAACATCAGTTTGCCGTCGCCAGTGAGAGGTTTCACCCCGAGCTTCTTGGCTATATACTGGTAGTGCTCGTCGAAGAAAGTGAGTGTCTGTCGTATTATTGGTTCATATTTCGTGATGTCCATGCCGCTGTATTCATGCGCCAGCATCATCATCGAGCAGAACTCCAATGCTGTGTCCCATTGGTATTCCAGCCATGCGTTGCGTTCCATTCCCGGGTCGTCGCCGGGTTTGTGCTTGCCGTATTCTGTGGGGTTGGGCAGTCCGCAGTTCTCTATCTGCTCTGCGAACGAAGCTCCGTCGTGTCCCCAATAGAAACGGGTGCGCCGTGTGGCGTTTGGCAGCATCCGCAGATATGTGTCAAACTGTGCCGCCATCATGTCCGTGTCGCCGCTCTTGAGCATGGGCCAGTATACGAGACGCTGGTTCTGTGCCGTCATGGTGCCGCCGCCCCATTTGCGGAAGTCGGGAGTGAAGGGGCATTTAGGATCGGCGAAGACGGGGTCGAAGGTGAATAGCGAACCGTTGAATTTCGTGGGATATTCGCTGTAGGCATTGCATCCCAGCATGTAGCGGAAGAGTTCGTAGTTGCGAGCCATGCGTGCAGCTTCGCCTTCGGCAATGATATGGCTGCGCTGCCAGAACTGGTGCCACCACTTTGCGCTCTGTGTCTTTGATTTCGTTGCCGACAGAGGCTTGACTATCGTATCTCCGGTATAAAGGTCGATGCTGACGGTGGCTTGTCTGATATCTGTGGCAGTATAGTTCCATGCCTTGAAATCTGTGGAGGCATAGGTGCCGGTAGACGTGCCGGTGAACTTGAAGCCGGGCATCGTGATGTTTCCGCCGAATTTCAGTCCGCCGATAGGATTATATAGTTCATCCTTTATTTCCGACAGTCCTTCCCTCTCCACGGTATAGTCGAATACGGTGTTGTTGCGGTTTGTGTGCCAGAAGTCCAGCGTGCTCTTTCCTGCTTTTATGGAGTCGGCAAAGGTGGTGCAGTCTTTCGGTATGTTCCATTTGTATGATCCCTGCTGGCATTCCGCCTTGGTGACCAGTCTGTCTTTGTATCTCCACGACTCATAGCTCAGCGTGGCGTTTCGCTTTTGTGCGGAAATGATTTCCACGAACACTTTCGGCTGATACACATCCGCCCAGATTCTTATCTTTGTACCGTCGCCTTTGATATATATGGCGCCGTCGTCGAGCGATAGCCTTTGTTCGAAACTGTTGCCGCTGAACGGCTGTCCGTCGATTTTCAAGCGGAAGCGACCTGCTTTGAGCAGGGTGTTGTTTTCGTCGAGCATCCCGCTCTTCGAAAGATAGAACAGCACATCACCGTTCTCCACCCACACGTTCATCCCCACATCATGTCCGCCGCAGGGCATCGACCCTGCGGAGTTCTCGCTCTGTGAGGTCCACACATAGTCCTGGGGCTTGTAGTCTGTCTTTATCTTGTTTGCAGCATTGCCCTGTGCGGTGGAAATCAGAGCACAAAGCATCGCAATCGCCGCTGCCAATCTCTTTTTCGATATGATGATCATCATTAGAGTAGTTTCCTCGTTTTTGTTATATAATGAGGACGCGTGACATAGGCTTTTGTAATGTATTAGCTTTACAACAGCTTGCGGTCTTTTGGTTTCTTATCTCTCGTTTCTGTCATATACCCGTGCCATTATCGCTCCGCTGATATTGTGCCATACGCTGAATACGGCGCCAGGGATAGTGGCGAGAGGGTAGGCGGTGAAATGAAGGGTGGCGAGTGAACTGGCGAGGCCGGAGTTCTGCATACCCACCTCTATGGAGATGGCTACACACTTCTTGTGCTCCAGTCGGAGCAGTCTGCCGATGCCGTAGCCCAAGGTCAGTCCGCAGATGTTGTGGAGCATCACTACGAGCATCACGAGAAGTCCGCAGGTGAGCAGTTTCCCGGCGTTGTGTGCAACGATGATACCAACGAGCAACACTATTGTCAACGACGAGAATGCCGGCAGGTAAGCCACCGCCCGCTTTGTAAACTCTGGCATATACCGTTGTATCATGAAGCCCACAAGTATGGGCAGGATGACAACCTGTAGAATGGAGAAAAACATGCTCACGGCATCCACATGAACGAAGGTGCCGGCAAGAAGCCATGTTATTATCGGAGTGAGAAAAGGAGCGAGTAGGGTAGACGTCGCCGTCATTCCTACAGACAGGGCGAGGTCGCCTTTCGCCAGATATGTTATCACGTTAGATGCCGTGCCGCCGGGACAGCAGCCGACGAGGATCACCCCCAGCGCCAAGTCCTCTGGCATTTGGAACAGATGAGTGAGGAGCCATGCCGTTATCGGCATGATGGTGAACTGAGCCAGACATCCGATGATGACATCCTTAGGTCGGCTGAACACAATCCTGAAGTCGGTAGGGTTCAGCGTCAGTCCCATGCCGAACATCACCACTCCCAACAGCGGATTTATCCATATCGTGTCGATGCTGCCGAGCGGGGTTGGGAAAACAACCGAGAGCACTCCGATGGCGAGTACTATCAGTCCCATATTCTTTGCGATGAAGTCGCAAATGCGTTTCGTCATTGTTGTATGTGTATTTAAGTTTGTCATGTCTGTTTCCTTGAACCCAAAACGGTCATTAGACCGTTCAATGGTAGTATTTTATAACTGCTTGCAGTCCCTGATGACTGATTTGAGTTGAAATTCTGGAGCAGTACCCGTCGACAGATTTGCGGCAAAAGGAAATAGGAGGAAAACCATTTCTTTTTTCCTCCTATTCTAATGATTAACCCCTATTTTTATCGCGGCCTGATTGCCGTTGGGGATATAGTCTTATTTCTTTTCGCCGATCTGCTTCATCATTTCCTCTATGGCTGCTTTCAGCTGTCGGTCATTGCCGTTGAGGAAATCCTCCGGTGTGTTATATACGGTGATGTCAGGGTTCAGCTGAGTGTTCTCTGCATATTTTCCGTCGAGAGTCATACATCCCACCTGCGGAATTCCGAATACCATGGTGTTGTCGATCATCGTCTCCCACCATACGGCAGTCATTGTGCCTGCCACTGGAGTACCGATGAGCTTGCCGATGCCGAGAGTCTTGTATACCATAGGGAATCCGTGGCCGTTGCTGTAGTCGTCTTCGCAGATGAGCACACACGAAGGTTTTGTCCACTTGTTGAACGGGTCGCGGCCGATATAGTTGCCTCGTGGCATGAAATTCTGGTATTCCTTGCCGTTGAGCAGAGTACACAGGTCGTCGTGCAGCCATCCTCCACCATTGTGACGGTCGTCAACGATGACAGCCTCACGGTTGCGGTTCTTGTCGCTCAGGAGCTCGCGGTATACGGTGCGGAAGCTCTCGCTGTTCATCGCTCTTACGTGTACGTAGGCGAGGCGACCACCCGACAGACTGTCTACCAGCTGGCGGTTGCGGTCAACCCAACGCTTGTAGAGCAGGTCGTCAACGGCGTTCATCGACATTCCCTTTGTCGTTACATCGAATGAGCGTCCGCTCTTCGGGCGGATTGTCAGGCGTACTGGTTTGCCGATTTTGCCGTCGAGCAGCGGGAAGTAGTCCATGCCGGCCTTGATTTCCGTGCCGTCAATCTTCTCTATGATGCATCCGGACTTCACGTCAGTCTGCTTGCAGGCTATTTCGCTGCCCTTTATCACTTCGGCAATCTTCAGTCCGTCGCCGGTATAGTCCTCGTCGAAGAAGAGACCGAGACTTGCAGTCTGCAATGAAGCCCATGAGCCGGAGTATCTTGCACCGGTATGCGAGGCGTTCAGCTCACCGAGCATTTCGCTCAGCATCTCCTGGAAGTCGTGATTGTTGTTGATATAAGGCAGGAAGCGTTCGTAAGTCTTGCGGTAGCCCTCCCAGTCAACTCCATGAATGTTCTTGTCATAGAACTTGTCTTTCACCTGTCGCCAAACGTGGTCGAACATATATGCGCGCTCCTTGTATGGCTGGTAGTTGAACTGAGCCTCAAACTCTATGTTCTTCACGGCTTTGCTCTGTGGCGTCACCTTCTTGATGCCTCCGTCGGCAGCGAGATAGATTTCCTTATAAGGCTTGTCGAACATCATTTCTCCATTGCCCACGTTCTTTATCAGCAGCTCCGTGTTTCCGGTCATCAGGTCGCGGTGCCATAGGTCCATGCCTTTCTCAAACGCCACATTGTAGTAGATGTTCTCGCCATCCTTGTCGAGCAGGATGTCGCCGAGGAACGAAGGAGTGACGGTGAGTCGTACGATGCGGTCACGACAGTTTTCGAGGTCGAATTTCAGAGGCTCCATTTCCTTTGCCTCCGGTTTCTCCATTTCCTTCTTTTCCTTTTCTTCCTTCTTCTCCTCTTTCTTCTTCTCCTTTTCGGTCATGTTTTCCTTTGCCAGCGCACGCTCTTCCTTATTCATGCGGTAGCGTTCGTAGGCTTCAAGGTCGAAGAACATGAGATAGGCATCGTATTCAGCGCCCCAGCTGCCATGGCTGCGGTAGCCGGCACGGTCGCTGCAGAACAGCATCGCCTTTCCGTCGAGCACCCATTTGGCATTGCTTTCGTTGTATCCGCTCTCGGTGAGGTTGTGAATCTCGCCGTTGCCGGAAGCATTTACCAAAGCGATGTCTGAATTGTTCCATCCGCCCACACCGATGTATGAAGAGAGCAGCCATTTGCTGTCGGGGCTCCATGTGAAGTCGATGTCGCCGTCGCTGTAAGAATAAACGAACTTGCCGTCCATCGCCGTCTTCACATTCTTGCCTTTGGCATCCATGACGCGCAGGGTTCCACGGTTTTCCCAGAAGGCAATCTGCTTGCCGTCGGGACTGAATTTAGGTTGGAATGAAGTCTGGTCGGATTGTGTCAGACGTTCTTCCACGAGTTCAGTAGCGTAAGCGAACTGCTTCTCATCCTTGTTCTTCATTGTAGTGGCATAGATCTGCCACACACCATTGCGCTCCGAATCATAGATTATAGTGCGGCCGTCTGGCGAGAAGTCGATGTAGCGTTCCTGCTCAGGAGTGTTCGTAATCTGCTTTGTGGTGCGGTATTCTATGGATGTTACATAAACATCGCCATGCATGACGAAACCGATTTCCTTTCCGTTAGGCGACAGTTTGATGTTGTATGCTCCAGAGTTTCTGATTTGGCGTATAAGCTCCTTTCCCTCGGTGTCGGCGGCAATCCTGATGGCAGTCTTTTGTGGCTGTCCGCCTTTGCGCACGGTATAGATCTCACCGTCGTAGCCATAACACAAAGTGCCGTCGGTGGCTGCCGAAAGAAAGCGCACCGGATTCTTCTCATGATTGGTTATCTGTGTCTCCTTGCCGTCGAGAGTGCGGTGGTAAACATTCAGAGTGCCGCTTTGTTCGCTCAGATAGTAGAACGACTTGCCGTCGGCAGACCACACAGGGTCGCGGTCCTCACCGTCGAATGTAGTCAGCTTCCTGAACGAGTCGCCGCTCTTGAGCCATACGTCGCGAGTGATAGGCGAGCGGTGGTGCTTGCGCCATTCGTCCTCATAGCCCTTGCGGTCGATGTAGAGCACATCTCCGGAGGCGTTGATGTCGAGGGCATCCATGGTGATGTCGGAAAACAGTTTCGGACGTCCGCCATCCAT
The DNA here is from genome assembly GCF_008680225.1 of Prevotella sp. LMAG:51. Taxonomy (NCBI): domain Bacteria; kingdom Pseudomonadati; phylum Bacteroidota; class Bacteroidia; order Bacteroidales; family Prevotellaceae; genus Prevotella; species Prevotella sp. LMAG:51. The sequence goes on along the minus strand of NZ_NALQ01000022.1, from coordinate 84,924 downwards.
TCCTACAGTGTATACCTGAGGGTAGGAGCCTGCGAAGATGATAGACTTGGCTGTTGGCATGATAGAAGCCTTGAACATGATGGTAGAGTTGTCTTTCCATCTCAGAGGATATTCGCTGCCACTGTTGGTCGTGACGCGTTTGGGAATACCGCCGTTGGCATCCATTACCCACACGTCAATGCTTCCTTCTCGATTAGAGGCGAAGGCGATGTGGTTGCCGTCGGGACTCCACACTGGGTAGGAGTCGAAAGCCGCATTGGAGGTAATCTGTTTCGCCGTGCCACCGCTTGACGGAACGGTGAAGATATCGCCTTGGTATGAGAAGGCGATAGTCTTGCCGTTGGGCGAGATTGCCGGGTGGCGCATCCATAGCGGGTTGTCCTGAGCCTGTGCTGCAAGGCCGTAGGCGCCAAGGAGAGTCGCTAAAATAAGTTTGTTCATGGTTGTATTGATTTAGTTAATATGGATAATTCATGAAAAAATCCCAACCGAAGTCGTTTGTGCTTGGCTGGGATGTTTTATTTAGCTTGTATTCTTCTCTTTTATTTCTCTTCAGAGTCGATGGCCTTGATTTTCTGCTTGATGAGTTCCAGATCGTCCTTCAGCTTCTGCACCTTGCGGTTCATCTCGTCGATGAGGCTGTTGCCCTTCTTGCTTGAAGCGTTGAGGAAACCGAGGTTGTTCTCATAGGTCTGTATCTCCTGCTTCATCTGTTCGGCACGGCGCTGCAGTCTTGTGCGCTCATTGTCGAGAGCATCCTCGCCACGCTTAGCCACATTCTTCAGGTTTGTCTTGAAGTTGTTCAGGCGGCGACGGGCTGTAGAGATGTTCAGTTCCTTGAAAATCTTGTCGAGCACCTCGTGGTATTCGTTGAAGATCTTGTCCTTCTCCTTGTATGGCACGTGACCGATGCTGTTATACTCTTCAGTCAGTTTGCGAACCTCAGCCTGTGTGTCGTCGACAGGGTTTTCGAGCAGAGCCTTCAGTTTCTCCACCACGGCTTTCTTCTTGTCCAGGTTTGCGTGCTCCTCATTGCGTGCTCCGGCATTGGCGGCGTTGCGTGCTTCAAAGAAGTGGTTGCATGCTGCGAGGAAGTCATTCCATAACTGGTCGCCGTATTTCTTCGGTACCATTCCGATAGTTTTCCATTCCTTCTGCAGAGCGATGAGCTTGTCGCTTGTAGCCTTCCATTCAGTGCTGTCTTTCAGAGCCTGTGCCTTCTCCACGAGAGCCTTCTTCTTCTCGGCGTTCTCGGTGAATTCCTTCTTCATCTGTGTGAAGTAAGCCGACTTGCGTCCGAAGAAATCATCGCAAGCAGCACGGAAGCGCTCAAAGATCTTCACGTTCATCTTCTGAGGTGCAAATCCGATGGTCTTCCATTCTGTCTGTATCTCGATGATCTGCTTGGTGTGGTTCTCCCAGTCGGCAGAAGTCTTGTTCTCCTCCTTGGCAATAGCCTCCACCTTCTCGCAGAGTTCAGTCTTCTTGTTGAGGTTGTCTTCCTCTTTGGCGCGTATGTCCTCAAAGTGCTGCTGGTGCTTCTTGTTTATCACTGTAGATGCAGCCTTGAAGCGAGCCCAGATGCCCTCTCTCAGCTCCTTTGCCACAGGTCCGCTCTCGCGGTATTCCTGGTGCAGCTCCTGCAGCTGGTGGAATGCGCTTATCACGTCGTCTTCGTCGGCAAGCTTTTCAGCAGCCTCACAGAGTTTTGTCTTTATCTCCAGGTTCTTCTTGAAGTCATATTCGCGGGCTTCGCTGTTGAGCTTCAGCAGGTCGTAGAACTGTTCCACGTAGAGCTGATAGTTTCTCCAGAGCTCGTTGGCGTTTTCAGCAGGCACCATCTTGATTTCCTTCCATTCCTGCTGGAGCTGTTTGAATTCCTGGTATGACTTGTTGGCTTCCTCCGGCGAGGTTGCCATATTCTTGATTTTCTCTATGATGTCGAGCTTCTTCTTGAGGTTTTCCTGCTTGAGCTTTTCCTGTTCCTCAAACTGTTTAGCTCTTCTTTCCTTGATGATAGTCATTTCGGCCTTGAACGCGTTCTCGTTCTCGTCGGGTTTCACCTGATAAGCTGCCGGGTCACCGCCAGCGTCCAAATATGCCTTCATGTCAGCTTCTCTCTCAGCGAAATGAAGCTTGTAGAATACGGTTTTGAGATAATCCACCTCATCCTTCTGCGGAATTTCCTCCGCATGAGCTATCTCTTTGATTCTTTCCACAACCTCCGCTTTGGTCTTGTAGACTTTTCTCTGTCCGCTGGCATTTTCTGCCTCGGCAGCGTTGTCGGTTGTTTCCACCTGCTCCTTCTGGGCTGTTGCCTCATTTGGAGTTACTTCTACATTCTTCTCGTTTTCCATTGTCTGTTCGAGAGATTTTTCTTGAGAGTCCATTACTTCACGTTTTAAATTTGTGATTGGGGTTCCATAAAAATACACTTGCGGCAGGAAAGTGCTTCATGTAGCCTTTTTCCTTGGTCCATGCTTCGGCTCTTATAATATATAATAAGGTATTATAATACTAATTGTTATAGCCGTTGATATGCAATTACCGCTCTAAAATGAATTGCAAACTTACTTAAAAAGATTGTAACTTCCTAATTTATGTAATGATTTTTAATATTTCGTTGTTAAATAAGACGTTTATGGCGGAATATCCACCATGAAACTCCTGATATCATGACAGATGCGACGAGGGCTATGAGGAATCCGTATTTGTTGTTTTCCATTCCGTTTATGAGGTTCATACCCAGCAAACTGGCGATGAGCGTAGGGAACATCAGGATGATGCTGACCGAGGTGAGCGTACGCATCACGGTGTTCATGTTGTTGTTGATGATGCTCGAATATGTGTCCATCGTTGATTCCAGAATGTCGGAATATATGCTCGTCGTTTCCCGCGCCTGGCTCATCTCGATGTTCACGTCCTCGATGAGGTCGGCGTCCAACTCGTCCACCTGCAGTTTGAACTTCAGTTTGGCGAGCAGGTTCTCGTTTCCGCGGATTGATGTCTGGAAGTATGTCAGCGAGTCCTGCAGTCTCGACAGTCCGATCAGCGACTCGTTGTTCACCTCTCTGTCGAGGTTTCTCTTGGCTTTCTCAATAAGGCTGTTTATCTGCTTCAGTCGTTTCAGATACCACACCGCCGATGACAGGAAGAGACGGAAAATCATGTCAACATAGTCGGTGAATCCCTCGCTTCTCTTCTGCTGATAGCTCACGAAGTCTATCATCATGTTCGTTTCATAGAAGCACACGGTTATAGTGACATCGCGCTTGTGTATGATACCCAACGGCACTGTGGTGTATGGCGTGCGCGAACGTATCTCCTTTACGTATGGAATACGCAGGATGATAAGCATCCATCCGTCGTCGTACTCATAGCGGGCACGCTCGTCGGTATCGCTGATGTCTGATATGAAATAGTCGGGAATGTTGAAACGGTCGATCAGCATCTGCTGATCTTCCTCACTTGGACATGTTACTTGTATCCAGCAGTTGGGCTCCCATTCTTTGATGGCCTTCAGGCCTTCGGTATAGTTCCAGTATGTTCTCATCGATAAATCCTCCACTTGGTAAACAATCAAGCGCAGGAGTCTCTGCTGAGAGAGCCGTTGCCGTCCCTGCGCCTACAAGTCTTTATTTTCCGCGTGATAATCGTCCATAATTAATAGAATTGATAAAAATCGTGTGCAAATTTACATTATTATTTTTAAAAAGCAAGGAGTTGTAGCGGCGAATTAGTATCTTTGCAACCGTTTTTTAATAATTTACTTTATATTTTTATGTACAACAGACCAATGGCATCGTGCGAGCCAATGAAGTTCAAACGCTTCTCCCACAAGGGCTACGCACTTTTTGCATGCCTGGGCAAGGTGGTGCTCATCGGCACTCTGAGCGTTGCTACAGTCTCTCATGCCAAGGCAGAGGGAGTGAGCACCAAGGAGCTTCGTCCTGACACCCTTTCCACCCAGAGCGATGTGATGCTGAACGAAGTGAGCGTAACGGGCTCACGAGCGCCGCTGACCAGAAGTCAGGCGGCGAGAATGGTAACTGTACTGGACAGCAAGGAAATTCAATGTGCGCCAGTGCAAAGTGTTAACGATTTGCTGAAATACATCGCCAGCGTGGATGTGAGGCAGCGCGGTCCGATTGGAGCGCAGACCGATATCAGTATCCGCGGCGGAAACTACGAGCAAATCACAGTTCTCCTCAATGGCATAAACATCTGCGACCCGCAGACGGGACACAACGCCTTCGATTTCCCGGTGGATGTGGCAGACATAGAGCGCATTGAAGTGCTCGAGGGACCTGCCGGGAGAGTGTTCGGCACCTCGTCGCTGCTCGGAGCCATCAACATCGTGACGAAGAAAGAGAAGACGAGCAACGTTTCCGCCCACATTGACGGCGGAAGCTACGGCTACCTCAGCGGTGGAGCCTCTCTCAACCTCTCGTCGGGCAAGTGGACCAACCGCGTTTCAGGAAGCTATACCCGTTCCGACGGCTACAGCCGCAGCAAGGCTGGAAAGCTCAACGGCGATTTCTATGGCGGAAAGGCTTTCTATCAGGGCGGCTATGAGGACAGCGACATCAAGGTGGACTGGCATGCAGGACTGAGTTCCCGCGATTTTGGTTCTAACACCTTCTATGGCACTGGCTCCGACAATCAGTTTGAGCATACCTTCAAGACGTATACCGCCGTGCAGGCGGAGACGAAGCGAGGCAAGTTCCACCTCAAACCTTCTATATATTGGAACAGAAACATGGACCGCTTTGAATGGTTCCGCGGTCACGACGGCAAAAAACCAGAGGGACTGTCATACGGAGTTCCCTACAATTATCACCGCACCGATGTCTATGGTGTGAACCTCAACTCCTATTTCGACTGGGCGTTCGGCCGCACCGCCATCTCGGCAGAGCTGCGCAACGAAGACCTCGTGAGTACCACGCTCGGCGAACCGCTCGACAAGCCCAAGCATGTGCACAAGACCGACCGCGACTATACCAACGGTCTGAACCGTACGAACATCAGTTTCGCCCTGGAGCACAACATCCTGCTCGAAAGGTTTACCCTCTCGGCTGGACTGGTGGCAGTGAAAAACTCATGGAGCAACATGAACATGCGCCTCTATCCAGGCGTTGACGCCAGCTATCGCATCGGCGACCACGTGAAGTTCTATGCTTCATACAACACGTCGCTGCGCATGCCGTCGGCAACGGAGCTATATTATTCCGTAGGCGGCCACAAGGCAGACAAACATCTGAAACCGGAGGAACTGCAAGCCTTTGAGGGCGGAGTGAAATATCTCAGCGCCGGCATCACGGCAAGCGCAAGCGTGTTCCACAACCGCTGCAAGAACATGATAGACTGGATCTGGGACAGCAGCGAAGGCGACGAGGCAGTGTGGAAGTCGGTGAACTTCACCAAGGTAAACACCATAGGCACCGAGGCACAAGTCGGTCTCAACTTCCTGCGTCTCATCCCGGCTCAGCATGTGGTGAAGAACCTCACGCTGCAGTACACCTACCTCTCACAAGACAAGGACGAGCCTGCCAATATCCAGAGCCGTTCCACACTGGAGTATCTGCGTCATAAGTTCATCGCAAACCTCGACCTCAACCTTTGGCGCAACCTCGACCTGACGGTGAAATACCGTTTCCAGAAGCGCGACGGCAAGTTCACCGCCACCGATGCTTCAGGCAATGCCGTAGTGAAGCACTACCAGCCGTATGCCGTCACCGACGTGCGTCTGGCATGGAATGACAAATGGTATAAGGCTTATGTAGAGGCAAACAACGTGTTTGCCAAGAAATACTACGACTTCGGATCTATTCCCCAGCCAGGTGCATGGGTGATGGCCGGCGTAGCGGTGAACGTCAATCTGTAGTATAACGACCCTATTTCCGAAGTTCGCCCAGAATGACGATCTTGTCGCTTCTCGACAAGTCGCCGGGATTGCTTCCCGGTTCGCCTTCTGGCACCTTCAATCCCTGACGGGCATAATAATCCCTCCAATAGGCGGTTATTGTGCCCGTCTTGTCATGAAACGACATCGGAATCGGTTTGAACACCAGTTCGCCATCCCTGCTCCTGTAGCATTTCTGCACCAGTTCGCTGCAATACATCGCACTGTCCGACGGCATGAAATTGAAGTCGTATGGCGTACCGATAAACTGTATTGCCCTCTCCACCGAGCGAGCCACGCCGACTGTGTCTTTCAGTTGTCCCACCACCACCACATGGCGTCTCGCCATGAAGCTGTCGATAGGAGTGAGACACACTCCCTTGTGTATGGCTTCAAGGGCAAATCCCTTTCCGCCGGCATTATGATAAATCGCCACATGGTCGATCTGTCTGCCGTCAAGTCCCGTAGTCACGTCAGTTATGTTGTTGCCGCTTTCTGCCACACAGAAGAGCAGGTCGCCCTCGGCAAGTCTGCTTGCGGTTATTCCCTTGTTTCCCTGTGCCCACAGACATATAGAAAGACACATGACCGTTGCGGTGATAATTATCTTCTTCATCGTCTTGAATGTTATTCTTATTTCAGGATATGAATCCTTTTATATCAGTTGTTTTGATATTTGCTAATATAGACATCTGAAAAGATTGGCAATTAAGGCATAATGACCGATTGGACCTTAAATCTCAGACAGTTTCTTGTTCTCTGCCAGACACCATATTGCTACGACCATTGTGGCAACAAGTGGCAGTGTGAAGACCAATGGGTTGACATGTTCAGGATCAAACTGCTGCATGATGTCTGTCATCCATCTTATGCAGTTCCAAAAGACGTGTGTGGCAGACTCGTGGATGCTTGATATCAGGTCGATGTATATCAGGATGACGATGCCCGCTGTCCAGCATACCGCCGTCCATATCCTGGAGATTCTCCTCAGCCTCTTGTCAGCCGCAGGTTCGATGGCTTCCATCACCCTGTCAGAGAATCCCTCGTCGGCAATCACCGTCTGGTTTGCCGTTGAGAAAAAGCGTTTCAGCAATTCGTCTTTATCTTCTTTCATATCCATTGTCTTTTAAGTATGTGGTGAGTTTCTCCTTGCCTCTGTGCAGGTGGGATTTCACTGTGCCCTGCGGTATGCCGGTTATGGCGGCAATCTTGTCAATCGGCTGTCCGTCGATGAGCTGCAGCGTTATGCATGTGCGTTCGTCAGGTTTCAGTGTGGCGAGAGCCTTCAGTATGTCCATCCCCAAAGTGCAGTCGTCATTGCCGGCATGGCGAGCCGCAACAGAGGGTGTGTCCATGTCCTCCGTCTGGTGGTGGCTGCGGCGATAGTCGTAATGGGTGTTGTAGGCTATTCTCATCAGCCATGTGGAGAATGATGACAGACCTCTGAACTTCCCTATGTTGGCATACGCCTTGATGAACGCATCCTGTGCCAGGTCGTCGGCGAGCTGCCGGTCGCCCAGCGTGAGGCTGAGCAGGAAGCGGCGCACTTGCGACTGGTATTTGCGCAACAGCGAGTCGAAAGCCCGCTTGTTGCCAAATACCGCCACCTGGGTGACGAGCTTTATGTCATTCATCAATTCAGGCATGATGTCAGAGTCCTTTCCTTTGGGTTGTTGTATCTTTATCCTATGTTCTCGTCGTTGGCATTCTGAGTAGTGCCGTTGTCATATCCTTGCCGGTTGTCGTTGCTCTGCCGGTTGTATCCGTTTTGTGGATTGTTATAGCCATTGTCAGAATAAGGAGCGTTCTGTCTCTGGTCGTTGAAGTTTTGCTGGGAGAAGTTTCCATTGATGTTTCCTCCGCCGGTTGTCTTGGCTATTATCGCCTGCCCCACTCCGTATATGGCGATGAGCAATCCGATGCCACACAGCAAATTGATGTTGAGGATGAAGTACATCACGGTGAGTCCGATGCCGAGGAAGATGTTCTTTATGCCCTTCGACCACAGGTAGTCGTTGCGTGAAACTTGGTTCTTTGCCGCGAAGTCGGGTATCGGCTGTCCGCTTTTTATCGCCATCTCCGCGAGTTTCAGTTTCTGGTTGCGCGATTTCACTATGAGATAGATGACGAGGCCTATTATTGCCACCGGAGCGAGGAAGCAGATGATGAACACTATCGTTATAGGTATAATCGCATCTTTGAACATCTGTTTCGCCACATCCGACATGTTCGAGTGTATCTGTGTGTAATTTATCACGGAATCGGGAGCAGCATCCTGGTCGTCCGTGTCGGTAGTGTCGCTGAATGCGACGATTGCTGTAGCGGAATCTTTCTTTGCGCCGGCGTCAGCATTCTTGTGTCTTACTACGGAGTTCGTTGCCGTTGTCCTGTTGCCGTGTCTTGCCATCGTAGGGAGGGCAGCCGACAATGTCATGCCGATAATCAGTGTTGCTATAATTCTTTTCATATCCGTTATGTTTTTTGTTTCGTTGATGTTTTGTCTTGTTTCAGTAGTTAGACGGAGTGGGGTGGGGAATAGTTGCAAAATTATGAAAAAAAATGCTTTGACCCAAATCGCTGATTGTGATTTACCCCACAATGGTCATTAGAACTTGCCTGTATTTTGTTTTGTAGAAGAGTGGATTTTGTTTGTCTTTTTAAAGAGCAATAGCGGCTATTGCGAATTATGGTTTTAAGGTATATAAAATCCGATTCTTCGTCGTTTTTTTATGTCTCGTGTCACAATATAATAAGTTGGCAAACGTTTACTGTCATAGATAGACCGGTGTGGATAGATGAGTCTCGTCCAGACTTTCTTGTAAGACAACTTCCTTTGTCAACTCGATTTCTCGTCAACTCGTCAACTCGTCAACTTAATAAAATATGAATAAGATAAAACAGATTCTGAGTCTTTTCACTTGTCTGATGATTCTCCTTTCGGTAGCTGTGTTGCGCAGCAACAAGATTTGGGGCAATCAGCTTGGCGGTGAAAAGACAGAAGTTGCCGACAGTCTGTCGGCAGGCCCGATCGTCACTGCTGACGACGGCAGTATGGTGGTAAACACCGCATCCCTTGGCAAAGACATCCAGGGCTTTGCCGGCACCGTGCCCCTTGAAATCACCGTCCGCGACGGTGTGGTGGAGAGCGTCAGGGCTCTCGACAATCAGGAGACCCCCTCTTTCTTTGCCAATGCCGCCACATTATTTGATAAGTGGAAGGGCAAGACCATAGGTGAAGCCCTGGCGATGAAGGTAGATGCCGTTTCGGGAGCCACTTATTCGTCGCATGCCATAATAGCGAATATGCAGCGCGGACTGCAGCTTGTGGCTAAGAAGCAGGAGGCAGACCGTGGTCCAGCCCTTGCTGATGTGTTGTCGCTGAAGAATGTGGCTGCTCTCATCGTGGTGCTACTCGCCGCTATCCTGCCGCTCTTTGTCAAGAACCGCCGTTACCAGCTTGTTCAGATGGTGCTCAATGTTGTGGTCCTCGGTTTCTGGTGTGGCAGCTTCCTTTCGTACACCTCGCTGATGGGATTCCTTGCCAATGGCATGAACCTATGGCTGACTCTCGTTCCGGTGGTGATGATCGTCACGGCGTTCGTATATCCTCTTTTCGGCAAGAAGAGCTACTATTGCGCCCATGTCTGTCCGTTCGGTTCGCTGCAACAGGTTGCCGGTCAGCTAATCCCTCATAAATTGAAGATTGGCGCTGCCACGTTGCGCTTCCTCGACACGTTCAGACAACTGCTGTGGGCAGTCCTCATGTTGCTCTTGTGGAGTGGCGCATGGGCAGGCTGGACCGACTACGAACCCTTCTCTGCCTTCATCATGGATCAGGCTTCCCTGCCGGTAATCATCATTGCCGGTGTTTTTGTAGTGCTGTCGCTGTTCGTGCAGCGTCCGTATTGTCGTTTCGTGTGTCCGATGGGTACATTGCTGAAATTGGCGCAGAAAGGAGAATAATCCACTTGTCAACAAAAAACAGATATGAAAATGAAATCATCATTCTTCCTCAACGTAGTGCTTGCCGCCGCTCTCCTTTGTGTCAGTGTGCGTCTTGCCACGGTGTCGGAAGAGAAATCAGTAGAGAAGACCGGCGGCATCTCCGCCGAAGTATATCAGAACATCATGACGCGGTCGTCGGTGAGGGAATATCTCGACACCAGCATCTCCGACTCACAGATAGACACGCTGCTCCATGCCGGGATGGCTGCCCCAACGGCAATGAACCGTCAGCCGTGGCATCTTGTGGTGGTGAGAGACCGCAGTTTGCTGCAGCAGATTGCCGGGCTGTGTCCCAATGCCTCTATGGCGAAAGACGCACCGCTCGCCATCGTGCCGTGCGGCGACATGAGTAAATATGAAGAAGACGAAGACGGGCTCCGCGGCTTCTGGCCACAAGACCTCTCTGCCGTGACAGAGAATATCCTGCTGCAGGCACATGCCATGGGACTGGGTGCTGTCTGGACCGGCACCTATCCGTCGGAAGAGCGCTGCAAGGCGATGAGCCAGCTCCTCCGTCTTCCTTCCAATCTCGTTCCTTTCTGCACCATCGTTATAGGTTATCCCAAGGGCGACCAGCAGCCGAAAGACAAGTGGGACGAGAGTAAGGTGACTTATGACATGGGTAAATGAACCCCGTCTTAAGGCGATGTGCCAAGACATTTGCCTCATCCTGACTTTGACAGTGACATAATTCCAAATTCTATATTCTGAAACAAATGGGGCAAAACCTTGCCCATAACGCTGATTTTTAGTAAAATCACGAATTTTCAAAAAAACTGTCAGACCATCTGGTTTTTCGTGGTAATATTCTGATAAACAGATAGTTGACTACCTGGCAACTGTCAGCAAATTGTCTGGATGGTTTGAATACGAGATAAAAATTGTCAGGCGACAGGAAATCAGACGAATGGTATTCGGATGACAAGAATATGGATATTGCGACATCAACTTTTTGGGCAACCGCTTTGCATAAATTCTGCCCAATAGGGGCAACGTGCTTGCCCATGTTGGGCAACGTGCTTGCCCCACTTGGGCACGCTGCTTGCCCCAGTTGGGCAGAACTGCTGTCAGACAAGTTCCCAATAAGTTAATGTTGTAATACCCATATTCCTGTTTTACAGGATTCTGCCAACGTATGCAATTCCTCACATCTGACAAATCCTTTCATCAGCAAACCATCCAGACAATTGGCTGACAGTTGCCAGGTAGTCAACTGTCTGTTTGTCAGAGTGTTATGTAGAAAAACCAGACAGTCTGACAGTTTTTTGGAAATTCTCGTTTTTACTAAGACCTTTCTTCCGTGCCAAGAACACGCGCAGCATCAAAGGTCACGGTGTAGGTCTGGCACTCTCCAAAGCCATCATAGAAAAAATGGGCGGAAAAGTTTCCGTCCATTCTATAGAGGGTGAGGGTACGACCCTTGATATCAAGGTGTGATCTTCTGCGTTCTCAGCACATCAATGAGCCGTCGGGGCATCCAGTGCTCCTGCATCCATTGGAAGATGACGAAGAAAGCGGGGACAAGGAAGAGCAGCGCCACACTGCCTATCAGCATGCCACCCACGACACCCGATGCCAAAGATCGGCTTCCGTTGGCTCCAACTCCCGAAGCAGCCATCAACGGCAACAGACCTAAGATCATGGCGAGGACAGTCATGAGGATCGGGCGCAGACGGGCCTTGGCAGCAGAGAAAGCTGCCTGGGTGATGCGCATGCCTGCCTCACGCCGTTTCACGGCATACTCCGTCAGCAAGATGGCAGTCTTCGACAACAGACCGATGAGCAAGACGACACCCGTCTGAAGATAGATATTGTTCTGCAAGCCAAAGAGTTGCGCGAAGAGGAAACTGCCCATAATACCGACAGGCACTGCGAGCAGGATTGCAAACGGAAGGATAAGACTCTCGTAGAGAGCCACAAGCACGAGATAGATGATCAACAGACTCAGTGCTGCAACAATGACGAAGTTGTTGCTAGTATTGCCTTCCTCGCGGCTCAGTCCACTATACTCATACCCATAGCCGGAGGGGAGCGTCTGCTTAGCCACGCGTGCCACGGCTTCCATCGCCTGACCCGAGCTGTAACCAGGAGCGGGATCGGCATTGACACTGATAGAATTGAACATATTGAATCGCGAGAGACCTTGCGGACCCATCGTCGGAGTCAGTGTGACGAAATTGTTGACCGGCGCCATCTGACCATCGCTCAGCCGCACATAGATGTTGTTGAGCGACTGCCGTGTGACACGGTCGGCGGCCTCAGCCTGCATCGTGACGTGATAAAGGCGGGAGAAGCGGTTGAAATTGGAGATATAGGAACCGCCATAGTAACCGGCTATCGTCGAGAGGACATCACTTGGCGATACTCCTGCCCGCTGACATTTAGCGGCATCGACGTCGAGCCAGAACTGAGGATAGTTGGCGGAGAAGTCGGAGAAGGCCTGGCCGATCTCCGGCTGACGGGAGAGCTCATCGACAAACGCATCTTTCACACGCTGAAACTGTGCGATAGAGCTACCCGTGTGGTCCTGCAAGTTGAACTCCAGTCCACTGCTCATACCGAATCCCGGCACCATCGGCGGAGTCATCACAAGCACGTCGGCATCTTTCACCAGTGAGGTGACGGCCATGATACGCTCCACGATGCTGTCGACCGACTCCGACGGATCCTTACGGTCTTTCCACTCTTTCAAGGGAGCGAAGATCATGGCGGAGTTGGAACCGGAGGAGGTGAACGAATAGCCGTTGACAGCCGCCACATGAGCTACGCCGGGCACGCTCGCCACCAAATTTTTCACCGTATTCAAGGTCTTGGCATTGTCATGCATGGAGGTACCCGGACGGGTGTTCATACTGACGTAGACCATACCCGTGTCCTCCTGAGGCAGCAGCCCCGTCGGCGTTATCTTGACGAGGAAGACAAGGAGCGCCACAGCAGCGGCCACGATGCCGTAAGACACGTATTTATGTCGGATGAACGCAGACACGGCGCGTGTATATTTATCCTCAAGGACACTGAACACTGCATTGAAAGCACGGCGGAAGCGCGCTGCGAAGTTATTCTTTTCGTTTCCATTCTCATCTTTATAGGGCTTCAACAGCAATGCACATAAAGCCGGAGAGAGCGTCATGGCATTGATGAACGAGATGCCTACGGCAACAGCCATCGTCAAGCCAAACTGCCGGTAAAAGGCGCCGGAGGTTCCTCCCATCATACTCACGGGGATGAACACTGCCATAAAGATCAGTGTAGAGGTAACCAAGGCTGAGGTCACCGACCCCATGGCATCGCGCGAGGCAAGATAAGGCGAGCGGTAGCCTTTGTCAAAGTTGGCCTGCACAGCCTCCACAACGATGATGGCGTCGTCGACAACCGTACCAATGGCGAGCACGAGGGCGAAGAGCGTCAACAGGTTGATACTGAAGCCCATCAACTGTAAGACACCGAATGTTCCAATGATAGAGACGACAATGGAGATAGAAGGGATGATCGTGGAGCGGATGTCCTGAAGGAAAACATAGACCACGAGGATGACAAGTAACAATGCCTCAAAGAGCGTGTGGACCACGACATTGATCGAGGCATTGAGGAAGTGGTTCGTGTCGTTGATCTTCTGAAACTTCATCCCCGGAGGCAACTGAGTCGAAAGATCTTCCAACTCCTTATCAATGGTATTGATGATCTCAGAGGCGTTGCTGCCGGCTGTCTGCTGCAACATAGCGGTGGCTGCGGGCTTACCGTCGAGTTGTGTCGTGAAGTTGTAAGCGTCAGCACCTAATTCCACGCGCGCCACATCGCGCAGGCGCAGAATCTGACCATTCTGCGTACTGCGGATAACGATATTGCCAAACTGTTCGGGCGTAGAGAAGCGGCCACGGTATTTCATTGTATACTCAAAGGCATTGGCATGGTTCTGACCGAAAGAGCCTGTAGCTGCTTCGATATTCTGGGCTTCCAAGGCAGCAGTGATATCTGCGGGCACCAGACTGTAGGCTTTCATCTTGTTGGGATCGAGCCACAGTCGCATGTTATAGCTTGAGCCAAAGAGCTCAACACGGCCAATACCCTGGATACGTTTCAACCGCGGGATGACATTGATGTTCATGTAGTTGTTGAGGAAATTCTCGTCGAATCTCCCGTCGGTAGAACAAAGAGCCAACGTCATGAGCTCGGCATTCTGCTGTTTCTCCGTCTGCACACCTTCTTTCGTCACCTCTGCGGGGAGGTTGGCAAGGGCCGACTGCACCCGGTTCTGGACATTGACAGCTGCCATATCGGGGTCAACGCCTTTCTTGAAATAGACCGTGATATCTGCCTCACCACTGTTGCTGGCTGACGAGGTCATATAGGTCATGCCTTCCACACCGTTGATACTCTCCTCCAAGGGCGTGATGACACTCTTGATGACTGTCTCTGCACTCGCACCAGGATAGTTGGCAGAGACGAAAACTGTCGGCGGAGCAATATCCGGGTACTGCTCCACGGGCAGGCTCTCAAGACCCACGATGCCGGCAATGACAATCAACACAGAGATGACTGCCGACAACAAAGGACGCTGAATGAATGTATTGATACTCATATCCCTTAATTCCGCAACACTTTGATTTAACTTTATTTACAAGTACCTGAGCAACAAAAAGTTGCTCAGGATTTTGCCATGTCAGATTTTTCACCTATCTTAGTGTTGCAAATCAAAATATGTATCAAACCCGACAGACATGGCAAAGGTAGCAATAAAATCTGAGAAACTCTCTCCTTTTGGAGGTATTTTTCCAATAATGGAGCAATTTGATTCCAAGCTCTCATCTGTAATCGACTCAACCCTCGGTATGAGATGCAGGCTGTATGGTTATCAATACAGCGAAATCATCCGTTCGCTTATGAGCGTTTATTTCTGAGGCGGCTCATGCATCGAGGATGTCACCACTCATCTGATGTATCACCTCTCGCTTCATCCGACACTTCGCACATGCAGTGCCGACACGATTCTCAGAGCCATAAAGGAACTGACCCAGGATAACATTTCCTACACATCCGACACTGGCAAGACCTACGACTTCAACACGGCAGACAAGCTGAATACACTGCTCCTCAATTGCCTATTGTCCACAGGGCAGCTGAAAGAGGGCGAGGGGTATGACGTTGACTTCGACCACCAGTTCATAGAGGCTGAGAAGTATGATGCGAAGCCTACATACAAGAAGTTCCTTGGTTATCGCCCTGGCGTGGCAGTTATTGGCGACTTGATTGTCGGCATTGAGAACAGCGACGGCAACACAAATGTCCGTTTCCACCAGAAGGACACGCTGAAGAGGTTCTTTGAAAGGTTTGAACAGAACAAGCTTATTATCAACCGTTTCAGAGCTGATTGCGGCTCGTGTTCTGAAGAGATAGTGGAAGAGATTGCTAAACACTGCAAGACCTTCTATATCCGTGCCAACCGATGCAGTTCGCTCTACAATGACATCTTTGCCCTCAGAGGTTGGAAGAAAGTGGAATTGGGCGGTATTGAGTTTGAGCTGGCCTCCATTCTCATCGAGAAATGGAAAGGGAAGGCATACCGTCTTGTGATTCAAAGACAGAAGCGGATAGACGGCGAACTCGACCTGTGGGAAGGAGAATACACCTACCGCTGCATCCTTACAAATGACTACGAGTCTTCCGAGAAAGAGATTGTCGAATTCTATAACCTCCGTGGAGGGAAGGAACGCATCTTCGATGACATGAATAACGGATTCGGCTGGAACAGGCTTCCAAAATCCTTCATGGGAGAAAACACGGTGTTTCTTCTGCTTACGGCACTCATACGCAACTTCTATAAATTCATCATGGCGAGGCTTGACGTGAAGAGGTTCGGACTCAAAGCAACAAGCCGCATCAAGGCGTTTGTCTTCAAGTTCATCTCTGTGCCAGCAAAATGGGTCAGGACATCAAGGCAGTATGTGCTGAATATCTATTCATGCAACAACGCTTATGCTGATGTGTTCCAGAATGACTTTGGATAACACCGGCAACTTATGGTCGTGATTTTGCGTATTGCCTCAAGTCGCATGGTGGGGTAAGGGGCATTTATATGTCTTTATGGTGACATTCGATGCACTGTGCCCCCTTTTTACTAACGATGCAGATTATTTTCGCTTCTGTATCATATTAGGCGCGTAGTTGCGGATTTGAGGTAAGAATCAGCGATATGGGCAACTTTTACTTATGTCGACCAACTTAAATTAATTCTGCCAACGGGCATTGTCTATTTTTTACTCCTCTGCTTGTCTTCTTATCTTTCCAATCCCTACATCGCAACCTTAGTAGAGACAAAATTGCCGTTGTCTGCCGTTGCATTCCAAATTCAAGAATCTGAAACAAATGGGGTAGAAAGGCAATACTTTTGGAACTTCTATCCCTATTTTCCGGTATTTTTGTCTTTGAATGAAAAAAAACTGCCAATAGATTTTGTATGTATTATAAAACGTTATAAATTTGCAGTTAATTAGTGATAAATGTGCATTAAAAGTTGGGATATGCAGACGTAATGATAGTCTGCATGTTGAATATGCAAAAAATTGTTATGTATGTAATCGTTAAAAGGTTATTTCCGCAATGCCAATAACAGTCTATTGGCGAACCTTCGACTTACAATATATATAAAAGAAAACAACATATATCTATATGAAAAGAATCCTTATTTCAGCCGTACTATCCTTATGTGCGGCAATGACATTCGCTATTCCTGCAAAGAAAAGCTGGAAGGTAGTTTCGCAGAGCGACGGCACCACAATCAAGGTGAGCCAGGCTGGCGATGAACACCTGCACTACTATATCACCGAAGACAACGTGCCCCTCTATGAAGCCGCCGACAACAGATACTGCTATCTGACCATAGAAAGCGGCAAGCTCCATAACTCTGGTGTGCTCGCACATGAGTCAGCGGCACGGTCGGCAAAGGAGCTTCAGGTGATGAATACCATCCACGACCTTGCTCCCATAGCCCGCCAGATGGCGGCAAAAAAGAGAAGCGCCGCCAAGCGGTGTGTCAGACCGGACCGCTTGCCGAGCAAAGACGACATAAGTGTGTTCAAAGGCAGCAAGAAGGCACTCGTTATCCTTGCGGCATTTTCAGACAAGTCTTTTTCGAAAGGCGACGATGCCATAGTGAAATTCTATGACGAAGTGCTCAATCAGGAGGGCTATTCGCAGAATGGAGCGGCAGGCAGCGTGCATGATTATTTCAAGGACATGAGCCGCGGAGAGTTTGATTTGACGTTCGACATCGTAGGTCCGGTGAAAGTCAGCAAGTCGGCTACATATTATGGTGGTCCGTCGCCCATCATGGGAGGCACCGACCACATCGGCGAGTTCATCACCGAGGCGATTAAGAAAGCCGACGAGAAATGCGACATCGACTGGAAGAAATACGACTGGGACGACGATGGCGAGGTGGAACAGGTGTTCGTGCTCTATGCCGGATACGGACAGGCAACGGGGGGACCTACGGGAACGATATGGCCCAACGCCTGGACTCTGGATGAGGCTCTACAGAACAGCGACGGCGACGGCGGATTCTCCATCGACGGAGTGTTTATCAACCAGTATGCATGCAGCAATGAGCTATACCTCGATTCGGGCACAGTGCCTATGGGACTCGGAGTGTTCTGCCATGAGTTCTCACACTGCATGGGACTGCCCGACATGTATGACACCAACTATGGGTCAACACCGACCATGGGCGATTGGGATCTGCTGGCTGGCGGAAGCTATAACGGACCGCAGGGCATCGGATGGTGTCCGGCAGGATGGACCAGTTATGAGCGCGCCTATGCCGGTTGGCTCGAACTGACAGAACTCAAAGCCGGCGACATTATAAAAGGCATGACGAGTCTGGAGGAGGCCGACGGCAAGGCATACGTAATCTACAACGACAACCACAAAGACGAATATTATCTCCTGGAGAACCACAAGGGCATGGGATGGGACAAGTATACACCGGAGAACGGACTCCTCATCATCCATGTGGACTACGACAAGGATCTCTTCGACAACAATATCGTAAACTCAAAAGGAGAGTTCACCCCAGCCGAGGGCTACGACAGATATTTCACCAACGACCACCCGCGTATGGCACCCTTCAGCAGGGTGAGAAGCATACAGAACGACACCTATTTCTATACCTATCCGATGGATGCTCCAAGAGGGGTGGTGGACAGTCTGACAGACACCAGCAAGCCGGCGGCGGAACTGTATAATGCACTTGCCGACGGTTCGAAGCTGATGGGCAAACCGGTATACAATATTGAGAAAGACGACGACGGTAATATCTCGTTCACCTTCATGACAAAGGAAAAGGAAACGGATGCTATACAGGATATAGCCATGGCAGAAGATACTACCGGCGACGATACCGTATACGACATCACGGGAAAGAAGGCAGGACGCATTGGCGACATCAAGAACGGCAGCCTGAAAGCAGGCATATATATAATAGGAGGAAAGCGGCTCCAGAAGAAGGTACTGCTGAAGTAAAACGCATACAAACATAAATCACTAAATAAAGGAAAGGACTGATTATGAAGAAACTTTACACAACATTATTCATGGCGGCGGCGGCAATCGCCGCTTCTGCCCAGATTACGCTACAGAAGCCGGAAACCAAGTTGGCGACAGATATCACATCTACTGCTTTCACTGCCAACTGGGGCGCCGTGAAGGATGCCGACGGATATGCGGTGTTCGTATACGACCGTAAGCCGGTGACTGCCGATGGCGAGGTGACAATTGCCGACGAAGATTTCTCCGGCATAACACGCGGAAGCTTCAATGAGCCATTGGGAGGCGAGGAGGAATTCGTAGACCTCTCGGCATACGGATATGCACTCTCGTATGGATGGGGAGCCTACGCTTTCCCTAACTTCATTCCGAGCATGGTGGCAGGACTGATTTACTCACCTTATCTCGACCTGCGCGCTGACGACGGTAAATACAAAGTCGTCATTGACGCATACTGCTCCGACGGCGATGAAATCCGTGTGGAGAGCCACGGCAAGAACGGCAGGGAGATAAAGACACAGAAGGCCGTAGTGGAAGGCGGAGCAACAGGAATTGCCGAAGTGACATTCGAGTTCGACAACGGTATAAAGGACCTCTTCTTTACCGTGATAAACAACACCGCGATGGATGGCAAACCTGACTATTTCGACCGCATTCAGGTGAAGCAGAACTTGAAGGCCGGCGACGTGGTGAATGTAATGGTTGGCGGTAACGAGGCAGTAGGCTCTGTAAACGAAGTTACCAACGACTCCGTGACATCTTGCCGCATCACATCATTGGCAAAATACACGAGCTCAAAGGTGGTATACTACGACCTGTATGCTTCGGCAGACGATTTCTCCACACCAAACGGATCAATGCCTTACACCTTTGTCGTAAGTCCGTTCACAGACCTCGTGAAGGTGGATCTCACGGCAAGGACATCTGAAATCTACAATCCGGAGACCGACGGCATTGACAAGGTAAAGACAGATGCTGCAGAAAAGGTGAAGGACGACGTGTGGTATAACCTCGCCGGACAGCGCGTGAGCAGACCTACTAACGGACTGTATATCTGCAACGGCAGAAAAGTGGTAGTCAGATAAGACGTCTGTTCTCCTCTCTTATTGTCAGAGACAGGATTCCCTACTCAATAGCGAACTACGTTTC
Source organism: Prevotella sp. LMAG:51 (assembly GCF_008680225.1). NCBI lineage: Bacteria > Pseudomonadati > Bacteroidota > Bacteroidia > Bacteroidales > Prevotellaceae > Prevotella > Prevotella sp. LMAG:51. The sequence continues at coordinate 65,327 of NZ_NALQ01000022.1, read as the reverse complement.
TGATTCGATAAACAACACTCATGACAATTTTTAAAAAGGCGATGACATGAAAAAGATAAATTATATACTCACGCTCTTGCTCCTCGCAGTGGGAGTGAACTGGGCAAAGGCTGACGACCAGACGTTGGCGCTGGGAAATTATGACGACCTTACGGCATACGACTGGGATGAGAACCAGACATACCAGGGCAGCTGGTGGATGGTTGCACCGACACAGCTTCAGGTGAAACACACCGGTGCGCAGATCATATATACCAAAGAGCAGCTCGCAAGCATGAAGGGAAAGGAAATCAAGGGCATCAGCTTCAAGTATTACAACCTTGCCGCTTTCCAGGCATACCCAAGGACAATCAACGTATGGGTGAAGGAAATCGACGACAATGCCTTCGTATATAACGAGGCGAAGAAGAGCTATTGCTACTTTGAATATTCTGATGCCACCAAGGCGGCTACGGACTTCACTTTCGACACGGATTTCCTTGACGCCTACAATGAGAACGGTGATCTTGCCATCAACTTCAACACACCGTTTGCCTACAGCGGTGAGAAGAACTTGCTCGTGACCATAACCTTTGATGGCGAAGACGTGACGGATAGCTCTACCGACATCGAGTTCTATTTCAATACCGATGCTCCGAATCTGGCGATGTCGACATGCAGCGACAATACGACCTTTGCTGATTTCAACGAATCGGAAGACTGGCCTTATGCCAACGGCGGAGGTTCCACAATCTCTCATGCCCCGAAGCTGAGCCAGCCTCTCACCCGTTTCACATATCAGGAGGCAAGCAAGCCGGTGGTGAAACCTGCCGAGCTGAGCGGCAGCGTGAAGTGTGGCGAGAGTGCAATTGCCGGTGCCAAGGTGGTTCTGACCAGCGGCGAGACCTCTCTTGAGGCTACATCAGACGCTGAGGGCGCTTACACCATAAACATCCCGGCTGAGGACATCGACAAGGAATATATCCTCACGGCAACAGCAGAAGGCTACGACGACTATTCGGCAGCAGAACCGGTGAAATTCACTTCAGACGAGAAGAAATCTCTCAATATCGAGATGACGAAGAAAGACGTGCCTTCAGAACTCTCGGGCAAGGTGAAGTCTAACGACGACAACGCTCCTGTTGCCGGTGCTGTCATCACGTTGACAAGCGGCGACAACAAATACTCTACTACCTCTGACGAGAGCGGCAACTACACCATGACAGTGGTGAAGAGCGAGGAAACCTACACCCTCACCGCCAAGGCTGAAGGCTACGAAGACAAGACCATCGCAGACGTGACGTTCACACCGGGCGAACCGAAGACGCAGGACATCACGATGATAAAGATAGACAATCCGGCTACTATGCAGGGCAAGGTGACATGCAACGACGAACCTGTGGAGGGAGCTGTGGTGAGAATTGCGGCAAAGGACAACAAGTATGTTACCTACAGCGCCACGACAACCGCCGACGGTTCTTATAGCATAAGCGTGGTGAAGAGCGAGAAGACATACACACTCACGGTGACCGACGGAGAATGTGAGGATTATACAGAAGACAATATCACCTTCACTCCAGGTGAGACTACTACCAAGAACATCTCGCTGACGAAGACTCCAGAGCCGGAAAACAGTGTGACTCTCGGCAAATACAACAAGATGCTCAAAGACGGAACGGAGGAGGATGTATATGAGGGACACGGATTCTCATGGGCGGCAGCTCCAACGAACTTCACTCACCAGTATACCGGATCTGAAATCATCTACACCAAGGAGCAGCTCGCAAAGATGGCTGGCAAGGCTATCACGAAGGTAAACTTCGTCTTCCACAACGAAAGTGCTTACGACGCTTGTCCTCGTACAGTGAAGGTATGGGTGAAGGAAATCGACAGCGATGCATTCGACTATGACGACAAGGCAGGCAGATACAAATTCTATGAATATGAGGATGCCACAGTGGCAATCGCTGGATATGAATATGAAGGAGAGCTATACAACTATGCCGGAGGAAACGGAGAACTGGAACTCACCTTCGACCAGCCTCTCAACTATAGCGGCGACAAGAATCTTCTCATGGCGCTCACCTTCGAGGGAGAGAATACCTGCAATGTGCTCGACTTCAACTTCTTCTACAATCCTGACATGAAGAAGAAGGCAATGAGCTATTTCAGCGACAGATACACCTTCGGCGACTATGCAGAAACAGAAGACTGGCCATATCTCAACGACGACTGCGTCAATTCATTGGAACAGCCTGTCACCCGCTTCTTCTATACAGAGGCTGATGGTATCGTAGACATCACTACTGGCAACAAGACCACTGTAAACGCTGATGGCAAGGCATACAACCTGGCTGGTCAGAGAGTGGGCAAGAGCTATAAGGGTATCACGATACAGAACGGAAAGAAGTTTGTGAGATAACGCGGCAATAACAAATTCGTTTGTCCACAACATCCATAGGAGAAACCTGTAATGATGATTCAGACAAACGAATAATATGGTGAACAAGAACATGTTTGCCGGTATAACAAAAAAGCCAGCAGTGGATTGTATTTCCTACTGCTGGTTTTTTTTATTCTATAGTCAACTTGTCAACTCGTTACTTGTTAACTTGTTACTCGTCAACTCAAAACATCCTATTTCTTCCAGTCATCCGTTCTGAATGAACTTATTGGCAGTCCGTCGCAGAACAGGTCGCCGTCTGCCCAGTCTTTGAAAGCATAGCGGACGCTGACGGGATTTTTCACCTTGTCGCTCTTCACGTAGAGCTTGCTGCGTTCTATCCATGCCTTGGCAGGATGGAACACGCTGTCAGCACCAGCCACCTCAACGAGGTCGCTCTTCAGACCATTCTTGCCGTATATCCACATTCCGGCACGGTCGAACGATACCACGGCAGTGTCGCCCTTGAACTCCACATTCTTATAGCAGGCGCTCTCAGAAGTTATACCCTTTATTCCGTAAGTCTTGTCGAGGGCGAGCAGGGCGAGGCGCATTCCGGCAATCTGCTTCTTGCGAGGATGAATGCCATATTCCAGTCCGGCATCCATAAGCACCGCCATTCCCACGTTCTTGTTCATCTGTTCCGCCTTTGCCTGCTGTTCGCGCAGGAAAGCACTGTTATACTGCTGCCAGTTGATGAGGCTATAGTCGTAAGGCGCTATCTGACAGAAATAGAACGGGAAGTCACCCCTCTGCCATTCTTCTCTCCATCCTTGTATCATGCGGGAGAAGAGGTCGGCATAGTAGCTGGAGCGGCTCACGTTCTCTTCGCCCTGATACCATATCACACCACGCATGGCGATGCCGGCGAGAGGATGGAGCATACCGTTGTAGAGCACCGTAGCGGTGCGGTTTTTTGATTTTATCGTTTCCTGTGATTCCGGCAGTTCTATCTGTGGAAAAGCCTTCAGCCAGTCTCTTCTCATCCATGCCTCGCATGAGGAACCGCCCCATGAGGTGACGATGAGGCCTACGGGAACGTTGAGCATCCGTCTTAGTTCGCGTCCGAAATGATATGCCGTGGCACTGAAATCGCGTACTGCCATTGGCGATGCCTCCTGCCATGACCCTACAACATCCTCTTGCGGGTCGAATTTGCTCGTACGCTTCACGGTGAAGAGACGCATCTCTTTGTCGCTGCTATGGAGTATGTCCTCCACGGCATTCTCCACGGGCTGGTTCTTGAATCCCTTCATCGGCATCTCCATATTGCTTTGTCCGGAACATATCCACAGTTCGCCCATGAGTATGTCGTTGACAACAGTCTTTTCGCCATCGTTGAATGTGATGGAGTAGGGACCGCCGGCAGACGGTGTAGTGATGCTGACTTTCCATTTCCCGTCATTGTCCGTCTTTGTCGTTATTGTCTTTTTGTTCCACGATGCCGTGATCTTCACCGTGGCGTTTGCCTTGGCAGTTCCCCAGAGGTTGGCTTCCGTCTGTTGTTGCATCACCATACCGTTGGAGAATATCCTTGGCAGTGTAACCTTAGCGCTCGCTGTTGATGCGGCAGCGATGATGGCGCCTAATATTAATATCTTCTTCATGTATTTGTTTGTTTCTAATGTTCTTGTCAACTCGTCAACTCGTCTACTTGCTGATCATTATCGGAGATGTAAGTCCCGACGGTAACAGGTCCTTGCTTGCGCGGCGGTATTTGCCGTTGGTCCATATTCCTGTGAAAGGCGCCTTTCCCTCGTCGTTGCCTTGTAGGGCATTTGCCCATGTGTTCACCACGACTATTTTCAGCGAGTTCTTGCCCTTCTTCACAGCCTGCGTTATGTCTACGGTGTATGGCGGACGCCATGCTGTGCCGCACTGCTTGCCGTTGACGTATACCGTAGCGATGTCTGCCACTGTGCCGAGGTCTATCACTACGCTCTCGTCCTTGGCAGGAGAATGCTTTCGCTTGAAAGTCGTTTCATAGGCAGCATGACCGGAATAGTATCTGATGCTGTTGTCGTCGGTAAACGATGTCCAGTCTTTCAGTTCCTTCATCTCCACCACCTTTCCTGTGGTTTCGAACGTCACCTTCCATCCGTTGTTGTCTATCGGCATCATCTCGCCGACGTGTTTGGGCTGATAGAGATAATCTGTGTCAATCTCATTGTCGGTGAACACATAGAAGAGGGCGTCGTCGGCAGCGAGAGCTATCTCACTGTTGGCGTCAACCTTCATTGTCCTGTTGTGTTCGGCATCTATGATATAGCAATAGCGTCGTGTGTCGCGGAATTTCGGAATGAAGCTCTTCGCTTTGCCGCTCTGGTTGCTCAAGAAATAGATGTCAGCATCGTCGGCATGGCGGTGGGTAAAGTCTATCCCTTCTGGCAGCGATGCGTCGCGGCTGATGCCTATCGACGAGAGGTCGCTCTCGCGCCACACATCTTTGATCACGGGAACACCGAGTCGTGCTATTGAGTCTAAGGTGTTCCAGCAGTCTATGTGGCGGTCAGGGTTCATGGGGCGTGCCTGTGGCACTACGATGACACTGTATGCTGTGCCGCCTCTTGTCACCAGTTTGCCGTTTTCAATGCGGCAGCCGTCGAGGGCATCGTGATTGAATGAGTCGTAGCGGTAGCCGTTCAGCGTGTTCACCCAATGTTCGGCTTTCGTCATGTTCCTGGTGTGTGTCACTCCCACCGGACTCACCTCAAGGGGCTGTCCGATATTCGCCTTGCGTGCAGCCTCTTCCTTCAGCGTAGTCTCACTGAAGAGTCCCGGCAACGATTCTGTGAGTCGTTCCGGCAGGATGGCGCGGCGTGGCATCTCGTCGCCGGTATATATGGCGATGTCGCTCACGGGGTGGCCGTATTGCAGAAGAGCCTGTGTCTTGGATATATAACTGCTGAATGCCGGCATTTCTCTCCACCATGTATTGTCGCGCTGGAAGAAGGTGCCTATGCCGTCGAGTGTCATTCCAGGCTTCTTGTCGGTATAGGGGTTGTGGGTGTTCACATGGAACACGATGCTGTTTATGCCAATGCAATAGTTGTGGTCGAGGAGTCTCTTGAGCATTGCCGGATGTTCGTCCCATGTGCCTCTCACCTCTGTGAACCCTTCTGCCTGTATGACGTTCTTGCCGTAGATATGCGCTCCGCTCACGGCATCGAGCATGTCGTTGGGTTTGTCGTGTGTGGGACTGTTGAGCCAGAACTCGCCCATAGGATAATCGGCAAACTGATAATGGCGCAGTCCGTCGCTTACCATCGTGGGAGCCACGCACTCTGTGGAGAGCTTCACACCGTATTCGTCGGCAAGGCGTCTTACTTCAGAGAAGAACACGTCGTTGACCAGATCACCGATAGTGAGGCGGATGTCTCTCAACACCTTTTCAGACTCTTCAGATGACTTCAGCGGCACACCGGCATAGAGAAGCAGCCATGGCTTGAGGTCATAGCCGCGACGCTTTTTGAATTCATCCATGAAATTGCTGCTCCAGTTCTGTGAACCGGCTTCCCAACTGTCTACATGCAGTCTGGTAAGCACTTTCCTTGCCACGTCGATGGGAGCATGGCGGTAGATGGCGGCAAACCAGTTGTCGAACTGCTTGTCAACGGCGGCTGCCGAAAACTTGTCGCATTCCAGTCCTCTGCCCCCTCCGCCAGTGGCGTTGGTATGACCTGTTGACGTGTGGCCTATGCGTACGAGGTGCCATTTGCCTTTAGGCAGCGAGAAAGCCAGCGGTGCGTCAGTGGTTGACGGGCGCCTGAGTCTTGGTGTCAAGTCAATGACCTTCGATGGGTCTACACATTCCTTGTCGTCTACAGGGAAATACTTTGAAACCCTCCATACTGCTCCCGACTTCCCTTCGTAACCGTCGATGACAGGTTCCGAACCGAGGTTCAAACCACCGATCTTCAGGTTCGGTTTCCATTTGGCGGCATCCATATCCTCGCTGCCGGGATTGCTGCCTTCCGGAGTCCAGCAGAACTTGAAGTAGCGTGCCGTAGTAGCCGGTATTGCATAGGTGGCGAGGGCATCAGTGTTCTGCCATCCCTGTCGGGCAGGAGATATCTCTCTGACGAACTTATAGTCAGTACCGTTGTCAGAGGCATACACCTTGAATCGGTGAGCCTGGTAGTTGTTTCCACCCGTCACAATCTCCACGCTACGCAGTGTGAAAGGCTTGTCGTATTCCATCACTATGTCGCAAGGTTTAGATGACTTGAAAGGAAATTCCACCGATGCTTTAGGTTTGTTGTCGTCGCAGTATGTGGCAGGGTAGGCAAGGAGGGCAATGTCCTCGTAGTAGCCGTTGCTGATCTTCTGCGGACGAGGCATAACAAGGTTCCTTATGCCTCCACCATTGATGATGGTGTCGCTCCATACCACCCTCTGCATCGACTCCTCAGGCTTTATCCATGGTCCGCCGGCAAGGGCGAAACCATCACAGATGTGTATTCCCATCTCCAGGTTGAGGCTGTCGGCAGTGTGGAATACGGTGTCCATACGCTTCCACCATTCCGGTGAAAGCTGTTCTGAGTCGCCGCCGAGTCCTTTGCCGTCGGCAGCCGATTTTATGGGCATCAGATAGAAGCCCTTGATACTTGCCTCTTTCATCGCCTGCAGGTCGAGGCGTATACCCTCGTCGCTGACGTTGCCATACATCCAATACCAGAATGTCCAAGGCAAAGCACTGTCGGTAGGCTTTGCGAATTGTTCATACCATGTGGGTACGTAATCTGTCTGAACTGTTGTCGGAGCTGCAAGCAACGGGGCGGCAGCGGCAGATATCAATAGAGTGGCTATTCTTCTCATTTTCGTTTTGTCAGTTGATATGCGATGTCGCTTTTCCTGTCGGAATGCACTTGCAAATCATCTTGTCTGTCAATCATCTTTTTCTGTCAGAAATACTATGTTAGTCAAAATGCAGTGTCACCTCTCCTGTGTAGCTGCCGTTAGCCCATACGGGCTGTGCAGAAGGACCATTGAGGTCGGTGGTGTTCACCTTGTTGCGTACGGCAGGGATTACCTGCATCATGCTTATTCCTGTCTCCGGCAGTGTATAGAGCAGTTGGTCGCGTCCGTCGCGTGGCTGGTATACGCCGACGTAGTCTTTGTCGGTGCCTGGACAGATTGTTATCATACCCGTCTTGGTCTGCAGCTTCATCCACTGCACTCCGGCGAAATAGCCCTTGAACTCAGGATAGTCGAAGCTCTCTCCAGGCACGGGGTCGTTGTAGTCGTTTGCCCACACGCCAAGTTGCGGACCGTGTATGCGGTTTTTCCACACTCTGTAAGGACCGCATCCGAGCCACTCCTTATGCTTCACTTCTGTTTCCGGCAGGTCGAACTTCACTCCCATCAAATCTACCACCCCATTGAAGATATATGAGTAGACGAGTCGTGCTCCGCCGTCTGGCGCTATGTGCCACTCAGCTTTCTGCAGTGAACCGAGCTTATATGTAGCTGTTACGATCAGAGTGTCGTTGGCCCCTTCGGTGGCAGTGAGATTGTCAAACTTGCCCTGTTCGGCATATTCTTCGTATGTGGTCTTCTTTTTCTCTGCCTGTGGGTCGTCATGGTTGTAGAACTGGTCCATAGAGCGGTCTGCACGACGGTATGCAAAGAATTTCGGACCATTGCCGAATTTGTAGTCACCCTTCTTTGTGGTGACGCTTGCCAGACTACCGTCCTTCTCGTTGAAGGTGAAAGTCACATTGCCCGCCTTCACCACACCGCCGTTCATCTGTGGTCGGTTGCCAGTGGTGGCTGTCTTGGCGAATGGCTTGTCAGAGTCTTTCAGTTTGAATACCCATGTGAAGAGGTCCTTTCCGTATTGGTCTGTAGCTTTCACGCTCAGTGCCTCAGCTCCGTTCGGAACGGTAGGCACGGAGATTGTTCCCTTGCTGTCGGCAGGGATGTCGGCACCGTTCACGACGCCTTGTTTCAGACTGCTCGCCTTGGAACCATTGTATTTCAAGTAGCTATAATCAAATTTCACGCCTTTTAGCGAGAGGAAATTGTAACGGTTTTCCACGTTCAGTCTGCCGTCGAAGTGTTCAGGCATGCTCACCTGCACAGGGCACCATATCTGTTTCACCGTGTAGTAGCTGCCTTCCTTCTCATGGTGAGGACCAACGATGCCGTCGGCTCCATAGTTGCCTACGTTGTCAATCATTCCACCCATGTCCACTCGCTTCACGCCTTCGTCAACGAGAGCCCAGATGAAACCTCCGGCGCAGCGTGGCCATTGGCGCATCACCTCCCAGTAGTCGTAGAGTCCGGCTCCTGCTCCTCCATCGTAGAGGGCGTGCAGGAATTCTGTAGGCATCCATATCTCCGGTTTGCGCATATATTCGTTGCTCTCGCCGTAAGAGCGGTAGTGCATGGTCTCGTAGCCGCTGAAATTGCCCTGCGGATGAAGCACCGGACGCTTCTGTATGTCCCATTTATGGAAATCGCCGTCGAGTTCAGTGTTCCATCCCTTTTCGTTTCCGTTGCTCCACCATATTATTGACGGGTGGTTGACGTCGCGCGTCACCATCTCACGGATTAGTTTCTGTCCGTTGATTGTCTCGTGATGGCCATGCCATCCGCTCAGTTCGTCCATTACGTATAGACCGAGACTGTCGCAGATGTCGTAGAATTCAGGATCGGCAGGGTAGTGGGATAGGCGCACGGCGTTCATGTTCATGCTCTTAATGAGTTCCACGTCTTCGAGATTCTTCTGGTAAGACAGAGTGCGTCCCGTTTCCGGTCTGAAGCTGTGTCTGTTCACACCGCGTATGTTCACCTTCTTGCCGTTGATATAGAGACCGTCGCTTTCTCTTGTCTCTATCGTACGGAAACCGAACTTGTCCTTCTCCACGTGCAGCGTCTTGCCGTTGGCATCGATGAGAGAGAATGCCACTTGATAGCGGTTCGGTGTCTCTGCCGTCCATAGCTTGGGGTTGCTTACTTTGAAAGCCACGTCAGCATGGTCGCTGCCGTGGCGCACGTCTGTCGTGTTTTCTGCCACCTTCTTGCCGTTCATGTCGCTGATGGTAGTCTTCACCTTGGCTCCCTCTATAGTGTGGTTGAGCAGCACATAGGCATTGAATTCTCCATCTGCAGTGGCGTTGATGGCTGTGCGCTCGATATTGAGAGCCGGTTTGCACACGATGAATACAGGGCGGAAGATACCTCCGAAATTCCAGTAGTCGGCGCGGCGTTCAGAGAGATTCACTCCGGCGTTCTCGCTCTCTTTGCTCACGGTGACTTCCAACAGATTCTTCTTGTCTCCGAAGAACACGCGGTCTGTCACGTCGTATGTGATGCGGTAGAAAGCTCCCATGTGCTTGGAGCCTGCCTTGCGCTTGTTTATCATCACCTGGGTGTCGGTCATCGAAGCCTCAAACACCAGTTCTATATGATGGTTTGCCCATTCCTTTGGCAGCTTGAACTCATATTTGTACATACCTTTCTCGTCGGCGATGCCGTCGGGGAATGCCTTGCCGTAGAACTTCATGCCATACTGGAAATTGCCGAATCCCTGCAGCTCCCAACATGACGGTACACCGATTTTCGTCCATTTTCCGGAGTTGTTTCCACCTGTGCAGAAGAAGTCCCACTGCACCATATCGTCACATCCATGACCGCTCAGATATTGTCTGTGTGTCATGACGTCGTTTTGTGCCGTCGCGCCGATGGATGCCGACAGCAAAGCCAATGCTGATATAATCGTTTGTTTCATATTTCTTTTAGTTGACGAGTTGACAAGTAAACAAGTAAACAAGTTGACCGGTTGACGAGGATGCTGGTGCTCCTCATAAACCTCTCGCCGATTTGTTTTCATATATGACGCATGAAATATGAAAATGTACTATTACATACCTTTTGTTCGTAGACAATGTAGTAGTCTGTAATGTCTCTATTCACAGGGCAATGTCGTAGTATGCAAGAATATCAGTTCTTGTATTTCTTTTCTATGGCCACAGCCACGGTATGTCCCATTGTCCATGCCGCCTGTAGGTTGAAACCGCCAGTCACGGCATCCACATCGAGCACCTCGCCGGCAAAATACAGTCCGTCGTGGTCTTTGCTTTCGAGAGTGGAATGATTCACGTTCTTCAATGACACACCGCCACAAGTCACAAATTCCTCCTTGAATCTGCATTTGCCGTCCACCCTTCTGATGTCTGCCGTGAGGGTGTTTACAAGTTTGTTGAGGCCCTTGCGCTGCAGTTCGCCCCATCTGAGTTGTGGGTTCACCTGTGAACGCTCGATAAGATGCTGCCACAGACGGGCATTCAGATGTGGGGGATATGCACTTGCCAGTTGCTTTTTCGTGTTGGATGCGCTGATGGCTGAAAGTTCTTCCGTCACTTCCTCCGCTTTCCTGCCGCCACACCAGTTGATGCAGATATCCGTTTTGTATTCATGTTCATGAAGGAATCTTGCAGCATGGCTCGACAGCTTCAGTATTGCCGGACCGCTCATTCCCCAATGTGTGATGAGTAACGGACCGTCAGCTTTGAATTTAGTGCCAGGTATGCTTGTAGTGGCTTCTTCCACCACCGTTCCCATCAGTTTTGTGATGCCGTCACCTGGCAGACACATGCTGAAGAGCGATGGCACCGGATTCTCCGTAATGATGTCGAGCGGACTGAACATATTGAGCTGACTGGCTGCCGGTGTGCCTCCTATTGCCACCACCACGCAGTCTGCTGTTGCCGAACTTCTGTTTCCGCCGAACCGCAGCGAGTATTTCCCGTTCTCCTTGTCGTGGGAAATCAGTTCTACGCGGTGCCCGGTGAGGAGTCTGATGCCGAGACGGTTGATAATCTGCGTCAGCGTGTTTACAATCTCCATTGCGTCCTGAGAAACAGGAAACACGCATTCATCCTCCTGTGTGGTCAGCCTCACGCCTTCGTTCTCAAACCACTCGTATGCATCGGTATGGCTGAAGCCCTTGAGCAGTCGCTTCATCAGTCGTTCGCCTCTCGGATAAATATGGGCGAGGCTCTTCACCTGGTTGAACGAGTTTGTGAGATTACACCGTCCGCCACCCGTCACCGATACCTTGGCGAGCTGACGTTTGCCGCCCTCGTATATCGTAACGTCAGCCTCAGGTAGTCTGCGCTTGATGCCTATTGCCGCAAAGCAGCCTGCTGCACCTGCGCCTATCACTGCGATATGCATTCTTTGTCTGTATTATTTCTGTTTAAAAGTAAAAATGAAAACGGTATGCAAATCTACCACATTTTTGTGAAAGATAAGCATACCGTTCCTGTTTTTGTCATATCTGCTGTCGGCATCAGCCGTCAGCAGATAGAATATCCGATCGGATTATCATTTCTCTCTCAAGAATCTGTAACCGAAGCGCTCGCATGCAGCCCTCTCCAGATCCTCGCGCACGGCAGGATCGGCAATGGCTATCAGAGCGTGGGCACGCTGTGCGAGGTCTTTGCCCTTGAGATAAGCTCCACCGTATTCCGTCACCACGAACTGTGTCTGGAAACGAGTAGTCACCACTCCGGCACCCTCTGTGAGCACAGGCTTGATTTTTGATATTCCCTTGCCGGATGATGCGGTCATGGCGATGAACGTCTTGCCGCCTTCCGACAACGCACCGCCATACATGAAGTCATGCTGACCGCCCACGCCGGAGAAGAGACGCGTACCGATGGAGTCGGCACACACCTGACCAGTCAGGTCCACCTCAATGGCAGAATTGATAGACATCACCTTAGGGTTCTGACGGATACGGAATGGATCGTTGGTCCATGCCACATCTTTGAATACCATGTCCTCGTTGTAGTCCATGAAGTCATACAGGGCTCTTGAGCCCAGAGCGAGCGATGCCACGCTCTTGCCAGGCATTACAACCTTCTGTGAGTTGTTGATGATGCCGCTCTTTATCAGAGGCAACACACCGTCGGTCATAGCCTCGGTGTGCAGACCCAGGTTCTTGTGGTCTTTCAGAGCGTTGAGCACGGCGTTAGGAATACCGCCAACTCCAATCTGCAATGTCGCTCCGTCAGGAATCTGCTCGGCGATGAAGCGTCCTATCTTCTCCTCCTTTTCGTTAGGCACTGCTGTAGGCACCTCTACCAGCGGGTCGTCAACCTCTACGCAGGCAGCGATGTCGTTGATGTGGATAAGCGGATCGCCATAAGAGAACGGCATCTGCTTGTTCACCTGTGCGATGACAATCTTGGAACATTCCACAGCACTCACTGCAAGGTCGGCAGAAATACCATAGCTGCAGTATCCGTCCTCGTTAGGAAGCGACACGTTGAGCAGTGTCACGTCGAGAGGCAGATAACCCTCGCGGAAGAGCGCCGGCACTTCGCCGAGGAAGCAAGGTATGATCTGAGCTTCGCCGCGGTCTACAGCCTTGCGCACGCTGTTGGCAATGAAGAGGCTTCGCGGTATGAATATGTCGCGCAGCTCTGTGGTGGCGTATGGTGCGTCGCGTCTGCCAACGGCAAAGGCGGAGTACATCTCCACGCCCTTCAACTCGCTGGCGCGTGCTGTGATGGCATCGAGGAGCACCTCAGGAATAGAAGTGCTACCCTGGATATATACACGGTCGTACGACTTAATCAGTTTTGCAGCCTCGGCGGCTGATACATAGTTTGGTTTCATAAATATGTTTGGGGTTTTAGAGTTGGCAAGTTGACGTATTGACGAGATTATAAAGAATACTCTTGTCGGTTGACGAAGGAAAAGTCTTTCGTCGGTATGACGAGTTGACAAGGAGCTTTCACATTCTCAATTGGTTAAGGCAGATCTTGCATCATCCCACCTTAATATCTCCTCGTCAACTCGTCTTCTCGTTAACTTGTCTACTTGTCCAAAGGATATTTCTCGTTGAATATTCTCAGTCTCTCGTCGAGCATTGGGAAATGTTCGTCGCGCAGCATCGATGTGCAGACGCGCAGTCCCTGCTGTTCACTGCCTGTAGTGCGCAGCGAGATTGCCGATATTCCGTAGTGGATGAGTTCGGCGAGCAGGTCATCGCCGGAGAAGCCCTTTCTTCCGATGGTGAAGAAGAAGCCGTCGCTCACGTCTTGGTCGAGGTCCTTGTCATACACGATGTGGAAGCCGTTCTTCAGGAACACCTCCTTCAGCAGAGCAGCCCTGCGGGCATACTCCCTGTTTTCGGTCACGAAGTCGAGCTTTCCGTCGCATGCCGCCTCATACATCGCTGCCAGTGCGCACTGTGCCGAATGGCAAACGCCCGACGACAGTGTGTAGAGCACAGTGAATATGAAAGCGCGTCCCAGTGTGTCCATGCCGAGAGTCTTCTCCAGATGCGGATACACACGGTTGAAGAGTTTGTCGCTGATGGCTACCGTTGCCACGCGCTCGCCGGCATAGCTGAATATCTTTGATGCCGAAAGCATGAGCATGTAGTTGTCGGTATAGTGTGCCACGGTAGACTGATACGGAGCCTCAAACGGTTTGCCGATGTATTTGCGGGAGTCCATGCCCAGATAGGCAAGGTCTTCGATTACCACGGTGTCGTATTTCGTTGCCAGCTCACCGATATACTGCAGTTCCTCCTCTGTGAAGCAAACCCATGTAGGGTTGTTGGGGTTGGAATAGAGTATCGCTGCGATGTTGCCTTTTGCGAGATGACGCTCCAATTCCTCCTTCAGTTTTTTGCCACGGAAGTCATACACGTCGAACATATCCTTCTTGTAGCCCAACACGTTGGCCTGCAGTGGCTGCACTGAGAAGCCTGGGTTGATGAAGAGGATGGTGTCCTTCTTCTCGTCGAGATGGTTTGTCACGATGAACGAGGCGAACGTACCCATCATTGAACCCACTGTAGGGATGCAGCCCTCAGGGTTGATGTCCACGTTGAGGAATGCCTTGACGAATCTCGAAGCCTGTTTCTTCAATGGTGCTATACCTGAGATGTTAGGGTATTTCTGTGCCACTCCGCTGTCGAGGGCCTTCTTCTGGGCCTCGATGCCGATTTGGCTTGCCGGCAGACCCGGCGAACCCATCTCCAGATGCACGAATTCCTGACCTGTTATTTTCTCCAGTTCCTCTGAGAGAGCCACGGTCTGGCGAATGGTAGCATTGCCGACATGCGGGATGTGCATCTTCTGCAATACCTCGTTTACCGTTTCTTTACTGAAAGGAATTTCCATAAAACTTTCCTTCTTTTATTTGTTGATATGCTTGTCAGCCACTTCCAGTCCGGCTCTGAAAGCCTTCAGGTTCATCTCTACGATAGCCTCGCCCTTGCGGCCGAACACGTTGCGGATACCTTCCTCGATCTTCTCCACCTCGATGCCGAGGAATGGAGATGCAGCACCGAGCAACACGATGTTTGCAGCGCGTGGTGATGCCACTTCCTTGGCGATGGTGTCAACGTCGAGCGATACATGATGGTCTATAGCCTTGATTCTGTCGAGCAGCTCCTGCAGTTCAGGATAGTTAGGGATGTTGATGAATGGGGCGGTGTTGGTGATGATCCATCCGTCCTTCTTCAGATATGGCAGATAGCGCATAGCCTCCATCGGCTCGAGCGAGATGATGAGATCCGCCTTGCCCAGAGGAATGAGGTCTGATGATATAGGATCAGAGCTGATGCGCAGGTTTGACTGCACGTCGCCGCCTCGCTGGCTCATTCCGTGAACCTCAGCCTGCTTGATATATAGCTTCTCCTTGATAGCGGCAGCGCCTATGATGGTTGCGATAGAGAGGATTCCTTGACCTCCCACTCCCGAAAGAATTATGTCTGTATTCATAATGCTGTTCCTCCTTTGTTTTTACTTTTTCTTGTTGTGGCGGCGAGCCGTCTGAATGCACTCTCTGCGTGGGATTACCACGCTCACTCCGTTGTAGTTCAACTCCTCGCGGATAACGTTCTGCATCTCTTCCATGTGCTGTGGCAATGGAATAACGACGCGCACGTGTTCTGGCTCTACGCCGAGACCGCGGCAGATGCTCTCGAGTCTGCCTGTTCCGGCAGAGTCCTGTCCGCCGGTCATACCGGTGGTGAGGTTGTCAGAGATTACCACAAGGATGTTTGTCTTCTCGTTCACTGCGTCGAGCAGTCCTGTCATTCCAGAGTGTGTGAATGTAGAGTCGCCGATTACGGCTACTGACGGGAACTGTCCTGCGTCAGCGGCACCCTTTGCCATCGTGATGGAAGCACCCATGTCGACTACAGAATGCAGAGCCTGGTATGGTGGCAGATAGCCCAGTGTGTAGCAACCGATGTCACCGAACACACGGCTGTTGTCATACTCCTTCAGCACGTTGTTCAGAGCCTCGAACATGAAGCGGTGGCCACAACCCTGGCAGAGTGCTGGTGGACGTGGAACCACGAGCTCGCAAGCCGGGTACACCTCCTCGTCTTTCAGTCCGAGGGCAGCGATGATATTGTCTGGAGTAAGCTCTCCTGTGCGTGGCACCTCTCCAGTGAGTCTTCCCTTGATGGTGATGTCCTGATCCAGGACACCGCGCAGCATCTCCTCAACAACAGGCTGTCCGTCTTCGAGGATGAGCAGTGAGTCGCACTTCTTTGCCAGTTCCTTCACCTTGTTTACAGGCAGAGGATACTGCGACACCTTGAGCACTGGGTAAGGGCATCCGTCCTTGAAGTGCTCCATCAGGTAGTTGTAAGCGATACCGCAGGCGATGATTCCCAGCGAAGTGTCTTTGCCGTCTATGAACTTGTTATACTTGGAGTTCTCAGCCTCAGCCAGGAATTCCTTCTGCAGGCCAACAAGGCGCTCGTTGCGCTTGCGTGCCACAGCCGGCAGCAATACCCAGTCCTTAGGATTTGACGGGTATGTCATTGGGTTCTGGTCCTTGATTTCACCAGTAGCCACTACGGCGCGAGAGTGTGCCATACGGGTCACCATTCTCATCACCACCGGCACCATGTGCTTCTCCGACAGTTCGAAGGCATCCTTCATCATGCCGTAAACCTCCTGCTGTGATGATGGCTCAAACACAGGCACCATGGCGAACTTGCCATAGAATCTTGAGTCCTGCTCGTTCTGTGAAGAGTGCATAGAAGGGTCGTCGGCAGCCACTACCACGAGTCCGCCGTTTGTTCCTGTCATTGCCGAGTTAACGAAGGCGTCGGCACACACGTTCATTCCCACGTGCTTCATGCAGACCATGGCCCTTTTGCCCATATACGACATACCGAGAGCTGCCTCCATGGCTGTCTTCTCGTTTGCCGACCAACGGCAGTGGATTTTTCTTTCGGCAGCCAACTGGTTGCCCTGAATATACTCTGTGATTTCTGTGGATGGAGTTCCGGGATATGCGTAGACACCCGAAAGTCCCGCATGAATGGCACCCAAGGCTATAGCCTCATCGCCAAGTAGCAAAAGTTTTTCATCCATATTCAATAAGGTTTTTATAATATTGGTTGCAAATATAATGCTTTTTCTTGATTTAAAACAAGAAATTGGTAAAATATTATTATTGTCAGATAACCCTCAAAATATAGAGGTCCTGTCCGAAGCCCAATGGATGAAGGCCTTCGGACTTTATCTTTCCAGAAGCAATCCCTCTTTAAACCCAAATCGGTCATTAGGGCTTGCATGGATTTTGTTTTTTAGAAGAGTGGATTTTGTTTGGCTTTTAATGAGTAATAGCGGGCTATTGCGAATTAAAAACAAGCAAAAGGCGCCTTATAAAAAGCATAAGACTGCAAGCAGTTATTAAAATTATACATTAAACGGCCTAATGACCGATTTGGGTTTAATGAGTAATAGCGGGCTATTTCAGATGGATCACCCCAATAATTGTAGCGACAAGAATATATGCCTGGAATTTCCCCCACGGCGTGGGGAACAGAACCCCCCAATGTGGGGTTTCATTCCCCACGCCGTGGGGGAAAATTTTAGGCATGTTTCTTTGTGAGATTGTTCGTAAGATGTACGAACTGTTTCTTTTCCTAATGCCTGATACGGGTTACCCAAATCGGTCATTAGACCGTTTTGTGTTGTATTTTATAACAGCTTGCCGTTTTGTGTGATATTTTATAAGAAGTTTCCTTTGACTGCTGATAACTCTGTCAAGTTATTGTCAGAGACTGGCGGAAATCATTTTCTCTTGAACATCACATGCAGTGAATGCTGCTTCTGAGGAATGGAGTATTTGGTAAGCACGCCAGGTCCGCAGCTGCTGTTTCCCAGTCCCATCATTGCCGCGTCGATGTTGAGAAAGACGTTGTTTTCAGTATGCAGGTCGCAGTCGTGGGCTACGGTAGACAGCTGATGCTCCGAATAGGGCAGGGCAGAGAAGGCAAACGGAGTGGCGTTGGCTGTCGTCACGGTGTAGCCTCTGCCCTTGGCATCGGTGAGAGATAGCGTGACGGTCTGCTCATGGTTGCCGCTCGACTGTGGCCGCGGATAGTGTACGTATTCCTGGTCCACGCTGCTTGTCCATCTGCCGATGCCCGTAGCTTCGAGGCGGTCCACATAGCTGTCCTGCAATCCCTGTCCATACCATGACAAGCGGGTCATATCCTTGTCCATCAAGAACGTGTTGCCGATGCATGGCAGTGGCGGCAACTGTCCCTCAGGAGTATACGTGGCGCTGAAATCCACAGATCCGTCAGCATCCATGGTGTATACATAGTCTGTGGTTATCTTGCCATTGGCATAGCGGCATTCCTGTGTTGTGGTCACAGTAACCGTTCCGTCGGCATTGCGTTTGGCGTCGAGAGGCTTCACAGTGGCAGTCTCAGGAGAGTCAAGCCTGTTGTTCTTCCAGTCTTTGGCTATCCAGTTGCCGAATCCCTTGTCGTTGTCGAGAGGAGCGCGGAAGAAGTGGGGCTTCACGATATCAAACCACTCCATTGCCTCTTTCATGTCAGCCTCTCTGCCGGTTTTCAGCGGCATGGGACTGAAGGCTGTGGCGAGGCGGTCGTTGATGGCAAACTGCTCGTGTTTCACTTCGAAGCCTGCCTTTGCCCACTTGGTGTCGCTTTTCAGTTGGATGCTGACATTGAGCCGCACATCGGCAGCAGGGTCGAACTTGACGGAAGGTACTGTCAGATCCTTTATCTCACCTTTCTTTATCACTTTTCCGTTCTCCGTGATGTTGAATGCGATACGGTAATTGTCCATCTCCACCATATTGTCGAGCATCACGACATTCAGCCTGTTGCCCGTGAGCTGGACATCCATCGGCGCATACACCTGTTTCACCTCATTATATTTGGGAGTAAGCTTGCGGTCAGACGATACTATGCCCTTCACGCAGAAAGCCTTCAGATTGGGCACATCGCCGAAGTCACCGCCGTATGCCACCATCGTCTTTCCGTCGTCGCGTTTCTTGAATATCCCTTCGTCTGCCCATTCCCAGATGAAGCCGCCGAGCATCCGCTTGTGACTGTATATCTCGTCCCAATACTCCTTGAAGTTTCCGAGGGCATTTCCCATGGCGTGGGCATATTCGCTGGTGAGCACCGGACGGTTGTCGTTGGTCTTCCGGGCGATGCTCAGCAGACGTTCCCATCGTGCGTTCTCAGGACGCTCCATATTGTTGTCCTTCACTCCAGGGTTGAGATATTCTTCCTGCACACGAGGATAGAAGCGGCTAATCACGTCGACATACTCCGGGTCCTTGTTGTCTGCGCCCTGTGCTCCCTCGTAGTGTACGGGGCGTGTGGGGTCGTATTCATGAATCCATGCCGCTGTCATGGCAAAGTTGGGACCCCATCCCGACTCGTTGCCAAGCGACCAGAACACCACCGACGGATGATTTCTGTCTCTCATCACCATCCGCTGCGTGCGGTCGATGAATGCCGCTGCCCATGTGGGGTCAGAGGCGAGAGTGCCCCGAAGTCCGTGTTCCTCTATGTCGGTTTCGTCCATCACATACATGCCGTATTCATCGCAAAGCTCATACCACCGTTCGGTGTTGGGATAATGGCAGGTGCGCACGGCGTTGATGTTGCATTGCTTCATCAGTCTGATGTCCTCCACCATGCGTTCCTCCGTCATTACGTGTCCCGTTTCAGGGTCCATCTCATGGCGGTTCACTCCGCGCAGCCTCACCTGCTTTCCGTTCACGAGCATCATACCGTCTTTTATCTCCACCTTGCGGAATCCCACCTTCGTCTCGGCCCTCTCCACCGTATTTCCGGCAGAGTCGGTGAGGGCGAGTTTCAGCGTGTATAGATAGGGATGCTCGGCGTCCCATTTGTGTGGGTTCTTTATAGTGGTCTTCAGCCATCCGTATGGAGCGTAGCCACGCTGCGGGTTGCGCTGGTTGAGAATCTTTCCCTTCTTGTCAAGATTCAGCATCGGTTCGGCGGCATGCCACAGGGCAGTGTCGGTCACCGCTTTCCCGTCGGCATCGTAGAGCATTGCCGAGATGCGGTAGCCCTTTCCCTTCTCGTCGCCGCAGACGCTGAGTTTCGGGTCGATCACGAGTTCCGCATCCCTATAATCATCATCAATAAGCGTGCGCACTCCAAAGTCGGCTATGCGTATCTTCGGCGTGGCAAAGAGGGTTATGCTACGGTGTATTCCGGCGATGCGCCACATGTCCTGGTCTTCGAGATAGCTGCCGTCTGAATATTTCATCACCTTTATCGCTATCATGTTGTCGCCCTCTTTCAGATATGGCGTGAGGCAGAATTCTGCCGGTTCCATGCTGCCCTGAGAGTAGCCCACCTGCTGTCCGTTGACATACAGATAGAAGGCACTCGACACGGCGCCGAACCTTACGAACACCTCTTTCCCCTTCCATGATGCAGGCAGGGAGAATGTGCGGCGGTAGCAAGCCGTGGGGTTGCGTTCCGTATAGGCGGTGTAGGTCTTCTTCGGTTCCCGCATCACGTGGGGCGGGTCAATCTTGAAGGTGTATCCGGAGCTGCTGTATATGGGAGTGCCGTAGCCGTTCATCTCCCAGTCGCCAGGCACTCCGAAAGTAGTCCATCCGGTGTCGTCGAACGAGAGACTGTAGAAGTCAGCCGGCTGTTCGTCGGGTGTCTTGGTCCAGTTGAATTTCCATTCCCCGTCGAGCGACATCTGCATGTCGCCATTCCCGTTGAGATACGGCATGAAGGCGGCACGTGCCGGCATACGGTTCTTTTGCAGCACATACTGGTTCTCCCAGTCGTGTTGCTGTGCCTGGGCTGCAGTGGCAAGGGCCAGTGCGGCAGCGAGTATGATGTGTTTCATAACGTCTTGTATATAATTATATAAAAATGCATGATTATATAGGATTGACGTCCGTGAGGTCGGTATGTAACGTGTCGTCACTCTTTCCAAACCCTCTTTTTCAGCCATAAGGCAAGTATCGGATCACACATTTCCATATATTTAGGAGCAGTGAGCGAGATGAGGTCTTTCTCAACGAGAGTTTTTTTGAGTCTTGTCACATTGGCGGCCGTGCCCAAGCGGTAAGTGTTCAAGACCGCTGACTGTGTGAATCCCGTGTGTACGCCATTTACCAAGGCGTGAAGAAAATTCATCTGATAGGCAGAAAGATCTTCTGTCTGCTGGATGAACAGTGGTTCACAAGCATCGAGCAGACGGTTGATACCGTATTGTACATCAGATTCCGTCACTTCTGTCTTGGTTTTCAGCCAAACAAGCCATGCCAGTTGTTGTACATAAGAAGAATACCTGTCTGTCACGGTGCAAATGGTGTGTGCAAGTCCTTCAGATATATGTTTTCCTGTTATTTTGAAACGCTCACATATGTATGCTACCCAATCCTCTTCGCTTATCTTGTTCAGATAAAACAGGTCTCCAAAGCGATAAAACGGATAGCTCTGGTCTTGGAACATTTTTTCCATCATGTGTTTCTTGCTTCCGTAGAGACAATATGAAACGTGTTTCTGTAGTTGCCATATTCCCCGTAGTTTCTTCTGAAATATCAACGAGTCGTTGAAATCGCCAATCTGCTGGAATTCATCTATGCACACTATAATCCTATAGCCTTTGGCTTGTGCTATCAATTCTGGTAGCTTCAACACGTCTTCTGTTGTACTGTTGCTTGCATTGTATTGCAAAGAGATGGAAAAGTCAGTCAAAGGGTCTTGTCCGAAACTTATCTTAGGGACAAACCTGCTTAAAAATACTTTCGTGTTTTCCATCCATTCCTCCCATTTAGTTGATGTTGCACGTACCACTGCCGTTGCAAAGGCATTGATGAAGTCTATCTCAGAGCGACAACCGAAAGCGTCAATATGTGCAATCTTTATGTCATCACTTTTAACGAGCGAGCATACCTTGTCGACAAGCGACGTCTTTCCCATACGGCGTGGAGAAATCAATATGGTGTTGATGCCATAGTTAAAGTTAGCCTTCAGTCGTTCTGTCTCTTCTTTTCTGTCAGTAAAAGTATCGCCTTCTACACGAACACCGAAAACAAATGGAGTTTCAAAGTTCTTTGCCATAACTGGATAGGATTGATGTTACGCATGCAAAGATATGAAAAAAAATAGTTTTAAACAAGGTTGTTTTAAACAAGGTTGTTTAAAAGTTGTAAATCCTCAACCTATAGCGAATATGTGCTATAGGTTGAGGAGTTAATGGGATTTGATGGTATTGTATTGTTTTCAGAATGCAGCAGCTGCTTTTCTGATTTCGCAAATTTAGTGAATGGTTTCCGTATACAATAGATTTTGTCTTGGCGTGATTTCTGTATCGTAAAGGATACCCCCCAACGGCCTGATGGCCTGTTTGAAATAAAAAATCCGCAGACCAATGAGCTTGATTTGCGGATTTGTATTCATTTGTGTGTTTTGTTACCTTTTCGTATACTCTTTCTTTACATCAGACTTGTCTTGCCTTCGAGAGTGTCGTGGTTGTTGCGGAGGTCGGTCCAGTCCACTTTCTTCTTGGTGTCGATGCCATTGATGTATTTCTCGATGTTGGTGTAGCCGTCGCCGTTGCAGTCGAGGTTGGCGTCAGACGGGTCGTTGGGGTTCAGACCATTTGCAATCTCCCATTCGTCTGGCATTCCATCACCGTCGGAATCTTTCCATGCAGTGTACTTCTTGTATTTAGGGAATCCTCCCATCTGCTCGATGCTGGTAATGATTCCGTGCTTGTAAGAATCATTGTCAAGACGACGGTATTTGAAGAAGCCTTCTTCGTTCTTTGATTTGTCGGAGAGTCCCCACATATCTCCGTATGGATTCTTCTTTGGAAGTTTCTTTACGTAATAAGCCTGTCCTGTGCGAACCTCCTCAACGATGCGCTGGTCAACGATGTCGCGGCAAGGGAAAGTAGCTCCTACGTTTGACAGAACCTTATCGAAAGTCTGATCAGAAGGAATGATGGTCATGTGAGGCATGGTGAACGGTTCGTCAGAGTGCATCAGTGCTTTTACGTCATCAGGAATACCGTTAGGAAGATCCTTGTCGGCAATCTGTATGCCGCCGTCCCAGTTGTCCTTTGTTACGCGTTCGTTGCCTTCAACGATGTTGCCTGCAGCATATATTCGTCCGTATTGCGGATAATCGAAGAGTTTGTTGCTACGGCTCTCGCTCTTTACGATACGATAGCTGATAGGGCCTTCTGGAGTGAGAGGTCCTGGTTTGTAGTAGTTGTTGATGAAATTACTCATTGTAGAGTATTCACCACCATCAGCAGTACGGTGAACCCAGTTGTAGATGATGTTGTTCACGAAGTTGAACACGCCTCCCCATCCGATAGACGGGTTGCGGCCAGTGTTGTCAGCCCAGAGGTTGCGCATGAACGATGAGTTCTCTCCACCAATTGTTGATCCGAAGGCATGGTTCCATGTGTCGAGAGCCTTGGCTGATATGGTGTTCTGGATTGTTACGTTTACTGTTGGTACCTTGCGCTTTGGCTTGCCGTCATGGAGGTCAAACATGTGGCGATAGAACGAGATGTTCTCGTCCAGTCCCCACTCGCAAGAGCAGTGGTCAATCATAATGTTACCGACAGGATTGCCTCCGAAAGAGTCTTCACGGTACCATACGTGTGTGTTGCCGCGGCGGAAGCGCATGTGTCTGACGATTACGTCATGGGTGTTGACCTGGAATGACTCTCCGGAAATCTGTACACCCTCTCCTGGAGCGGTCTGTCCGGCTATGGTAATATAAGGGGCACGTACGATGATAGGAGTCTTGAGCACGATGTTTCCTGATACATTGAAGACAACGATACGTGCACCACCCTGTTCACAAGCCCAACGGAATGAGCCAGGACCGTCATCGTTGAGGTTTGTTACTGTGAGAACCTTTCCGCCACGTCCTCCGAATGTGTACATACCGCCACCCTCGGCTCCCGGGAATGCCGGAATCTTGGCTTGGCGCAGGTCGTATGGACGAGAAGCCCAAGGCACATAATGGCGTCCTTTCATAGCTTCAGCCTTGACGATAGGCCATGCAACAGCCCATGCAGAATCAGAATGGGCTGTCCAAACAGCTGTCAATGAGTCGATTTTCGCTTTTGCCTCTTGTGTGATTACGGGGTACTGTGCGTGTACCGCCTCTGAGCCGACCATGAGGGTCAGCGCAGCCAACAATAGTTTTTTGCTAATCATAATTGTTATGTTTGTTTTAATTATCCTTTTAGCTTATTTTATGACGTTGGCAACAATGATGTGTAACCATTTGCCTATACATGAAAATCCCTCTCATAGTGTTTGGGTATGAGAGGGATTAGATTATTGTTATTGCTGAATTATTTAACAAACTTCTTTCCGTTCTGGATAAGGATGCCCTTGGCATTGTTGTTTACGCGCTGACCTGCAAGGTTGTAGATAGGAGCATTGGCATTAGCCTTGTTGACAGTGATGTCGCTGATACCTGTTGTTCCGACTGTAAACTCGAAACCGTAGATACCTATCTGGCTCTTTGTGTTGAACATGTGGTAAGATTTGCCAGCCTCTACAGGGAATGAAACGTATCCGAGAACCGGACGGTTTTGTGTGATGCCGTTGGTGTGCTGCAGAACGTAGTCGTCGGCCATCTTGCCAGTGTTCAGATATTCAGCGTCGCCTGTGTCAACGCTACCCTTGAAGGCAAAGCCAGTGTTCTGGTAGAAGATGGAAACGTCGATTGTTGAAGGAGCAAGTGGCTGTTTCGTGTCGGCATCAACAATGTATGTAGGGTTTTGGTTCTTGTTGCCGTAGATGGCAACCTTGAGAGTTCCTGATTTCTTTGCAGAGAATCTGTAGTAGAGACCCTTCTGCGGCATATCCATGCCCGGTTCCCAGTATGTGCCGTACACGCGGTGTGCCGTACCGTTATCTGTTTCCTCGTCAAACTCCCAGTGGCTTAACTCCGGGTTTCCCTGGCCCATCAGATACTGTGCAAACTTTGGGTTGCATCCGTCAACAATAAGTGCATCGTTGCCGTCCACTTTGCCTTTAAGCTCCCATGCTACGGGTTCTTTGTCGCCTTCTTTCACGCCGTTTGGTGTAGAAACGGCTGTCATGGTCATGTTTTCGGTCTCAGCTGTTATAATGAAAGTCTTGAGTGTTGACGGCTTGCTCGTGTCTGGGGCATCGGCAGTGCCTCCACCGTAGATGTTTGATGTGGCTTCGCCCTGTACGACGTTCTCAAGATTATAGTCTGCAGCCTTCCACACTTCCTGTGCGTTTAAACTCATTGCGCAGAGCGCAACTGATACAAGAGTAAAAATTTTCTTCATGTTTCGTTAGTTTTTGAAGTTTAATAGATGCTTAATTTTTTCAGTCCTGCTTTTTTATGATTGTATGAAATACGCTTCAAAAGTATTGCTTATATTTTAAATATGTGTATATGTGCACGTTTATTTAAAATCTTTTAACCGTAAAGCACACAATATATCTACATGTTAACATTGTTATCTTTGCTTGTTTGTTTGTTGCGATATTCCAATGGTGTCATGCCGAATTTCTTCTTGAAGCATTTGCCGAAATAGCTTGATTCCTTGAAGCCCACTTCATAGGCTATCTCAGAAGCGCTCTTGTCGGTGGTGACGACGAGTTTCTCCGCCTTGTCGAGACGGATTTCCCTTACGAGGTCTACGGGGGCGAGCCCCGTCAGGCTCTTCAGCTTCTTGAAGAATGCCGAACGGCTCAGTCCCACACCCTCGGCTATCGTGTCGATGTTGAAGTCATTGTTCCGTAAGTTCTCCTCTATGATAGTGCGGATGCGGTCAACGAACTGCAGGTCTTTCTTTGCCAGATGGTCCTCGTATCCGTTGCCCTTTGCGGCAGGTTCTGCACTGTTCTTTGCCTGCAGCACCATCTTGCGCTGGAATATGCTCTGTTCGCGCAACAGCTGCTGGATGCGTGTGGCAAGCATCTCGTGGCTGAAAGGTTTTGTGATGAAGGCGTTGGCACCAGTGGCGATTGCTTTCATCATGTCGTCATCGCCGTTCTTTGCTGTCAGCACTATCACCGGAACATGGCTCACGCTGAAGTCACGCCGTACTCTCTTCAGCAGTTCCACGCCATCCATACGTGGCATCATGAGGTCTGTGATGATGAGGTCGGGATGCACGTCAAGAATCTTTTCCAGAGCATCGGCACCGTCTGTAGCCGTCACCACATGATAGGAGTGGCTCAGCTGTAGCTGCAGCATCCGTCTGAGATCACTGTTGTCTTCGGCGAGCACAAGGGTAGGGCGGTACTGGTCTTCAGAATGGGTATCGTCGTTGGCGGCAGCCTTATCTGCGGCATCACTGCTGATTCCTTCCGTGTCGCCGGCGTAGGTCAGATCCTGCGGATTGATATTGTCGCCAAGCAGGATGTCGTGGTCGTCGTCTTTGAACTTCTCCTTGCTCATCGGTATTTCGAGAGTGAACGCCACTCCCTTGCCGTCGGCAAGATTCTCCGCCCATATCCTACCATGATGCAGAGCGGTGAATTCGCGCGACAGACTGAGTCCTATTCCTGTTCCATGCTGGTGTGAGTCAGAAGATTGGGCGTTGTCTGCCATAGAGAATCTCTCGAATATCTTTTCCAATTGCTTTTCCGGAATTCCTACACCGTCGTCGCTCACTGTGATGCGGCAGATGTCGGCATCATAGTCGGCAGTCAGAGTCAAGGCGATGTTGCCGCCATGGTCGGTATATTTGAATGCGTTGCTCAGCAGGTTGTTCACTATTACGGCAATCTTCTCGGCGTCACACCAAGCCATGACGGGCTTTTCTGGCAGATTGAAAGATAGCGTGATGTTGCGGTCTTTGGCTGCGAGACGGTACTCCGTGCAGAACGCCTCTGCAATGGCATTGATGTCGGCATGAGAGAGCTGCAGACGCATCTTCTTGTTCTGCAGTTTGCGGAGGTCGAGAATCTGGTTCACGAGATGCAGCATCTTTGAAGTGTTGCGGTCGATTAGTTGCAGATATTCCTTTCCCTCGCTGCTTAGCGTTTCGTGGCGTTTCAGTTCCTCGATTGGCGATTTAATGAGAGTGAGCGGTGTGCGCAGTTCGTGGCTCACGTTGGTGAAGAATCTGATTTTCAGTTCCGCCAGTCTGTCGTTGATATACACCTCGTTGCGCATCCTTATCATATATAGCGAGAGTCTGATGCCGGCATATATGGCAAGACACAGAAGGATGAAATAGATGGCGTATGCCCACCACGTGGCCCACCATGGTGGCAGCACTGTGATGAGGATAGTGCATTCTGGTGAGTCGTCGTAGACAGACTTCACTCTGAATGTGTATTTGCCAGGCGGCACGTTGGCGTATGACGCCAGACGGCTGTTGTCGTTCAGGTGCCATTCGTTTTCATATCCGTCGAGGATGTATTTGAATGTCGTGCGGCTGTTGTCTATGAAGTTCGGAGTGGTAAACTCTATGGAGAACATGTTCTGGTCGTGGTTGAGCACTATCTCCTTGGCATATCGTGGCGACATCTCGCTGATGGCGGGGGAGAAGCTGTCGAGGCTGCGGTTCTGCACCTTGAAGTCCACGATGATGGTCTTGTAATCATGTCGTGAATCCTTATCCAGTTCGTCAGGACTGAACACTATTATTCCCTCCCTGCAGCCCATGAGAATCCTGCCGTCGGAGAGACAGATGCTGCTGTTGTCTTCCACTTTGTTGCGCATCACTCCGTCGAGGAATCCGTATGTCCTCACCGAGTGGTCGCTATCAGAGAAGCTGATGTTTGTCAGTCCGTTTTCAGTCGTCAGCCACAGGCGGTGATGGTGGTCTTCGGTCATAGTAGACACTATGTTGCCCACCATGTTGTTTTCACGCATGCTCTCAAGATGCAGCTTTCCGCTTCGTTTGTCGTAGCCCATTATCCTGTTCGTGCTGCATCCGAAGACGCTGAGCCAGATGCTTCCGTTGCTGTCTTTGAATATGGAGAATATGTCGTTGTCCACTACGGTTGGGTTGTCGCCCCGTCTGTAGTCGTTTATCGTGATGTCTTTCGGTGCCTTGAAACCGGCACCGAACGAGAGCAGTCCGTCGGTGGTTGCCACCCATAGCGTGTGGTCGTTGTCTTCGGCTATCTGCCTCACGTTCAGATACAGGTCATTGTGAGGATATTGTTTCAGTTCATTGTTCTTGTTTATGAACACTGTCTTTCCGTTTCTGTTTGCTATGAGGTTCAGACCTCCGCCGTATGTGCATACCCAAATTCTGCCCTTTGAGTCCTGGAAGGTGTAATACACTTTGTCGTTGCTCAGCGAATAGCGGTCGTTGGCATTGTTTCTGTATGTGGTCAGTCTCATGCCCTGCTGACAGCTTTTGTCGGGAGTGGCCTTCGTCAGTCCGCCACCTTTGGATGCCAGCCAGATGTTGCCGCTGCGGTCTTCCATGATGTTGTATACGATGCCCATCGTGCCATTGTATTTCCTCACCACGCTGTTGGTCATCAGATCCACGCAGTAAACGTTTCCCCGCCTTGTGCCAATCCACAGTAGTCCGTCGCGGCTCTGGTACAGGGCGCGTATTCCGTAGTTGTTGTCATTCGGGTTGGTGTCGCCGGCGAGAAGCGAGGAAAGCAGATAGGAGATATGTCGGTGTGGGAAGCGCACCTTGAACAGTCCGCTGTTTGTAGACGAGAGCCATAGCAGTCCGTCTCTGTCGATATTGATATCAGAGAATGACGGACTCTCTTGTTCATTCAAGAACGTAGGAGTGAGCTGTCGGGTGAATGTTGATGTCAGCATATTGTCTATGCTGCCCATCCGTTTCGTTGTCCTGTCATAGCGCCACACCTTTCCGTTGCGCAGCAGTACGAAGAGTCCGTTGTCGCCGGCATCGCAGAATTTCACGGCATCCAGCGTTGTTTCCATCGGCGTGGCAAAATGTGCGGTTGCCTTTGTCTTTGGGTCAAACATGGTCAGTCCGTCGGCGAGACCATATATCCAGAGCTTCCCTTCCTTGTCGGCGAAAGCCGTTTCTGCCTTTGTCTTTATGGCGGAAACCAGTTTCCCGTTCACGTCATAAATGCCGTCGGCAGTAGAGAGATACGTTTGGGTTCCTATCGTAGTGATGGTGTTTATGGGCGATGTAGAGGTGGTGCGTATGATGCGTGTCTGTCCCGTCTTCATGCTGATGGATATGGCATAGCCATTCGCCGTGCCAATCATCACCAAGCCGTTCCCGATGCCGAAACATGTGGCCTTCACGCCTCTGCCCGGTCGGGAGATCATCCTTTTGCCTTTGAGAGATTTGGGTTTTGATATTGTGGCTACCTCGAAGTTAGGTCCCAGCCAGAATATGTAGTCAGCCGTCTCGCCCACCACGTTGTGCTTGAGTCTCATCGTCGTCCTGTCGATGTCGTGGCGTGAGTTGTATATGGGCTTGATAGCGGGGTTGTTTTCCTTGTCTGTGAAGACCTCATATAGGCACTTGTCGCGTGTGTATAGCAGCGTGTTGCCGTTGTCCATCGCCTGTACCTTTATCACCCTCATGTTCTTCGACACGCCTTTCAGTTCCGAATACATGTCATTGAAGCGTTCGGTGGTCTTGTCGAATCGGAAGAGTCGGTTGTCTGTGGTCCTTATCCAGAGGTTGTTTCTGTTGTCCTCCACGATTGTGATGACCTTGCGTGGCGGGATGTCCGACTTGGTGTCGCGTCGGGTGGCATATTGCGTGAATTTCGTTCCGTCATACGACATCAGTCCGTACCATGTGCCGAGCCATAGCAGTCCGTCGCGGTCTCTGAGAGATCCATAGACGGCAGTGGATGGCAGTCCGTTTTCGGTGGAGTATCTATCCACTATCATGTCCGTAGCCTGTGCTTTAGTATGCAACGGCAGGATAAGCAATGAGAGTATTGCCAATATTATGGTTTTCATGATGATTCCTCTTGTAGTTGTTTGTCAGTAGTCTTATTACTCTGTGGCCACCATCAAAACGGTCATTATGCCGTTTTATGTAGCTATTCAATGATGATCGATTTGGCTCCAAAGTTACGGCATTTCTTCAAAATATAAAAAGAAAGGCAGGAATATTCGCATATTCCCACCTTCTTTTATTAGTATTTCTCCTCCATACGGTATCAGGCTGTGAATAATGTGTCTTTTTCAGACCAGTCCTGACATCCGGTTGGGGCTGCTATGTTTGTATCCTGAAAAACGATAATTGGTATAGAGTTGTAATATAAATTTCATTCTTGTCATGCGTCGGACTTCAATGCAAACAGGATTCGCATCTTCAAGTCCGCCTTTTCTTTTTCCGACAGAGGTACTGTTGTTCCTATGCCGCTTTGTGGCATTGTCTGTCGTTTCCCGTATTGTGTGTACTTGTCAGTCATATTCTTCAGTCGAGTCTTAAATGAGCAGTATTATTTCAATGTTTTTTACGCATATAAGACGAGGCTTTTATGACTATGTACTCATATACTGAGATATTTTTTGAGAGAAATCGACAAGTATGTCAGTCTGCAGTCCGCTCAATTGTTCTCGGCAGCCATTTCTCTCATACGGCTAAGGCTGCGGTGCATCAGGTTGCGCACAGACTGGTAGCTGATGCCCATTATCTGGCAGATGTCGTCGTATTTGCGACGCTCTATATAATATAGGTGTACAATCTGCTGCTGGCGTGGCGACAGGTTGTGGATGTATTGTTCCATTGCCTCGTTGCGCCTCTTCTCCTCTTCCATCTTCTCGAAGTCGTATGAATTATTCTGTTCGGCAAGTCGGCGGGTGTTGTAGTCGGTTATCTCCTCGTCTGACAGGCGCACCTGGCGGCGGAACTCGTCGTTGATGCGGTTTCGGAGCGAGACATAGAGATAAGACTCGATGTTGCACACCTTGTCCAATGCTTCTTTCTTGTTGAACAGTTTTACGAATACGTCCTGTATGCAGTCCTTGATGAGCTCGCGGTCTGATGTGAATTTAGATCCGAACGAGAA
This sequence comes from Prevotella sp. LMAG:51, assembly GCF_008680225.1. NCBI lineage: Bacteria > Pseudomonadati > Bacteroidota > Bacteroidia > Bacteroidales > Prevotellaceae > Prevotella > Prevotella sp. LMAG:51. The sequence continues at coordinate 34,630 of NZ_NALQ01000022.1, read as the reverse complement.
CAGACTGTCCACGTGTTTGTCGTAGAGTTGCGAAAAGTTTACCATAGTTTGATAAGAAATACTGCTTTATAATGTTCCCACTCATAGCGGGAGAGTTTGTTTTAGAGTTTTATAGATTTGTTGTTGCAAAGATACTAATTGTAAAGATAGAATTGTTTTATATCAAGTCTGTTTTTATGGTAATAATTGGTTTTTCTATAAAAAAAACAGGTATTGCACTTCATTTTGCAATACCCGTTAATCAATTCGTTATGTTTCGCTGACGTTATGTCATTCGGTTTTCAATGTTTTTTCTCATATCTTTTCTATCCAGTACACCTGTTCCGCCTTGCTTTCAGTCAGTGTGTAGCTTCCGTTGATGGCTGCTTTCTTTGCCACAGACCTTATGCTGCCGCTGGTTTTGTCTATGCAGAATATGTTGTAGCGCCCAGTGGAGACAGTCAGACAGAGGGGGTTGTCGGTATGGCTGTAAACCACATAGCCAATGCCATCGTCACCTATCATATCATAAGCCCCCGATGCAGTCTGGTTGTTGTCCACTACTTTCATCTTGGCAACGTCGGATAGGAATTTCTGGTCGTCTACCGGTATGTTTGGCAGTGATCCGCCGGCCATCAGTATAGCCCAGCCATACTGCGGATATTGCTGTGCGAATAGTGTTACCGCTTTGTTTGGGAACATACTTGTGTATTCCCTTACTGCCCGGTATGCTTCCTTGTAGCCGGTCTTTCCCACTTTCATCTTTCTCATAAACTGTCTTGGTGCCATGTTTTTGCCGGCAGGAGGAGCCCAGAGACCGGTGGTGTTGTAGTGCCAGTAGCGTATGTCGATGATGTCTACCACCTTTGAGAGCTGCGGGTCGGCGAGAATGGAGTCCTGTGCGTCTTTAGTGCAGCTGAGGGCAATCATGGGGTGTCTGCCCGTTTCCTTTTCCCATTTCGCTATAGTCTCCAGCCAGAAGCGTGTGAAATGTAGCGGTCCGGTGTATTCCTCGCTGATGAGCTGCACGGCGTTGCCGTTGTCTTTCAGTTGGTCGAGACACATGCGGATATATCCTTCGTGCAGTGGGCGCAGGGCAGGGTCCTGTTCGTTGTAGAACTGTTCTGCCATGAACACTCTCTTGTCACCGGCAAAAGGTACAGGTTCTGGAAAGCTCGTGCCGTTCACATTGTTCACCGGTCGCCATGGAGCGTCCACCCAGTGGGCGCCAGCCTCGATGATGTTGTGCTGGAAATAGTTCTGGTTGAACAGCAGCATTCCCTCCTTGGCGGCAGCCTGTGCGAAGTCGCGTTCCCTCTGCCAGTACCATAGGTTTGGTTTTGTCAGGTCATACAGACTCAGTCCGTCCCACGCCCTGCCCTTGCCGCAGCGGGTGAAAGGCTGTTCGTAGAATGGAGCGCTGACGTCGCCGTCGGCTCTCTTCACTCTTTCGTGGTCGATGCGGCGTAGGTCATACCATAGTCCGTAATGGTTGTCGAGCATGGCATATCCGTTGTCTTTCAAGAATGTCACAACAGAGTCGATGCGGTCTGTCCATCCTGTGCCCTCCCTTCCGGGCACGAATCTCGTTATGGCAGGTTTGGCGCCCTTTACCACGAAGTTGTCTTTCGTCCTTCCGTTCCACCAAGGTATGGCATATCGGTTGCCGACGATGAGTCTGCCGTCGTATGTCATCTTTCCGTTTGAAATGGCGAAAGCCTTGTTGACGGTGTTCTCGTCGCTGCCTTTCAGTGATTTGCCGTGGGTGTTTGTTGACTTTATGTCGTTGATGTTCTTGAGTCCGTTTGCCGAGATGCTTGCGGTGTATGGTATGGAGTCAGTCCACATCTCTATCGTCACTCGTGGTGTGGTAACCGATTCCATGGCGAGCCTCTGTGCCACCTCTATTGTAGGACTGCTCGATGCTGTGATGTTCCTGTTATATACATAACCGTTGTTGCCTTTGTCGCCCACACGCTTTTGCAGCTGGTCGTAGAAGAGGCTTCGCGGGGTCACGGCGTCGTTGCTGCCGCTCCATTCCCCGTTGCCGGTCATCGTGCCCCAGCAGGCGTTGGCGCTCGAACGGTTGTCTTTGTCAGGAGAATAGCAGTAGAGCGTTGATGCCGTACACTGCCACATCATACTGTTTGCCGTGTTCCATCCCGTTCCCATCTGCCAGTTTTCAAGATTGCGGAACGAGAGGTCGCCTCCCTCGATGTTCACCACGTCGAACAGTAGTCCCGGTGCCCATGAACCCACGCTGCCGCTGAAGCTGAGAGCCCCTTCGGCGTCGCATTGCACGAAGGCGTTCGGGCCCGGCGCTGCGAAGTCGGCTGCAAAATCATGAAATCCCTCTTTCGACACGCATCGCTGGAAGAGATTCTGTTCGCCCCTCGTCAGGAACACCCTTCTGCGCCAGCCTCCGATTTCCGACACCGGTTCGCTCGCTATGCAGTCTTCAACGGTGATACGCCTTGTCTGCCTCTGCAGGTTCACGGCGCTGCCGGCAAAGTGCAGAAAATTCGTACGTCTCACCCAGCAGTCGCCGGCATTGTTCATCCACACCCCGTCCCAGCAGTGGTCCTCATCCTTCGGGTTCCAGTCGTTGTGCTGCGAGGCGAGCGTCATGTTCTCCACACCACATTCCGTTATCTCCCCCTTATTATAAGAGGTGATGACCATAGCCCTTCCGTATTTCTGGTCTATAGCCATCGTGATGGGGGCATCGAGGGTTATTACGTTTCCTTTTACGCTCTCCACAGTCCTTGTCCACTTCATGTCGATGTCTGAAGGTTTCCATCCCGTGTAGTCGAGTCCTCCGCCAAAGTCGTTGCATCCCAGACTCTCTATCCATTCCTTGGTAGACGGTCTGAAAACCATTATCCTCTCGCCAACTTTGATTCCGGCAGTGGAGGAGAGCGTGATGTTCAGGCTTCCGGCAGCCAGTTTCTGGTCAGCCACCATTATCGTGTCACCTTTTGTCATTGCGCTTTGTCCCTCGATATATACGAGGGCGCCGCGGTCGGTGCCACGCTTCACGAGCTTCGTCTTCCGTTTTCCCATACCTCTCAATACCACTCCCGATGCACTGATTCTCAACGGTTTGTCGAGATAGAACGTGCCTTCGCCGATAAGCACCGTGCCACGGTGTCCCTGCTTGTCTGCCTTCAGTCGCGACACGTAGTCGATGGCGCGTTGCAGACGGAGGCTGGCATCGGTATCGTCGGATTGACAATCCACGAACACGGCATTCCTCACGTCGGGAATACCGCCCACAGAGGCATGGTAGCCACAAGTGGAGTAGTCCATTGGGATGAATACGCTTTTCTTCTTCCCTCCCGCCGCGGCACTCAGCGTAGCACACAGAATAGTGGTGGTCAGGATGGTCCTCGTTATTTTCATTATCGTATTTGGAATTTTGTTGTTGTCATTTCATTGTCGGATTTGTATGGCGGCAGTGTTCTGCCACCTTAAGATTCAGACGCTCTTTGCGCCTTATTGTAACCTGTATCCGCACTTGAACCTGTATGTATTTTATAAGTGCCTGTAAATTAAAAGGAACTTTACGACATCAAGCGTAAATGATACCATAAAGTTCCCTTTGCTTACAAGAAATACCCCAATTCGGGATAAGATAGCGATTAGTTGCATGTTAAGAGAGATACATGAATTCTCTTCCCATGCCATCAGACATGGGCTATATATAAAGAATCGAAAGAGATTATTCTGTCCTTAGAACAATGTAAGTTGCTTCGTGTCTTCGATGCAGTATCCTTGCAATGGCTTTGGCTTGTTATCAAAGAAACAATATGCTCCCAAGGCTGAAATAAGGTTCATGATAAAGTTGCTTACAGATCTATGGCGTGAATGTACAATCTGTGCCGTATTCTTCAGCATGTCGTTAATGGTTTCGATAATGTATCTCTTGCGCAGCATCATTCTGTCATAGAACGGCATCAGCTTGTTTTTCATGTTTACGCGCAACCCTGTCACCAGCTGTATTCCATCCTCAAAGAGGAAGTCAAACAGCTTCTGTGAAATATAGCCTTTGTCAGCGAACAGCTTGCCATACAAACGTTTAGCAAGAACCTTGAACACATTCGGGTCCTTGTCGCTGACATTTGCACCAGTAAGTACAAACGCTATTATCTCGCCTCTGTCATTGCACGCAAGGTGGAGCTTAAAGCCATGACACCAACCCATAGTTCCTTTTCCGTCAGTGGCAATTCCCTTGAATACCTTATTGGCATATCTCCTGAGATTATGGCATACGGGTATCATCGTGGAATCAACGAATGTTATGCCGGTACATCTTCCGAAAGCTCCCAGATTAAGGAAGAACATGAGCTGGAAGAACACGCGGCTTTCCAACTCCACAAAGCGGTTGTACGACACGGCTTTCGGAAAATAAGACTTCATCGTACCCTTAATAAAGAACAGGTAGTAGTGCTTGAAATTGCGGAATGTACCAAAATGAAAATACAACAGAATGGTCATGATTTCACTGTCGGACAACGATGCTGCACGCCGTCTACGCTTCACTCCGCTATTGTCTTCCAGCAAATTTCCTGCATTTTCTGCATCAAAATGTTTGCAAAACTCGTCTATAATACAAAATAATTCTGTAACTTTGTAATCGGTAGTCATATTAAATATTTTTGTAACTAATTGATTTTCACCTATAAAGGTACAAAATATTTATGAGACTACCAACTTTTTATGAACAAAATCTTATCCCGAACTGGGGTAAAGAGTAACAAATAAGACGTGGAAAAAAAATGAAACAGATTACCAAAGACACTCTTCTCGACGTTATCAAAACTTATGTCGAGAGCAAAGAATCAAACAAGAAGCCAATGCTTATTTGGTTTCAGTCAAACGACGACATAGACAATGCTCGTCGTGCAATACGTGAGATAAAGGGATGTTGTGAAGCAAATCAACATCCTCTCTATGGACATGAACACTTCATCGACAATGAGGGAAAAGTTAAGAAGATTGCTGATCATCCAGAGTTGACTACAAAGTTTATCTACCCTGGTAGATATGATGAGAATGTACGATTCTTCATGTATCACAGATATGTGGAGCAACTGCTTGATGACCATATAGAGTATGTAAAAGAGTTGGCAGAGAAAACTCAGAAGCCCCTTGTCATGCTCATAAATGATTATTCAAAGGAGGAGAATCCAATGTTTGACGCAAGTCCATTTGAAGAATACTTATTATAACTATGCGTTATCCATGAAAATTTATACGATATGGAACAGATTAAATTATTTCGCAGTAAGACAATTCTGCCGGATGCATTAGAGACACAGGTCAACAACTTCCTTAGCGAAAACGAAGCTAAGATTTCAGTCAAAGACATTCAGTACAATACTGTTATAACAGCAAAAGAAAACTCTGACCAACTCGTTTGGTCAGCAATGGTGAGATACGAAGTCTTGTGATTGTCATAAAAGTCCGACACCACATTTAGATTTTACCGACACTCTTTTATCTTCATAAGTCTGGAAAAACGTGTATCTTTACCCCAATTCGGGATAAGATAGCGATTAGTTGCATGTTAAGAGAGATACATGAATTCTCTTCCCATGCCATCAGACATGGGCTATATATAAAGAATCGAAAGAGATTATTCTGTCTTTAGAACAATGTAAGTTGCTTCGTGTCTTCGATGCAGTATCCTTGCAATGCCTTTGGCTTGTTATCAAAGAAACAATATGCTCCCAAGGCAGAAATAAGGTTCATGATAAAGTTGCTTACAGATCTATGGCGTGAGTGTACAATCTGTGCCGTATTCTTCAGCATGTCGTTAATGGTTTCGATAATGTATCTCTTGCGCAGCATCATTCTGTCATAGAACGGCATCAGCTTGTTTTTCATGTTTACGCGCAACCCTGTCACCAGCTGTATTCCATCCTCAAAGAGGAAGTCAAACAGCTTCTGTGAAATATAGCCTTTGTCAGCGAACAGCTTGCCATACAAACGTTTAGCAAGAACCTTGAACACATTCGGGTCCTTGTCGCTGACATTTGCACCAGTAAGTACAAACGCTATTATCTCGCCTCTGTCATTGCACGCAAGGTGGAGCTTAAAGCCATGACACCAACCCATAGTTCCTTTTCCGTCAGTGGCAATTCCCTTGAATACCTTATTGGCATATCTCCTGAGATTATGGCATACGGGTATCATCGTGGAATCAACGAATGTTATGCCGGTACATCTTCCGAAAGCTCCCAGATTAAGGAAGAACATGAGCTGGAAGAACACGCGGCTTTCCAACTCCACAAAGCGGTTGTACGACACGGCTTTCGGAAAATAAGACTTCATCGTACCCTTAATAAAGAACAGGTAGTAGTGCTTGAAATTGCGGAATGTACCAAAATGAAAATACAACAGAATGGTCATGATTTCACTGTCGGACAACGATGCTGCACGCCGTCTACGCTTCACTCCGCTATTGTCTTCCAGCAAATTTCCTGCATTTTCTGCATCAAAATGTTTGCAAAACTCGTCTATAATACAAAATAATTCTGTAACTTTGTAATCGGTAGTCATATTAAATATTTTTGTAACTAATTGATTTTCACCTATAAAGGTACAAAATATTTATGAGACTACCAACTTTTTATGAACAAAATCTTATCCCGAACTGGGGTAGAAGAATATTTTTTTAACAGCCTTTCCCTAAGTAAATCAATTTTGGTATCGAAAGAATCACCAAGGAAAGAATGGTCCAATATAAAACTGACAAGATAAAGCTTATTTTTGTAAAAATAAAAAAAACGCCTGAGTATTAGAAAAACCAGCAAAATTAATATTGTCATAAATATAACAGCCTTTATTACTGGTATCAGATGGCCTATATCCTTTCTGCGCCATATTTGCTTTGACTTGTGCAGGTGTTGATACACCTAATGTGCAACCAAGGAATTTACGCTGAATCTGTGCTGACATGGTGTGTGTCAGGAGAGATAGAAATAAGGTGAAAAGTAGTTTCTTCATAATGATGAGTTTTATAGTTTAAATGCAAAGATATATAAAATATGTTGATATGTTGATAAGTTTGTAAAAAAATAGGTGCTTTCATGAAAATGTTTATATGGTATGTGATATTAATAAAATGATTTTTTTAGATTGTTATATGTGAATTATTGATGATGATGGGGCAATGTAGTGCTTATCATTGAAGACTTCATTTATTTAGGGAGTGAAGGCGGATACTTTTTGTGTCATGTATGGTGCAACGGATGTTGGGACGTATAGAAAAATCGCTCATATCTTGTTTGGGGACAAAGATGTGAGCGATGGGTGGTAGGGGAAAAGACGAGAAAATTAATTCCGCCAACAGGTTCGCTATGAATTTTGTTTATCATCAAAAATCTGTCATAGTATCATTTTTCTCCTTGATGACGCTACTAAACCGCTATAGACTAATGACTTGACTCAATGATGCTTTTCTGAATGTTTTACAGAAAAGTATCATTAAAGTATCATTAAAGTATCATGGAAAGTAAGCGTAACACTATCATCGCGGATGCGCTTTCAATTATCAGATGACATCAACTTATTGGGCAACCGCCTGGCATAAATTCTGCCCAACAGGGGCAAGCACCTTGCCCCTGTTGAGAAAGCACCTTGCCCCACATGGGCAAGCACCGTGCCCATTTTAGAGCATAAAGCTGTTGAAGCTCAAGTATCTCGTTCTGTATTGGAGATAGGTAAAAGCATGGAGGGTCTGCCGGTTTAAAACAAAATGATCATTAGGACTTGCTTGTATTTTGTTTTTTCTAATTTGGGTAGACCGATTTAAGTTTATGATAGTTGCAGTCTATTATGATATAGATATGCTCATTTGTTTGTCTATAAAAGAAGCCGTATCTTTGCATCGTCAAAATCAATGACAGACCAAATGATGAACACCCAAGTATTAACCAATAAATATAAAAGATATGGAAAAGCTTTCAGATATAATAAAGAGCGGTCAACTGACCCTTGTTGACTTCTTTGCCACATGGTGTGGTCCGTGCAAGACAATGCATCCCGTTTTGGAACAACTGAAGGAAGAACTCGGCGACAGCATACGCATAGTGAAAGTTGACGTAGACAAAAACGAAGCCATAGCCATGCAGATGCGCATCCAGTCCGTTCCCACCCTGATGGTTTTCAACGGAGGAGAGATGAAATGGCGACAGAGCGGTGCCATGTCGGCAAACGAACTGAAGCAAGTGATAGAGAGCGTGAAGTAGAAAAGACAGCAAACAGTAATAAAATACCCAATTGAGTAAAGGTAAAACAATAACTTGACCAATAAAAATACAGGTCAAAATTTGATCAAGTTATTCTTTCACCATTACTGAACGTCTTAGTGACCGTTTGGGGAGTAAATATTTATCGGCCATGACAGCAAACAAGAAAAAATTCCTCATAGTGGGTGGAGTGGCAGGTGGAGCTACTGCAGCCGCACGCATCAGACGAATGACAGAAGATGCAGAAATCATACTCTTTGAAAAAGGAGAACATATCTCATACGCCAACTGCGGATTGCCATATTATATCGGTGGAGTGATAGAAGACCGCGACCGTCTGTTTGTGCAGACTCCAGAAGCTTTCGGCAGACGTTTCAATATCGACGTGCGCACAAGGAGCGAAGTGACGGCGATAGATGCGACAGCCAGAAAAGTGACCGTGCGCACCGCCAACGGCAAGGAATATAGCGAATGCTACGACAAACTGTTGCTCTCACCGGGAGCGTCGCCAGTGGTGCCGCCTCTCGATGGCATCGACAGCGAAGGAATATTCACGCTGAGAAACGTGAGCGACACCGACCGCATCAAGCGTTACATGAGCAACCACAAGGTGAGGCGAGCTGTCATTGTGGGAGGCGGATTCATCGGTCTGGAGATGGCAGAGAATCTGAAGCACGCCGGCGCACAGGTGGCTGTGGTGGAGATGGCAAACCAGGTGATGGCGCCTATCGACTATTCGATGGCGGCTCTCGTTCACGACCATCTGCAGCAGCAGGGCGTGAAACTGTATCTGGAGCAGGCTGTGGAAGGCTTCTCTCAGGAGGGAGAAGAACTGGAAGTGCATTTCAAATCAGGCATCAGTCTCAAGGCAGACCTGGTGTTGCTGAGCATCGGTGTGAGAGCGGAAACGCGACTGGCACAGGCAGCAGGACTGAAACTTGGCGACATGCGCGGCATCTGGGTGAACGAGTATCTGCAGACATCAGACGAGAACATTTATGCCGTAGGCGACGCCATCGAATATCCACATCCTATCACCGGAAAACCATGGCTTAACTTCCTGGCAGGACCCGCCAACCGTCAGGCACGCATCGTGGCAGACAATATGGTGATGGGCAACAACGAGAGATACGAAGGGGCAATCGGCACGGCAATAGCCAAAGTGTTCGACATTACCGTGGCATCTACCGGTCTGCCGGCAAAGCGACTCAAGCAGATGGACATCCCTTATCTCTCAGCCACTATACATAATGGCGCCCACGCCGGATACTATCCCGGCAGTATGCAGATGGACATCAAGATAACCTTCTCGCCTGAAGACGGCAGACTCTATGGCGCTCAGATCGTGGGCTACGACGGGGTGGACAAGCGCATCGATGAATATGCCATGGCGATAAAGAACGGAGCCACAGTAGACGACCTCACCCGTCTGGAGCATGCCTATGCGCCGCCATTCTCTTCAGCCAAAGATCCCGTGGCGATATCAGGCTATGTGGCAGGCAATATACTGAGCGGAAAGATGACTCCACTATATTGGCGCGAGTTGAAAGATATTGATACTACGAAGGTGACGCTCATCGATGTGCGCACAGCCGATGAATATGCTCTGGGAACTATCTCTGGAGCCATAAACATCCCGTTGGACGATATGCGCGACAGACTCTCCGAAATACCGAGAGACAAGCAGATATGGCTGTTCTGCGGAGTGGGACTCCGTGGCTATCTGGCTTCCAATATCCTGAAAGCCAACGGATATGAAGATGTGCGCAATCTGATAGGAGGATACAAGACATACAAGGCTGCCACTGTAAAGATAAACACGCCGGAAGGATTCGGCGAAGCAGCAGAAAATAGTCAGACGAACGCTTCAGAAACGTCAGGATGCAGCGCTGATGCTCCGTCGTGTTCCGCAGACAAAGAGGTGATAAAGGTAGATGCGTGTGGCATCCAGTGTCCCGGACCAATCATGAAGATGAAACAGGCGATGGACGCATTGAGTGCAGGCCAGCAGTTGGAAATCCGTGCCACAGACGCTGCCTTCCCAAGAGATGCAGAGGCATGGTGTAATACAACGGGAAACAAGTTCCTTGGCAAACGGTCGGAGGCTGGCATACACATAGCTCTCATAGAGAAAGCCACACCATGCGCCATAGAAGCAGCCAAGCCTCAGACCAACGATTTGGGAAAGACGTTGATACTCTTCAGCGACGATCTCGACAAGACGCTCGCCACATTCGTTCTCGCCAACGGGGCGGCAGCAACAGGAAAGAAAGTCAGCATATTCTTCACGTTCTGGGGACTGAATGCAATAAAGAAAAGTCACAAGCCAAAGGTGAAGAAAGACATTTTCGGACGGATGTTCAGTTGGATGCTCCCTTCAGACTCTTCCAGACTGGCACTTTCGAAGATGAACATGATGGGTATGGGCGCCAAGATGATGCGCTATCTGATGAACAAGAAGGGAGTGGACTCTCTGGAGTCGCTTCGCCAGCAGGCAATCGACAATGGAGTGGAGTTCATAGCCTGCCAGATGTCGATGGATGTGATGGGAGTGAAGCGCGAGGAACTGCTCGACAATGTCACCGTCGGAGGTGTGGCAAGCTATATGGAGCGTGCAGACAGGGCAAACGTGAATCTCTTTATATAAGAAGAAACAGTCAACAATGTATATGCCCATTCACTAACACCGCATTATGAATCTACAACAACTCAGATACATAATCGCCGTCAACCGCTTCCGCAATTTTGCGAAAGCGGCTGACTCGTGTAATGTATCGCAGCCAACGCTCAGCGCCATGCTGCAGAAACTGGAAGAAGAACTCGACATCAGAATCTTTGACCGCACCAACAGATCGGTGACGCCTACCACAGCCGGCGAAAAGATAATCCGTCAGGCAGAGAATGCGCTGATGGAGATTGAACGCATCGGCGAGATAGTTTCTGAAGACAAAGGATATGTCGGCGGAAGGTTCGCCCTGTCGGTAGGTCCCACGATAGCGCCATATATACTGCCGAAGTTCATCAGACACTATAGGGAGATGTATCCCACAGTGGAATTGTCGATACAGGAAATGAAAGTGAACTTCATGATAGAGGCGCTGCAGCGAGGCGAACTGGATGCCGGAATGGCGATATCGGGCAATGTGTGCGATGGGGTGCTTGAGATTCCGCTCTATGCAGAGAAATTCATGGTATATCTTGCCGAGAGCTGCTGGCGCAAGTTGCCCGTGTTCAAACCGGAGAATCTGGAACACGAGAACATGTGGATAATGAAGGATGCCCAGTGTCTGAGAGACAGCGCTTTCTCTTTCTGTAAAGCACGGAGCAAGGGAACCCATATCTATGAGGCTGGCAGCATCACCACCCTTGTGCATATCGTCGACGAGAATGGCGGTTTTACCATCATTCCGGAGATGCACCTTCCGTTTCTCAACGACAGGCAGCGGGAGAACGTGCGCCCGATAGAAGGCGACTATCTCTCGCAAAGGCGAGTGTCGCTGTATGTCAAGGAGGATTACGTAAGAGAGCGTATGCTCAACACCATTACCGACACCATGAAGACATTCATGCCCGCAGGGATGATAGGCGAGGGGATAATGAAATACGGCATCAGACTATGACCGTTTTGAAAAATATAGTTGCCAAAAAACAAAATCCAAGCAGCCCTGATGGCTTTTAAAGATGACAAAATCCCGTGCTGAAAAGATATTCTCTATCATAGGATAGATATTTACAATTGTTCACATGTAGAAGGAATAGTATCTTTGCCAAAACTATTATATTATAACAACAACTCCCAACGGTCAATAGCCCGTTGGGGAGGATAAAGCAAAGATATGGAGAAATTGCGTAAAATATACCTCTTCTATTATGAAGGCTTCAGGGGGATGACGGTCGGCAAGACGCTGTGGACCATCATCCTCATAAAGCTCTTCATAATGTTTGCCGTTCTCCGCATATTCTTTTTCCAGCCCGCCCTTTTGGGCACCGACGAGGAGAAAGCAGACAAAGTGAGGGAAAATCTGATAACAACGAAACCTTAATAAAAAAGCGTATGGATATAATCAACGTAGTAGAATGGTCAAGGGCACAGTTTGCCCTTACCGCATGTTACCATTGGCTCTTCGTGCCGCTGACATTGGGATTGGGAATAATAGTAGCCGTGATGGAGACAGTGTATTACCGCACCCGCAAGCAGGAATGGCTCAGTCTCACCAAGTTCTGGATGACGCTCTTTGGCGTAAACTTCGCCATCGGAGTGGCTACGGGTATTATACTGGAATTCGAATTCGGTACCAATTTCTCCAACTATTCATGGTTTGTAGGCGACATCTTCGGTGCTCCATTAGCCATCGAGGGCATCTTTGCCTTCTTCTGTGAAAGCACTTTCTTCGCCGTGATGTTCTTTGGATGGAAGAAGTTTTCTGCCGGCCAGCACCTTGCTGCCACCTGGCTCACTGCCTTTGGCGCGAGTCTGAGCGCATGGTGGATTCTCGTTGCCAACTCATGGATGCAGTATCCTGTGGGCATGGAGTTCTCTGCCGACCAGATGCGCAATGTGATGGTCAGCTTCCGGGATGTGGCTCTGTCGCCGGTAGCGGTAAACAAGTTCATCCATGCCGTCACCAGCGGATGGTGTCTCGCCGGTGCCTTTGTCGTATGCGTCAGCGGATGGTTCCTGATGAAGAAGCGCAACGTAGACTTTGCCGTCAAATCCATCAAGGTAGGCGGCGCAGTAGGTCTTGCAGGCATCCTGTTGTGTATGTTCTCCGGCGACGGCAGTGCTGTTGAGGTGACAAAGGTGCAGCCCATGAAGCTCGCTGCCATGGAGGGTCTGTATGAGGGCAAGGAAGGCACGCCCCTTGTGGGCTTTGGCATACTGAATACGGAAAAACAGTGGAATGACGACAAGGATCCGATGCTGTTTGAGATAGCCATACCAAAGGGATTGAGCATACTGGGACGCCACGACGCCAATGCCTTTATTCCGGGCATCAAAGACATTATTGAGGGCAAAGACATTGTGGATGGAAAGATGGTCAATACCGTTCCGTATGCCGAACGCATCAAGCGCGGCAAGGCAGCCCAGAAGGCTCTGGCGGCATACAACGAGGCTAAGAAGGCAGGCGACGCTGCCGGAATGGCAAAGGCGGAAAAGGAACTGAAGCCAGACTACAAGTATTTTGGCTACGGCTACTTCAATGATGTGAAAGAAGCAATCCCCGATGTGGCAATGGTGTTCTATCCTTTCCATATCATGGTCGCCGTAGGCGGATGGCTGCTGGTGTTCCTCGCCGCAACGGTGTTCCTTTCGTTCAAAAGACGCGGATGGCTGAGCTGCAGATGGAAGAACATAAGTATATTCCCGCTTTTGGCATTTGTCACTTTGCCTCTGGCATATCTCTGCTCCCAGTGTGGCTGGATAGTAGCCGAGGTGGGTCGTCAGCCATGGGCAATCCAGGATATCATGCCCGTGCAGGCAGCCGTGTCAAGTCTGTCGGTAGGTCAGGTCGTCACCACATTCGTCATCTTCGGCTTGTTGTTCACCATCCTGCTGTGTGCTGAGATAAACATTATGATAAAGCAGATAAAGAAGGGTCCCGAAGTGCAGGAACACGTAAACTAATTTTGTTAAACCCACAAATATATACACTATGAACTATCAATTATTACAAGAATACTGGTGGCTTTTGATTTCCGTCTTGGGATCACTGTTGGTCTTCATGCTCTTCGTTCAGGGCGGACAGTCGATGATACCCCAGATGAAGGAGGAGCAGCGTGAGGACATGATATATACCATTGCCCACCGTTGGGAACTAACCTTCACCGTGCTCGTCACCTTTGGCGGAGCCTTCTTCGCTTCGTTTCCGCTGTTCTATTCCACCTCCTTCGGTGGAGCATACTGGATATGGATGCTTATACTCTTCGGCTTCGTCGTGCAGGCGGTGAGCTTCAAATACCGTCTTTCCGACGGAAACATCCTCGGCCGCAAGCTATATGACATCTTCCTTTTCATCAACGGCATTCTTGCGCCGCTGCTCTTGGGCGGTGCGGTGAGCACATTCTTCTTCGGAAGCGATTTCACGGTAGAGAAGACAAATCTCACAGACGCCGCAGCTCCCGTGATATCGCAGTGGGGAGACTGGCATGGACTCGAAGTCCTTCTGGATTGGCGTGTGGTGATGTTCGGATTGATGGTATTGTTCCTCACAAGGGTGCAGGCCAACCTGTGGTTTCTCAATCAGGTGAAAGACGAGAACACGGCAGAGTGGAACAGAAAACAGCTCCGTGTCAATGCTCCGGTATTTGTCGTTCTCTTTCTTGCCACAACGGCAGTATTGCTTACGACCGGCAGTTACGAAACTACCGGCCTGCATGAGTTCCAGTGGGTAGACAACAAATATCTCAACAATTTCATAGCCATGCCGGCGGCGCTCATAAGCTTCCTCTTGGGCACACTCATGGTGCTCTATGCAGTCTTTGCCGCTCTGTTCAGAAAGAGTCGCAAGGGAATATGGTTCTCCGGTTTTGGAACGGTGCTTGTGGTTCTGTCGCTCTTCTGGGTGGCAGGCTATAACGACACGCCTTACTATCCGTCTTATGCCGATATGGAGTCGTCGCTGACAATCTACAATTCGTCATCATCAGAGTTCACCCTGAAGACCATGAGTGTCGTCAGCCTTGCCATTCCGTTCGTGTTGGCATACATCGCATGGGTGTGGTATAAACTCACGAAATAAGCGGGAGATTTATATGCCCCATTGAGTCTGACCCCAAGCGGCGCTGATGACCGCTTGGGGTTATTTTGACTTCCATATTTCATAGCAGAACGGAGGAGTCTTGGGATTTCCTTCCTGTTCATGGCTGATGGCTGAACGCTCAGCCTTTATCGTTTCCACATATTGTTCCAACATGCTCTTGAAGACAAGGAATGAACGTATCTTCGTGTCGTGGTCTGAATGCAGGATGATGAAAACATAACGGTTTAGCGGATGCTTCCTCATCACGCTGACAATCCTGTCTGCCAGGTTTTCTGTGAAGGTGCAGTCTACATTTGAGAAGAAATACGACATATTGAAAACCACGAGGTTTGGCACTTCAGACACGGAAGTCCAATATCTGTCGTCCAATTCCATGAATGAAGTCTTGAAATCCATCAGCATCCTGTCGCCGGTAGTTTCTCCCAGCAGTTTTTCCGCCATTGCCTTCATCGCCGCAGAGATGTCAATGCCAGTATAATGAATGTCCGGAAACAGCCCCGCCATTTGCTCTGCAAACGCGATGCCGCAGGTGGCAGGTCCGCATCCGATGTCTATAAACCTTATTCTTCCGCTCATATCCTTTGCCATGGCCGACAACCAGTTGCTGTAAGACAGATACAGTCTTTTCGCACTGCGATAATACCTCTGCATGATGTAATGACAGTATAGCAATACCTGGTCGTCGGCATTCATTATCAGGTTGGCATTCAATTCCGTGCTGAATAGCGACGAGTCATTCGAGAAGTCCGACCGTCCGTAGTTGATGAGCGACATGTTGGCATCCGTCGTATTGCCGAGGATTATCTCGTGTCCTCTTGTGCGCGAATCCTTTTTTATCGCATCCACGACATGCTTGCTGAATGCGGCGGCGAATCGGGATGACATGCCCAATGTTTCCTCAGCCATTGTCGTTTCATAGGCGTCAACCGTTTCGCTTACTTCAAAGTTTCCCTTGCAATAATCATCCGGAGCTACATCAAAGTATCCACCCTTGCTCCTCACGAACTCCATCAGTTTGTAGAAAGTGAAGTTCTCGTTGAGAAGAACAGGGTTTCCGATGAGAATCAGGTTCAGTCTCGCCCTGGTCATGGCAACATTCAGTTTGCGGTCTATCACCAGTCCGTCCTCTTCAAACACATTGCTCGTCAGGAAGTTGAGCTGATACGGCTGCTGGATGGTGAAACCATATATGATATAGTCACGCTGACTGCCCTGATAGCGCTCCACGGTGTCTATCGTGATGTCATGAAGACAGGGAATGCCGAACTTGTCTATCTCGTTTCTCACCGTGGATATCTGGTTGCGGTAGGGCACTATTACGCCAACCGTCTTTTCTGTGTCGAAACAACCGGATGCCAGCTCATACACGGCGCGTACGGTGGCGGCAATCATCCTTGCCTCCACGCTGTTTGTCTTTGCCGATAGCGACCGCTTTGGCGGTTCTGCCGTGACGAAAGCTATGCGGCGTGTAGTGAGCATGGTGATGATGCTGTTTCCGGTGTCTTTGCGCACATTGGGAAGAATCTGGTGGTCGAGCGGCACGATGTCAAGGCGGTTGCCATAGAAAGCATAGTTGGGAAACTCCGCAATGTCTCTGTGCATGCGTCCCTGCTTCGTCAGCATATACACGAAGCGGTCGTCGTAGTCGCCTCTGCCCGTCTTGAAATGTGTGAGCAGACGCTCAAAGAGCGACAACCGGCAGTCAGAGAGATGGATGTCGCACAACTCCTGTTCAGTCACGGCAGACTCCTCCGGCGTCTGCTGCACTACGGCAGGCAACTGCTTGTGGTCGCCTATGAGCACAAACTTGTCTATCCTGCACAGGTTGTCTTTCTGTGCGCTGAGCAGTCCGATGAGATGTGGCTCGAGAATCTGCGACGACTCGTCTACAATGGCAAGACTGAAGTGCTTTATCTGCAGCAATGACACGTTGGCGTTGAGCGCTGCCGTAGTTCCGCAGAACACCCTCGTGGAGCGGATTATATGTCTGCCGGAATCCAGATCTTGGGATTTCAGTTTGTTGCTCAGCAGATATTGACGGTATTCCTTGGAGCAAGAGAGTTCAGAACCAATCCTCACGAAGTCGAAGTCGGGATCCTCCTCCTTCAGTTCCACAAGCTTGCTGCATATCTCGTCAACCGCCCGGTTTGTATATGATAGCAGCAGCACGTTGGTGTCCTCCTCCAGCAGTTCTTCCTTCTGCAGGTTCACCAGTCCGTAGGATGTCTTGCCCGTTCCCGGAGGACCGATGATGAGAAACAGGTCGCGCGCCTGTTTCGCACGGTCAACGAGCGTGTTGAAGTTGCCGTATTCCCCCTTGCGCCTTATTGTAGGGTCGGTCTCCGGCTGGCGCTGCAGGAGGATAAGGTCGCGTCGCTCTTTGGGAGCAGAGAGGAAGGAGTGCATGGCGCTATACAGAGAGCCCGTCATCGACTCAAGCATATCGTGCTCTATTGCCCATAGTGTGTCGTCAGGTTTGTTCCCAAAAGCAGTCTTGTCCGTCTGGCTGCAGCGCAGACGCAGTTCTATACTGTCGTTGCGCATGTCGATGATGGTGGCGCGGTGTACCATTTGCGCACATGCGTCAGGCACCTTCGTGTCTTTGTTGTAATTGTATGGATAGAGCATCACGATGTCGCCGATGCGGAAATTTGTGGTGTCAGCCGACTGTGGCTCGTCAAACCGGAGCTTTATTCCGCTCACAGACGTTTCCTGCTTGTCCTCAAAGTCATATCCGGCGATGTGCAGCTTGTCGTAGATGTTGCCGGCAGCCTTCTTGTCCTCCAGCGTGTCATTCCATGTTGAGGCGAAGCCGGAATCCTCTTTCGTCTTGTTGCCAACCTTGGCAAGCAGCTGCTCGTTTTCCAGAAAGCGCAGAAACCGGAGATAATACAGACGCTCAAGCTTTGATGCAGAGGCGATGGGCGAAAGGAGTTCTGAAAGTTGAGGCCGTATGTAATCCTCCCACAACCGTCCGGTCACCTTCTTCTTGTTCAGCATGTCGGGAGTAAGACTTGTCAGGATGTCGAGTCCCTCCTTGGCATACAGTATCTCGCTCCATGCGAGCAGGTTGCGCATCCTGATGGCGCGGTGCAGCAGTTGCGGGGCATTAGGTGAGCTGACCAGTCCTTCAGAGTATTTGGAGTAGAGGAGCATGATGCCTCTGATTTCCGACGGATACTTGTCATATCCATAGGTGAGCAGCGCACCATACAATAGGGCCTGCACCCAGTGTGGTTCCCTCACTTTGGGTATGTTGGGGTTATAAGATGGCGAAGTGTAAGGCACGAAATCCCCCTTTCCTGATTTCTGCTCTATGATGATGATGTCTTTATCCTTTTGCCACAAGAAGTCAAGGCGTCCCTGAATGCCCAGCACCTCGCTGAAGAACGACGGTTCGAGAACCACGCCTTTTCTGTTGTAGTCTTTGATAGACTGTGGCAGACTGGCGCCTATCAGATGGCTGATGTTGCGCTTCTGTATCTGTGCGTCTTGCGTGAACCTGATGCGGTCCTTTGGGAGTTCCATTTCCGGGCATGATATTATGCTCATGATATTCCTGCTTACAAACTCCCTGATGCTGTCGCTGAAGGCGATGTTGCGGTCGTGTACCACATCATCGAGGAACTGTCCCGACAGGTTACCCAGATGTATGGGCAGCGTGTTGGGATTCGGTTTAATCTTGTTTACCAGATTCACGAACGGCGATTCGGCATAAGACTCGAAGCAGCTTGATATCGTGGTGATGTTTATGAGATAGTCTGGCTCCAGAATGATAAGCTCCGGCAGACAGATTTCGCCGCGCTCATCCATACGGATGCGCACCAGGTTCAGTCTGGCTCCCTCCCAGAGTGTTGTCTTGAGGTACGACCAGTCTGATTTCCCCTCAAGCGTGAGGATGTGGTTGTGGTTGCCGTAGGAAATCTGCATGGTGTTGTTGTTTTCCTCTTCCGTCGCCCATATATACTCGTCATCCCAACGTTCCACAACGACCCGAAGCACCTTCTCGCTGTATCGTCCCCATGTCTTCTTCCTGTCGGCACGTGGAAAACAGGCTTTCAGCTGCTCCGGTATTTCTTCCTTGCCGCACACATGATACACCAGCAGCGTGGTGGCTTTCAGATTATGCGGAAAGAGCTTGGATAGTTCTTCTGCCGAGAGTTCCTGGTCGCTGTTGGGGCGGGGAAAGAGGTCCTTGCGACCCAGCTGTATGAGATTGGCAATATTGGATGGTATATCGTATTCCTTGATGCAATAATCCACCTTGGCGAATAGTCCCACGAAAGCAATCTGGCAGTCGAGAACGGCTTGGTCCACCGCCCGGCGGAATACCTGTTTGAGAATGGCGTATCTCTCTTCTTCCGTCATGTCGTCAGCGCAAGATTCCTTCAGTTGCATATATAGGCTCGATGCGGAGTCTACGACGATGGATTTTCCTATGCTGGCATTGACCCTCTCGCTGTTGTCAATCTTTCGTTTGGTATATGGTTTTGTCTGCATGATTATTTTCCTGTTATGGTGTCGGCAAATCTGTTTTCCTTATGGCGCTACCAGATTTTGAGCGCATGCAAATATACTCAAACTATACGAGAATAAGCCATGAAAGCACACCTTTCGAAAAATAAAGCTGTCATAAACCATATCGCCACATTTGCTAACGTGCAATGCAAAAGGGCAACGTCTTTATCAACGTTACCCCTGGTTGTTGTAATTATTTCCAGTCAACAGTGTTGTTTTATTGGTGAAAATGCCGTAAATTTGCTGATTGAATAATAAATGCAGCATTATGGCAGAGAAATACATCAATCCACATACCGATTTCGGCTTTAAGCGCCTGTTCGGTTCTGAATGTAACACTGAATTGCTCATTAGCTTTCTGAACACCATATTTCACGGCAAACAGAATATCCAGAAAGTAACATATATAAATTCGGAATCACGTCCTGGTTTCTTCGTTGTACGTTGCGAGAATGACAAGGGAGAGAAATTCATCGTGGAGATGCAGAACGTATACCAGGAGTTCTTCAAAGACCGCACCATCTATTATTCAACGTTCCCCATCAGAGAACAGGCACAGCGTGGAGGAGACTGGGATTTCCATCTCAATCCTGTCTACACGATTGGCTTGCTGAACTTCAACTTTGCCGACGGTCTTGAGAATGCAAAGCGCTGGCACCATGAGGTGAAGCTGATGGAGGTGGACACACACGAGGTGTTCTACGACAAACTCACATATATATACGTTGAGATACCTAAGTTTGACAAGAAAGAGAGTGAACTCGAAAGTATGTACGACAAGTGGATGTACGTGTTGAAGAATCTCTCCAACCTGATGCAACGCCCCGCAGCCCTGCAGGAGCGTGTTTTCACACGTCTGTTCGAACAGGCAGAGATATCAAAGTTCGACAAACAGGAGCTGAAACTGTATGAAGACAGCGTCAATGCATACCGCGACATAGTGAATGCCATACGGACTGCGGAAAAGAAGAAATATGCAGAAGGTCGTGCGGAAGGACGAGCAGAAGGACGTGCTGAAGGACGTGCAGAAGGAATTGTAGAGGTTGCGAAAAAAATGCTTCTCAAGGGTATTTCTGCTGAACTTGTTGCAGAAATGACGGGAATGTCACTCGATGAAGTTTCTAAATTGAAGTAATAAATTTTCCACTGCCCCAATGTAATAAATGCAGCATTATGGCAGAGAAATACATCAATCCACATACTGATTTCGACCGCGACATCGTGAATGCCATACGGACTGCGGAAAAGAAGAAATATGCAGAAGGACGTACTGAAGGCGAGAAAAAGGCCAAAGAATAGATAGCCTCCAATCTTCTGGCTCTTGGAGTGCCTATAGAAACTATCATGCAGGCATCGGGCTTGTCAGAAGAAGAGATAAAGAATATCAAATAAGGCATCATCGCCACAAAGGTGGGAAATTCCGAGCTGATCACAACTTCATAACGCTTGTTTGTTAATTCCGCCACTGGTAGTGAAGAGGAAAACAAAAGCCTTCCGTATCAAGTTGCTTCCTTATAAGTGTCATAGTATCATTCTTGGTTGCCGTCAAGCCACTAAAACATTATAGACTAACGATTTAACCAGATGATACATTTCTGAATATTTTACAGAAAGGTATCATAGAAGTACCATAGAAGTATCATGCCTTTCGGCATCCCATATTTTCCCCACACCATGGGGAAGACATCCCCACATTAGGGGGTTCTGTTCCCCACGGCGTGGGGAGAATCCGAGGTCTGTCTTTTATGAATTACAAGTCTGTGTTTTAGAGATTTCAAGTCTATGTTTCACGAATTCCAAGTATATGTTTTATTCATGAGTACAGCGTTATATATATAACGGATATGTGGCGTGACCACCTTTCAAATGCCAGTCTTAATGTCAATCATCTGTTGTCTTTCTTACTTGTACGGCGCCAATGAAATCCTTATCTGCCATGGCAATAAGAAGTCCGAAGAAATCATTCTCATCAATTCTCAACGAACGGCAAATGCCCCTACGGTTAGCACCTTCTGGAAGCATGTTCGTGAAGAAAGGAAACAAATATTCATTCTTATAGGGTTCCTCTCTTTTGGGAAGAGTGACAGAAATGGAAGGGTTTTCAGTTGAAAGATAGTTCTCGTCATAACAGAAAGTATATTCTTTTCCAGGGGTGTTTTCAGTCAGGACACCTGCCTTGAGGTCGTTCATATAGACATACTATTTTGTTTTTTATAAGGTGTCTTTTGCTTGATTTTTACTATAACATTTGGAGCTTATACTAAAAGTGATTATCTTTGCGGCGTAAAACTTACACAAGGATGTAAGAGGAACATAAAACAATCGAGAAAATGGAAGAGAAAATGTATAGCTACAAATATCCACATCCGGCAGTCGCTACAGACTGCGTGATTTTCGGCTTCGACGGAATGAAACTAAAAATCCTGCTCATACAGCGCGGCATTGACCCATTCAAAGGGAAATGGGCGTTCCCTGGCGGTTTCCTGAATATAGACGAGAGCGCCGAAGAGGGAGCTATGAGAGAACTGAAGGAAGAGACAAACCTGACAGCCACCTATCTGGAACAGTTTCACTGCTTCAGTTCACCCAACCGCGACCCACGAGAGCGCGTCATCTCCATCGCCTTTCTTGCCCTGGTGAAGACGGAAGAGGTGAAGGGAGGCGATGATGCTGCCAAGGCACAGTGGTTTTCAATGGATGAAATCCCACAGTTGGCATTCGACCACGAGAGCATCCTGCGCATGGCGATGAGCAAATTGCGCGAGCGAATCCACTTCCAGCCCATAGGCTTTGATCTGCTGCCCGAAAAATTCACGCTCAAGGAACTGCAGCTGCTATACGAAGCAATCCTCGGCGTGCATTTCGACCGCCGTAACTTTGCCAAGAAGATGCTGCATCTCGACATCCTCACACAACTCGACGAGACGGTGTGGCCTACGCCAAAGCGCAAGGCTTTCCTCTTCAGTTTCAATGAGGACAAATACAAAGAATTGAAGCAGAAAGGATTCCGGCTGGAATTTTAAAATACACAACGATTAATATACTATGTTAGGAGCGATAATCGGCGACATTGTCGGTAGCCGTTGGGAGTTTTTCTCCACCAATGATTATAATTTCGAGTTGTTTTCCGACAAGAACGACTTTACCGACGATACCATCTGCACTATCGCCGTGGCAGATGCCATAATGCATCAGAAGAGCTACGGAGCGGCGCTCCATGAATGGTGCAGGCGCTATCCAAACCCTATGGGTAGCTATGGAGGCAGTTTCAATGCGTGGGTGAGAAGCGACGAACCACAGCCCTATGGGTCTTATGGCAATGGAGCGGCGATGAGAGTGAGTGCCATAGGGTGGGCATTCGACGACGAAGAGAGTGTGCTTACCAATGCAGAACAGTCGGCAGCCTGCACACACAACCATCCTGAAGGCGTCAAGGGCGCACAGACCGTAGCCCTTGCCATACATCTGGCATTGAAGCTGCGCAGGTGTCATCAAGGAGAACCTGTTCTTCATGGCGAGATGATGGAGAAGGTGATAGCTCCATGCGTGGAATTCTCAGGCTACGATATCAATATACGTCGAGAGTCTGTATTGAACAGGTTTGACGAGACTTGTCAGGGAACCGTTCCAGTGGCATTATGCATCATAAGCAAGAGCGTCAACTTTGAGGATGCCATCCGCACTGCCGTTTCTCTTGGGGCGGATGCCGATACCCTCGGTGCCATAGTGGGAAGTATAGCAGAGGCAATATGGCCGATTCCCGAAGAGATGCGGAGAAAAGCTTTGGGCTATCTGCCAGACGACATGCTCAAAGTGCTGAAAGACTGGGAGCGATATTTGGTTACAGTGCCATCCCGGAAGAATATGTAGAAGGACTGATTTATCGGGAGCAGTTAGACAATGTAATAGAAAAGCTGGCAGATATTTGTATACCACAAATCGGGCATCAGACTATTGGGGAGTAACCGGTTTTTTATAACAGACTTATAGTCTTTTCCGAAATAAGACATTACATTTGCAGACTTTTTATAAGAAAAACAAAACTTTAAACAAAACAATAAACATGAAAGAAGAATTGGAAGCACGCGTAAATCGTGCCGTTGACTATTTTATGCAGGGCTATGGCTGCTGTCAGAGTGTGGTGGCTGCTTTTGCAGACATCTATGGACTCGACGAGAAACTGGCTCTGAAAATCGCTGCCGGATTCGGGGGCGGAGTAGGCAAGATGCGTATGATGTGTGGCGCTGTGTCGGGACTAGTGATGCTCATTGGTCTGGAAGAAGGACAGACCGAGGGCGCTGACAACGAGGGAAAATCACATTGCTACAAGATTGTGCAGCAGCTGCTCGAAGAATCAAAGCAGCAGAACGGTTCTATAATCTGTGCCGAAATCCTCGGACTGAAAGGCTACGAGAAGGCTGCAAACAGCTATGTGGCTTCGGAGCGTACGGCGGAATACTACAAGAAGCGTCCTTGTGCGGCAAAGGTGGAAAGTGCCGCAAGAATATTCGCCGACTATCTGGAGAAGAAAGGTCAAGAGGTTTAAGCCCAAATCGCTCATCAGAACTTGCTTGGGTTAGACGGACAATCTGTTTCAGCTAATGACCGGTTGGGATTCAAATAAAAATGGCACGCCGAATGATGGCGTGCCATTTTTATTTGTCGAGTTCAGACTCCTGTTATTTGCTTGTTTCAGCCAGCGGGTCGAAAGTACCGGTACCGCCGCGGTTGTCGCTCCATCCGATTGTCTGCTTCAGACGAGCATCGTTGCGGTTCATTGCTCCGAGCGAGAAGCCGAGGAAGTAGTATTTTGCGCGATAGCTGATGGTGAGATCCTGATGGTAAGAGTCACGGCCGTCACCCTTGTTGTCCTTTCTCACGAGATTCTCCTGATACCATGTCTTGAGCTGCTCCTGCTGTGTGGCAAGCGGCTTACGCAGGTCTATCGGCTGACAGCGGCTGACACCAGCCTTGATGAGAGGGTCGCTCTCGTAGGTAGTGCCGCCAACACCATATTTGTCGGCCACACGGAACTCCATGCGCTCGCGACGCTGTCCGTTGAGCGGTGTGAATCCGAGCCACTGACAGGTGTTGCCGCCCCATCCGGTGAGAGTCCAAGTGTCGGGCGCACCTGCTACCTTTGTCGCTCCACCATCGTAGAGCATCCAGCGGCGCATATCGTCGAAACGCTTGCCCTCGTATGCCAATTCTATCTGGCGCTCCAGCAGTACGGCACTCATACAAGTGGCCTGATCGGAAGCAAGATTGGCAGGCAGACCGTAGTTGTTTTCTGCCGTGTAGCCCACTCTCGAACGAATTTTCTGCAACTGTTCTACTGCCACATCCATGTGACCGGCGCCACATGCAGCCTCAGCGTAGTTGAGGAGAACTTCGGCGTAGCGGATCTCGATGAATGGCGAAGCGCTTCTGGCAAATGCGCCACGAGAGTAACCGCTGTTGTATACATAGAGCGACGAACCGAGGTCGTAGTCGCTTGTGCGCTTTCTGACGTAGAGACCCTTCTTGTTTTTCAGCAGGTTGTCGGCACCATAAGCCTCACCGCTCTCCACGTTGCCCGCATCATCCTGGTTGGTATACCATACATAGTTCCAAAGAGCATAGTTGGCACCGTCCTGAGGGTTGTTGTTCACTCCGCCCTGACTGGCATCGCCGTTGTAAGCCCAACGCACGCCTGGGAAGGCGAAGGTGCGGTAGAAGCGAGGGTCACGGTTCATGAACGGATAGTTGCGGTCGTATTCAAATGAAGACTTCTCCAGCTTGTTGTATGTAGATGCCGAAGAAGGCAGCTTGCCGTCAGCCATAGGGAACATGTCGACGATCATTGCCGACGGTTCCATACCGCCGGTGCGGTTGTTGGTGTTTGCCGGACGGATATTGTTCTCCCAGTAGTTGTTCTTTCCCTTGTCGCCAGCCTCGCCGCTCTGCATAGGGTCTTCGGTGTTGAAGAGCGTAACGAATACATCTTCGCAGTTCTTCGTCTGTCCGAATATCGTGGCGAAGGCAGAAGCGTTGACATCGTTAGTACCGGTGTAGAGGTCGTATCCACAGGCGTTGAGCACTGGCAGACTCTCCTTTATAGCCTCGTAGGCATCCTTCCAGCGCTGCTGGTCGTTGGCGCGGTTGAACATCGGACTTGCCCACAACACCATTACGCGTCCTTTCAAGGCAAGCGCCGTGCCGGAAGTCACTCTGCCCCAGTTTTCTCCGCTCCATCCGCCATGTGTGGTGGCATCGGTGAGCAGTCTGGCAGAGGTGTCGAGATCGCTGATGATGAAAGAGAAGCAGTCTTTTGCCGATGAACGAGGTGTGAACGAACTTGGAGAAGTTTCCTGCACTTCCTTTATGATAGGCACACCGCCATACCATTTCACAAGCTGGTAGTAACACCATGCACGGAAGAAGTAAGCCTGTCCGAGCAACTGGTTCTTCTGGCTCTCGCTCAGTGTGCAGCCTTCCAGTCCGGCAATCACGTCGTTGATGTTGCGGATGCGTCCCCAAACGTTGGAGAGATGCTTCTGCTCATTGGTGAAATAATCAGGCACCACGTTGCCGGTAAGGGCATCAAGCTCATAGAGAGGATTCACGAAGCTCTGTTCGCTCGAACCGCTCATTCCGCAGTATTCCTCTGTAGCCTTTGCCTGTATGTCGGAAGCGAGACCCGTGCAGTTGTTGTTCCATCCCGATACCGAACTTGGGTTTGGAAGGCATTCGCCATAGATGGAGTTGACGCGCAGCTGTGCTCCGGTGAAGTCGTTGTAGACCTCCTTGTTCACGTTGTTGTTGTCTTTCTTCTCCTCGAGGAAACTGTCGCTACATGAGGCGAGAAAAGATGCTGCAAACGCGATGCTGCAAACTTTTATTATATTCTTGTTCATTGTTGTTATTCCTTGATTATGAGTTATACGTTAGAAAGTCAGGTTCACACCGATAGTCCATTTGCGGAGCTTAGGATAGCTGCCGTAGCTGCACTGAGGGTCGATGAAGTTGTCAGGGTAGGGGTTGTAGAAACTCAGCAGGTTCTGTCCTGTGATGTTCACCCTGGCGCTCTCCAGGCCGATTGTCTTGAACCATGCCATCTTAGGAATCTTGTAAGCCACGGTGAGACGGTTAAGCGAAACCCTTGTGCCGCTGACAGTCCAGAAGCTTGATGCCTGGCTGTTGATGGTGTATGATGGGTTTGGTAGCGAACCGTCGCGGTTCTGTGATACCACCACATTGCCTGCTCCGTCTGTTATGTCGTTGTATACGAACACATCGTCAGGATTCCAGAACGAAGGCATGTTCTGTGCTTCAATGCCGTAAGAAGCCTTGAGGGCAGATGTAGGAATCACAGAACGCGAACCCCAGCTGGCGCTGAGCTGAGCCGTTACAGAGAGTCCCTTCCACTCGGCATGAAGGTTGGTGGTGAATCCGTATGGGTTGCTGGCACGGTGGGAGATGCGCACCTGATCGTCGTTGGCGTTGACGATACCGTCGGGCGTTCCTGTACCGCCAGCTCCGCGCACATCCTTATAGATAAGCATACCCGGCTTGATCTGGTCTGGAGCCATTCCCATATAGTTGGTGATGTTGTATTTCTTCACATACTCCTGAATCTCCTGATAGCTGCGGAACATTCCGAGGCATTCCATTCCCCATGTTCCGATGTCGAAGCGGTCGCCCTTCTGCACTGTCCTGTACACGTAGTCTGTGGCGAAGTCGCTGTTGATGACCTTGTTGTCGCTATAGCCGAAGTTCACACCGATGCGGTATTTGAAGTCTTTGCCTATCTTGTCTCTCCATGTGATGCTTGCCTCATAGCCCCAGTTGTCGATCTTGCCAAGGTTGGTAGAAGCCGACAGACAGCCCACCGTTGCCGGTACCGACTGCGACAGGTTCATGAACATCTCACGGTTCCACACCTTGTATGCCTCGAGAGTCACGGCGAGACGCTGTGAGAGCACGTTGAAGTCGATACCGAAGTTTGCCTTGTACGACTTGTCCCAATGCACGTCGTAGTTCACGTCGGCATTACCGTTATCCATACGTATCGACTGTCCGCTGTTTGTCGTTCCTTCTCCAAACACGGCATTGTCGCTTGTCTTGTTCCAGATGCCGTAGTGCTGCATCCAGAGCCATGCTGTGGTGTTGTCGCGGCCTGTCAGACCGAATGATCCTCTGAGCTTGAGGAAGTCAACCCATGGCAGGGCATTGTTGAACCACTTCTCCTGTGACATCACCCATCCGATACTTGCTGACGGGAACACACCCCAGTAGTTCTTGGGGGCGAACTTTGTGGAAGCGTCAGAACGGATGAGGAACTCGAAGAGGTACTTGTCGGCGTAGGCGTAGTTCAAGCGTCCGATATATGAGAGACTTGCCGACTCGCTTCTCGACCAGCTTGGAGTCTTAGTGCCCGAAGCACCGTTAGACTGGAAGTTGGTGAATGAATAAGGTTCCGTGGCATGACCGCCCAGATCCTCGTATTCAGACTCCGACTTCTCTATTGAGAAGAGGGCATTGACGTCGTGGAGACCGAACTTGCGTCCGTAGCTTGCCGTGAAGTTTATCTGGTAGTTGTCCATGCGCGACATGGAACGAGAGATATAGTTGCCGTTGTCGAGTGTCGTTGGCTCGAAATTGTCCTGTGAGAGGTATGTGTCGTATTCCTCGCCGGCGATTGGCGTATAGAGATGTTGTCCGCTACCGGTGCGGTTCACCATCTTATATAATGTGAACTTGGAACCATACTGGTTGCCCTTGTCATTGTTGATGCTCTTAGAGTATGTCAGCCTCAGCTTCAGACCCTTGAGCACCTTGCTCCATTCAAAGTCATATTCCAGTCCGGCATTCACGGTCATGTTGTTTGTCTTCGTCTCAGCGTAGTCACCGTTGTTCTGCATCAGACCATAAGAATATGTCTGCGAATCGTTAGTCTGGGCGTTGCTCACACCGTAGCCGAGAATCGGCATGCCGTTCACCTGTTCCGGAATGTAGCGCGGACGGTAGAGCAGGTTGCGGTAGTCGTTCTCCAGTCCGCCGTTACCTATCGAGTTGTTAGGCTTGTTCAGTTCGCTGAAGTTTCCGCTCACGTTGAGGTTGGCCTTCAGGTTGCGGCTTATCTTCACGTCGACACCCGCACGGTAGTTCCAGCGGTCGTAGTCGAGTTTGCCCAGGTTACCGTCCTGTGTGAAGTAAGAAATTCCGGCGAAGTAGTTCACCTTGTCGGTGGCTCCGCTCACGTTCACGCTGTGCTGCTGAGTCACTGCCGTATCCCAGTATTTGTCGAGCAGGTCGTAGTTCAGTCCCTTCATAGCCTCCAGCTCATCCTGCTGGAACAATGACGTGGTGCGGTTCAGCGATGTGCTTCTCGGGTCGTTGTC
Source organism: Prevotella sp. LMAG:51 (assembly GCF_008680225.1). NCBI lineage: Bacteria > Pseudomonadati > Bacteroidota > Bacteroidia > Bacteroidales > Prevotellaceae > Prevotella > Prevotella sp. LMAG:51. The sequence continues at coordinate 5,734 of NZ_NALQ01000022.1, read as the reverse complement.
GGTCATGATGTCATACAGGCGGCCGTAGTTGTATGCGTTGAGCATCTTCGGTGTTGACATAGCGTCGGCGATACCGAATGTGCCGTTGTATGAAATCTTCGGTGCTCCCATCTTTCCCTTTTTCGTAGTGACGAGAATCACACCGTTTGCGGCGCGAGCTCCATATACGGCAGCCGATGCGTCTTTCAATACCGAGATGTTCTCCACTTCAGAAGGGTCGAGGTTGTTGAACGCCTCCTCGCCCAGGTTCTTTATATCGTTAGGATATACGTAGCCGTCGATGACGTAGAGCGGACCGGCAGCGTTTCCTGTGAAGTCACGCAATACTCCTCCGTCGCGGATGGTGATGCTCGACGATTGTCCCACCTGTCTGTCGCCGCCGCTCACGCTCACTCCGTTGATGAGTCCGGAGAGGGATGATGCGAGGCTTGCTCCAGAGAGGTCCTTGATGTCGTCTATCGGCACCGTGCCGACAGAACCGGTGAGGTGGGCCTTCTTCTGTGTGCCATAGCCCACTACCACTACCTCTTCCAGATTCTGGGCGTCTTCCTTGAGCTGTGCTTTTCCGCCGGCCACTACCGTCTGTGATAGATATCCGATGTATGAGATGTTCACCTTGCTGCCTTTCGGCGCCGTGATGCTGTAGTTACCGTCGATGTCGGTGATGACACCAGTGTTTGCTCCCTTGCTGCCCACCAGGCGCACTGTAGCGCCGATGATGGGGTCGCCGTTTTGGTCAACCACGGTGCCCTTTATTGTCTGGTTCTCCTGCTGTGCATGGATAGGTATGGAAACCAATGCCAAGCATCCGAAGCATAAGCTGATTATCGTTTTCCTTTTCATGATTCTTGTCTTGTGTTTCATTTGTTTTCGATTGTTGCCAGTCTCTTGTTATTCAGATGTCTTTATCCAGCGAGGGTCACCGGTCTTGTTTTCCAGCTGTGCTGAACCGCTGATGGTGAAGTCGCCGTTCTTGGCATCCTTGAAACCAGGGTCGGTTTCGAGACAGTTGCCAGTCACGTCGTAGTTCTCAACGATACCGCCTGTGCTTTCGAATTCTCCGTCAAACATATAGGTGTTGAATTGAGTCTTCGCCACGTCGTATGACGATGCCGAGCGTCCACCCAGAATGCGTCGGATAACCTGCTTGTTTCCGCAGTCAACGAAGATGTTGCGCTCCACGTCGAAGTAAGAACACTTCTGTCCGTTGAATCCTCCATAGTTAGCCCACTGTCCAGTCTTTGCGATATTGTAGAAAGTGCAGTTCAGGAAGTTCACGTTGCTGTTGTTGTATCCGGCACGTGTGGCGCGTCCGCTGTTGTTGTATTGCACGAAGTATTTGCTGTCGCTGTCTCCAGTGTTCCATATCGTGGAGTTGCTCACTTGCAGCGTGTTGGCGAATCCGCCCTTGAAGTATATCACGGCGTTTCCGCTGACGTTTGTCTGGCTGCTCAGTGTGAGATGAGCCATGGTGTTGTTTATCACCACGCTCTCATAGCAGTATTTCTTGTTGCCGTCGTAAATGAGATTGTTGTTCACTCCCGTGATGTTGCATCCGTTGATGGTCAGTGCTCCGCGCACTATGTAGTAGTCGCCAGTGCCCTTGATGCTCTCGTCGGGAGTAGAGAGGCTTATCAGCGGGTCGAACGACTGCGATGCGTCGATGTCGAGGTTCTTCAGGGCGAAGATGGTGCCGGTCTTTATCGACACGTTGTCTGCCGTTAGCTTCAGCTTGGCATGGTTAGAGATGCTTGTAGTGCGCAGCGTCACCTGTTTGTTTCCGAAGTCTACGCTCTTCGACATCGTGTATTCTCCTCCTGGCTGAAGGTCGTAGCAGAGCATGGTGGTGAGTCCTTCGTCGGGCACTGCATTCTCTTCGAAATAAGTGGAGAGGTCGGTACCGTCAGGAATCACCTGATAGGTGGCTGTGAATGTGCTGAAAGCCTTCGTCACGGCTTCAGAACCTTTGTTGTTCAGTTTCTCGTTGTCGAGCACCGAGAGGGCTAACGTGTAGTTGGTGTCTTCGATGCGCTGTGCCGCAAATGTGATTCCGTCGATGAGTGTGTCTTTCACCACCTCTCCGTTGTCCACGTTTGTCAGCACGGCATGATAGCCGCCGGCTCCCTCCACCACGGGCCACGCAATGATCTGTTGACTTCCGTCGGTGCTCGGCGTCACGCTGATCTGGTCGGCCGATGGTGCCACGAGCTGCGAATTCCTAACTCCACTGCCGAATTGCTCTCCCGTGAGGTCGTCTTGTGCACAAGACGCCATGGTGAGCGCTCCTCCTGCCAGACACATCATTCCGATGCTCTTGCAGTGTAGTGATAATTGTTTCGTTGTCATAATGTATTTGTTTTTAAGTTGTTTTTGGTAGTCGAGTAGATGAAGGACAAGTAGACAAACTGGCCAGAAGACATGTATGTTCACATCGTCTGCTGAAAAATGTCAGTATAATACTTGCAAGTCCTTGATTAGCTTACAATTTGTTTTTTTTGTTTGATAGATATGTTTTTTATTGTGGGGGAGGGTATGTATGTTCCCCTCCTCATCCTTTTTTGCTGTTAGCAATATTTAACCTTAAGTAAGGTTTGTAATGCAAAGATAGTAAATGTTTCTTTACGAAAGAAATAAAAGTAAAATAAATATATGGGTAAGTGGTTTTTTTACACTCGACATGTCGCTTTGTGTAAAAAAACTATGATTTTGCAATCTACAAATGCTAAATTCCGATTGTTTGTCAATATAGTCTTATGTATTCATACGTGTTGCCCACGATGCTGAGATACCGCTCGAAATCCTCTCGCTTTATCACCACCGTTCCGCGGCAGTCGTTAGGGTGGAACGACAGGGAGTCTGCCTTCTGCAGATTCTCGTCAAGAAACAGATGCACGTGGTTTTCCGTGTCGTTTATCAGTCCGAAAGGCGACACGCTGCCTGGTTCCAGTCCCAGATACTTCATCATCCGTTCAGGAGAGGCGAACGAGAGTTTTCCGCATGAAGGCAGTCCGCGGCTCACGAGCGATTCCTTCAGCAGATGTTCCAGATCGTGTATGGCGAGGTCGTGGTCGCTGTCGAAACACACGAGATAATGCCTGTTTCCCTTGTGGTTGCGGAAGAAGAGATTCTTGCAGTGCACGCTGCCGTCATCCTTCCACCATTGTTTAGCCTCCTCGATGGTCTTTCCTTCGGGGTGGTTGTAGTTGGTGAATGGTATGTCATGTTCTCTGAGATAGTTCAATACTGTTTCTTCGCGTGTCATGATTCTAAAGTTTTTTGTCCCGTTTATTCACCGGAATGCATCAAGCTGGTGTCAATGTGCAAATATACTATTTATTTGTGTAGCCTGCAAATTTTTGATTCGCAATAGCCCGCTATTGCGAATTAAAAACAAACAAAATCCCCTCTTCCCAAAATACAAACCCAAACAGGTCCTAATAATTGATTTGGGCTGAAAGCCGAAAAAAACTCACTTTTATAGAATAAAATCCAGACAGGCATAATGACTGGTTCGGGCTTAATCCATAGTATTGATAGGGATAAGAAAACGGTCACGCCGCAACACCAATAGTCTCTGAATCGTTGAGACAGTCGGTGTTGCGGCGTGATGTGTATTGTACAGACTATGCAATTATCCAAAACCGGTAATTAGAACTTGCATTAATACCGTTTGGTGATTATTGTATTCCGAAGTCCATCTGCTGACGGTTCACCTCTTCGAGAGTGCGCTGGCGCTCCTCGTCGGTCATCTGTTGAGAGGCTGTCGCTGAGGCAGATGCCGTGCGGACGGTCTTGGCAGACGGTTCATCGGTGAAGCATTTCGGCATTTCGGCAGCCACACTCTCTATCGTCAACGTGGCTTCTGCAGGAGCGTACACACCAGAGAAGGCGCTGCGGGCATGGATGGTGATGCTGCCCGGTTTGTCGGTAGCCTGAACGAGAATAGGGGCGCTTCCCCATTCCACGGCACGAGGGTTGGCGAAAATCGTCTCATCACCGATGATGCGTCCTTCGCCCTCGATGCTGAACATGATATTGTCTTTTGCCAGACGCTTCACGTTGCCGTTGTCGTCGGTAATCTCTGCCACCACCACGATGAAGTCGCTGCCGTCAGCTGTCAGCTTTCTGCCCATCTCGTCGGCATAGAGACGGATTTTGGTGCTGCGGCGCGACGGCATCTTCTTTTCAGAACATACCACCTTGCCGTCTTTTATTCCTTCGGCAAGCAGACTCACCCGCTGCCAGTTGCGCTGCTTGTAGCTATATTCGCGTGCCTTCCAGAAATTCCAGAATCCCTTGAATACCACTGGTGCGCAAGGCTTGTCGCCGGCATCGTGTACTACGGGTAGTGTGAGCACCTTGTCGCCCTCAAATTGTGTCAGTCTCACGCTGTCGCAGTTGGAGAACACCACCACGTCTTCGTCGGAGAACTGTGTCATCTCGTTCGCCACGAACACCATAGGCTCCTGTGTGCGGTCTTGTGAGCGGAACATCTCGAAGGCATATTTCTTCTGGCGGAAGGCGTCGTAGATACCGCCGTAGTATGGGTCGGGATGGTAGCCGCGCTGATGGTCGAAGGGGTGCCACTGGCATCCGCCGATGAACTGGCGCTGGCCGTGGAACATCTCGCCGTAGGTGTCAGACAGAGAGAGGGCGGCGGTGAGCATTGGCTTCTCGCCCCATGAGCGGGCAGCACGGTTCAGGCAGTTGTGTGCATACCAGTCGTCCACCATCTCTCCGAACTCACGGGTGAAGATGCATTTGTTTTCCGGTGTGCCCTCCTTGCCTATGTCGTCAGTCCATCCGTAGAGCACGTCGTAGTTGTCTTTCACTCCAGCCGAATTCATGTCGGCGGCGGCTACAGGACGACCAGGGTAGGGGAATTCCTCGTGTGTTATGTCGAGGGCTTTCAGTGCGAAATCCTCAGGATAACGTGTCTCGTTGAGAATCGGTTCCCACATCAGCACGCTCGTGTGGTTTCTGTCGCGACGGATTATCTGTCGGGTGTTCTCATGCACCAGTTCGCCGAACTTAGGGTCTTTGTTCCAATATTGCCATCCCGGAGTAGGTACGATGATGAAGAGTCCCAGCTCGTCGCAGGCATCCATGAATGCCGGGTCTTGAGGATAGTGGGCAGCGCGGATTATCGTCATTCCTGCATCCTTGAGTCTCTTGGCGTCACGCCATTGCTGACTGTTAGGCACCGCATTTCCCACGTAGGCGAAATCCTGGTGGCGGTTGCCGCCGATGAGCTGATGATAAGGTTTGCCGTTGAGCCAGAAACCATCTTTGCCGCAGAATTCCGCATTGCGTATTCCCATGTGCAGGATGCCGCCGTCTACTGTCTTTCCGCCGTTCACCACGCTTATCTCCACATCATACAGATATGGCGACTCAGGGCTCCAGAGATGAGGCGTCCGGAGTGTGGTGTGTGGCGTTGCCGTGGTTGCAGATTTTGGAGCAACAGAGATTTTCTGTTTCATGGTGGCCACCACCTTGCCTCCCTTGTCCTTTATCCTTACTATTACGGTAGGTGACGCAGTGGCAGTCGACTTATTGCCCACCTCCACGTTTACAAACACGTCGGCCTTCTTTTCCGAGATGTTGTCGAAGTGGAGAAATGCTCCGCCTCCGGCAACGCTGTTCTGCTCATTGGCATCGGTAATGGCAATCGGCGATTTGCCGATGAGCCAAACGTCGCGGTACATTCCGCCGTGGTAGCAGAAGTCCAGGG
>NZ_NALQ01000021.1:0-180793 GCF_008680225.1 Prevotella sp. LMAG:51 | reverse complement strand
GACTTCGTCGCAATCTTCTGCAAACTTAGAGGTCATTAGGCCTTTAATGTATAATTTTAATAACTGCTTGCAGTCTTTTTGTTTTTATAAGGCGTCTTTTGCTCGTTTTTAATTCGCAATAGCCCGCTATTACTCATTAAAAGCCAAACAAAATCCACTCTTCTAAAAAAAAAATCCATGCAAGCCCTAATGACCTCTAAGTTTGCAGAAGATTGCGACGAAGTCGCATAAACTCCAAAATAATCAAGGTAAAACTATGATTGCTAAAGACAGTTTCGTACCTTTGTTGTAAAAAGGTAGAATCGGTCTGTCGAAGAGGTAAACCAGCTAATGACCCAGCCGTAAAGCTATAAATCGTTTAGGTCCTCATCGACATAGTTGCAAAGACCAGATAGAAAGTTATCGGCTCTGAGCCTTGTTAGAGTGTTAGTCCATACAACTATTGACCAATTCTACACAATATAACTCGTACAAAGTTATGAAGAATTTATTTATCGGAGTTGATTTTTCGAAAGAAAAAGTTGATGTGGCTATCCTTTTTGCAGACGGACTGGCAGAAACCGCTGCTAGAGTGTTCAACGAGTTCAAGACAACCGTGTCTGGCTATAGGCAGTTGGTCAAGTGGGTTGAGCAGAATTCCTGCGGTATCGACTCGTCCTTGTGGCTCTTCTGTGGCGAGAACACGGGCGACTACAGCAAGGGACTGTGCAACTTCCTCTACGGTAAAGGCTACGACATGTGGCTTGAGAACGCAAAGAGCATCAAAGACGCATCTGGTCTTAGACGATTGAAGTCTGACCGTGCTGACGCCTCGATGATTGCAGAATACGCCATGAGGAATTACGATAAAGCCGTTATGTACGAGCCTCTTAGCGAGTCGCTTACACAACTGCGTGAGCTGTTCCTATACCGTCAGATGATCGTAAGACACAGATGCAGTTTCCAGGTGCGTAGAGGCGAAAAGCGACTCACTATGGAGAAGTCGCCAGTCAAGACAATGATTTCGCAGAGCGGACGGCACATCGTCTCTGAACTCAATAAGGAGATAGAGAAGATAGATAAGCGCATTGCCGATCTCATCAAGTCGGACGAGGAACTCACCGAGGTGTTCACCATCGTGACCTCGGTGCCTGGCATAGGAACGCAGAACGCTGTGTGCCTGATGGTGTACACCGACAACTTCCGGCGTTTCAACTACGACTCACGCAAGATTGCCTGCTATTACGGCCTAGCTCCATTTGGCAAAGATTCGGGAACCAGTGTGCATTCCGATCCGCATGTACATTATATGGCTAACCGCCAGATAAAGGCCATGCTGACGCAAGCGGCACTAGCTGCCGTCAACTTCAATCCCATTATGGCGAGGTACTACATGCGCCTCGTAGAACGAGGAAAGAAGAAGCAGGTTGCACTGAACAATGTCAAGAACAAACTTGTACATTTGGTCACAGCCATGGTCAGAAATCGCCAAACATTCACCCCTGAATATAAAATCTCAGCATAAATTGAAAATAATGGTCAAAACATTTGGATATTAACATAGAAAGCGATTTGGGTTAAAAGCCAAACAAAATCCACTCTTATAAAAACACAAAATCCAAGCAAGCCCTAATGACCTCTAAGTTTGCAGAAGATTGCGACGAAGTCGCATAAACTCCAAAATAATCAAGGTAAAACTATGATTGCTAAAGACAGTTTCGTACCTTTGTTGTAAAAAGGTAGAATCGGTCTGTCGAAGAGGTAAACCAGCTAATGACCCAGCCGTAAAGCTATAAATCGTTTAGGTCCTCATCGACATAGTTGCAAAGACCAGATAGAAAGTTATCGGCTCTGAGCCTTGTTAGAGTGTTAGTCCATACAACTATTGACCAATTCTACACAATATAACTCGTACAAAGTTATGAAGAATTTATTTATCGGAGTTGATTTTTCGAAAGAAAAAGTTGATGTGGCTATCCTTTTTGCAGACGGACTGGCAGAAACCGCTGCTAGAGTGTTCAACGAGTTCAAGACAACCGTGTCTGGCTATAGGCAGTTGGTCAAGTGGGTTGAGCAGAATTCCTGCGGTATCGACTCGTCCTTGTGGCTCTTCTGTGGCGAGAACACGGGCGACTACAGCAAGGGACTGTGCAACTTCCTCTACGGTAAAGGCTACGACATGTGGCTTGAGAACGCAAAGAGCATCAAAGACGCATCTGGTCTTAGACGATTGAAGTCTGACCGTGCTGACGCCTCGATGATTGCAGAATACGCCATGAGGAATTACGATAAAGCCGTTATGTACGAGCCTCTTAGCGAGTCGCTTACACAACTGCGTGAGCTGTTCCTATACCGTCAGATGATCGTAAGACACAGATGCAGTTTCCAGGTGCGTAGAGGCGAAAAGCGACTCACTATGGAGAAGTCGCCAGTCAAGACAATGATTTCGCAGAGCGGACGGCACATCGTCTCTGAACTCAATAAGGAGATAGAGAAGATAGATAAGCGCATTGCCGATCTCATCAAGTCGGACGAGGAACTCACCGAGGTGTTCACCATCGTGACCTCGGTGCCTGGCATAGGAACGCAGAACGCTGTGTGCCTGATGGTGTACACCGACAACTTCCGGCGTTTCAACTACGACTCACGCAAGATTGCCTGCTATTACGGCCTAGCTCCATTTGGCAAAGATTCGGGAACCAGTGTGCATTCCGATCCGCATGTACATTATATGGCTAACCGCCAGATAAAGGCCATGCTGACGCAAGCGGCACTAGCTGCCGTCAACTTCAATCCCATTATGGCGAGGTACTACATGCGCCTCGTAGAACGAGGAAAGAAGAAGCAGGTTGCACTGAACAATGTCAAGAACAAACTTGTACATTTGGTCACAGCCATGGTCAGAAATCGCCAAACATTCACCCCTGAATATAAAATCTCAGCATAAATTGAAAATAATGGTCAAAACATTTGGATATTAACATAGAAAGCGATTTGGGTTTAAGCGATAAGAGAGTGGCTTGTTGATGGTTTTGAGGGCCGCCGGTGTCAATCTTCAGTCTTCTTGAGATACTGGTCAAGAAGCAGGATGCCCTTCTCGGTGCAGAAGCCGCGCAGCAACACTATGAAGAAGTTGCAGAAGATGTCGCTCAGCGAATATTTTTCGTAGAGAGCCTTCTTGAAGCTCGCGTCCATCATTGAGTCGCAGATGTCCTGCAGGATTTCGTAGTTCAGCTCAGGCACGAAATATCCGTTCTCTATGCAGCGCTTCACGAAAAGCAGCGACTCCCTCTGCTGTTCCTCGTGGCGCGACCGCAGATATGCCGTCACCTTGTCGTATTTCTCAAGTTCAGTGAGGAAGAGAGGGGAGAGGTTGTCGAGGTCAGCGAATTTAAGCTTGAAGAACGTCACCACGATGTCGATTTCGTTTTCCGCCGTCAGCGCATATTCCTGGATATGCCTTAAAAGTTCTTCATGGTCGTGCCGCGCACCCGCAAGCAGCAGGTCCTCCTTCTTGTCGTACACCTCATATAGAGTGCGCTTCGATATCGACAGCGCCGCTGCGATGTCGTCCATCTTCACTGCCTTTATGCCCCTCTGTTTGAAGAGCGGCATTGCCGTGCGCAGAATCCTGAGCTTCAGCTCCTGGCGATGTTCAGATATGTTGTTGTGGTCTGTTTGCATTTCCTTCATTGCGTTTTGATTTTACAAAGATAATAAAATATTTGTTATTTTTCTTCGTGCGCCCAAGTTTTTTAGTAATTTTGCAAAAAACTCGTCAATTGGACGAACGGACATCCGGCAATGGCGGATTGTGGGGAAATATCCTCGCTGGCTTGTCAATTCGAGTGATAATGACACAAACAATTAATTCTTAAATTTCTTATGGTAAAAATCACAAAAGAAGCAGCGCTGGCCTATCATGAGGGAATGCGCCCAGGAAAAATCGAAGTCAAGCCTACCAAGGCTTACAGCACCCAGACCGACCTGAGTCTGGCATATTCGCCCGGTGTGGCGTTCCCGTGTCTGGAAATACAGCAGAATCCCGACGATGCTTACAAATATACCGACAAAGGAAACCTCGTAGCCGTGATCAGCAACGGCACAGCAGTGCTCGGACTTGGAGACATCGGGGCAATGAGCGGAAAACCTGTGATGGAGGGCAAGGGACTGCTCTTCAAGATATATGGTGGCATCGACGTGTTCGACATCGAGATAGCTGAGAAAGACCCGGAGAAATTCTGCGAGACCGTGGAGCGCATAGCGCCCACCTTCGGCGGAATAAACCTGGAAGACATCAAGGCACCGCAATGCTTCTACATAGAAGAGAGGCTGAAACGCACACTCGACATACCGGTGATGCACGACGACCAGCACGGCACGGCGATAATATCGGCGGCAGGACTCAAAAACGCACTCGAAGTGAACGGCAAAGACATTGCCAAGGTCAAGATCGTGGTGAACGGAGCCGGAGCCGCAGCCATATCATGCACAAAGATGTATGTGGCACTCGGAGCCAAGACAGAAAACATACTGATGCTCGACTCCAAGGGAGTGATAACCAGCGACAGGGAAAACCTGACCGAACAGAAGAAGCTTTTTGCCACCGACAGGCGTGACGTGCACACCCTCGAAGAGGCGATAAAAGGAGCCGACGTGTTTGTGGGACTCTCAAAAGGCAACGTGCTCACGCAAGACATGATACGCTCAATGGCAGAACAGCCAATCGTATTCGCACTTGCAAACCCCGTGCCCGAAATATCATACGAAGACGCCATGGCAAGCCGTCCCGACGTGCTCATGAGCACAGGACGCTCCGACTACCCTAACCAGATAAACAACGTGATAGGATTCCCATACATCTTCCGTGGAGCACTCGACGTGCACGCAACGGCAATCAACGAGGAGATGAAGCTGGCGGCAGTACACGCCATCGCAGATCTGGCGAAACAACCGGTGCCCGACGTGGTGAACGATGTGTACCACGTGAACAACCTCACCTTCGGACCTCTCTACTTTATCCCAAAACCCGTTGACCCGCGACTCATCACAGAAGTATCGGCAGCAGTGGCAAAGGCGGCAATCGACAGTGGAGTGGCAAGGACGACAATCACCGACTGGGCGGCATACAAGAACAAGCTGCGCGAGATGCTCGGACAAGAGACAAAGCTCACCCAGAAACTATACGATACCGCACGCAAACACCCGCAGAGAGTGGTCTTCGCCGAGGGACTGCACCCCACGATGCTCAAGGCGGCAGTGCAGGCAAAGGCAGAAGGCATCTGCCAGCCGATACTGCTCGGCAACGACGAACGCATAAAGAAACTCGCAAAAGAACTCGACCTGAGCCTCGACGGAGTGGAAATAGTGAACCTTCGCCACGACAGAGAGGCGGAGCGTCGCGAACGCTATGCCCACATCCTGGCAGAGAAACGACAGAGAGAAGGCTACACGCTCGACGGGGCAAACGACAAGATGTTCGAGCGCAACTACTTCGGAATGATGATGGTGGAGACTGGCGACGCCGACGCCTTCATAACAGGACTCTACACAAAATACTCAAACACCATAAAAGTGGCAAAAGAAGTGGTTGGCATACAGCCGGGCTACTCACACTTCGCCACGATGCACATCCTGAACACAAGCAAAGGAGTGTATTACATCTCTGACACGCTCATCAACCGTCATCCCGACAAAGACACGCTCATGGACGTGGCGAAACTGAGCGCTGCCACAGTGCGCTTCTTCAACGAAGAGCCGAACATAGCCATGATAAGCTACTCCAACTTCGGAACAGACGACTGCGGAAGTCCGCTGCAGGTGCACGAGACGGTGGCTGCCATGCAGAAACAATTCCCGGAGCTGGCCATCGACGGAGAAATGCAGATAAACTTGGCCCTCAACAGAGAACTGCGAGATGCCAAATTCCCGTTCTCACGCCTCAAGGGCAAAGACGTGAACACACTCGTGTTCCCAAATCTGAGCAGCGCCAACGGAGCATACAAACTGCTCCAGGGACTGAACACCGATGCCGAGATAATCGGTCCGATACAGATGGGACTCAACAAGCCGATACACTTCACCGACTTTGAAAGCTCCGTGCGCGACATAGTGAACGTTACGGCAGTGGCGGTAATCGACGCATACGTGGCAAAACTCAAGGCAAAACACAATGCGTGACAAGCGGTCTGAATGAGAAAACGGACGGGCAAGACCATTTGTGGGAAATTCAGAAACAGGCCAAACACACACACCACAGAAAGGATGTGGAAACAAGAAAACACCGGGGAAAAGGCAGAATTGTCGCTCCTCGGTGTTTTTACCATTACTTATTTCGATTATACCCTTGCAGGTTCAGATAAAATGAGTATTTTTGCAGAGATAAACACAAGCCAGCGGCAAAATGAGCACCGAAGGCGGATTACGAATTAAACAGAAACATAAATTATGAAGAAAATTTTATTGCTGGCGATAGGATTCCTGATGACCATGACGGCAAGCGCACAGTTTGAACAAGGAAAATACTATTGCAACGGCTCACTGACAGGAATCAATCTGAGCTACAGCGGAGCAGAGAAGCTTAGCCTCGGAGTGGAGGCAAAGGGCGGATATCTGGTGGCAGACAACTGGATGGCACTGGTCATGGCAGGCTACAGCCACGACGAAGACGTGGATGACAAGTTCGCTGTCGGAGTGGGGGGCCGTTACTACATAATACAGAACGGACTGTATATGGGCCTCAACGCCCGTCTCGTGCATGGCGGAAGCGGATACAACGACATCATGCCGGGACTGGAGCTCGGATACGCATTCTTCCTCGGAAAGAGCGTAACGATAGAACCGTCAGTATATTACGACCAGTCGATAAAGAACCACTCAGACTATTCGAAAGTGGGACTGCGCATCGGAGTGGGAGTGTATCTGTAGGAAAACAAGACCTGTTCCTGACCTTATTTAAATAAGGTTAGGAGAAGTTCAACCCGTCAACTTTAATAATTAAGAACAAAACATAATGTACACAGTAGAAGAATTGGAAGACAAGCTCATCGACCTGGCTTTCGCGGAAGACATCGGCGACGGTGACCACACCACGCTATGCTGCATACCAGAAGACGCAATGGGCAAATCACACCTCCTCATCAAAGAAGACGGCATACTGGCCGGAGTAGAGGTGGCAAAAAAAGTGTTTGACAGATTTGACAACACCATGAAAGTGGAGGTGTTGATAGGTGATGGAGCCGAAGTGAAAAAAAGGCGACATCGCAATGGTAGTGACAGGAAAGGTGCGCTCGCTGCTACAGACAGAGCGGCTCATGCTCAACATCATGCAGAGAATGAGCGGCATCGCCACGATGACACACAAATACGTGGAGAAGCTGAAAGGCACAAAGACACACGTGCTCGATACACGCAAGACGACACCTGGAATGCGTATGCTCGAAAAGCAGGCAGTGAAGATAGGTGGAGGAATGAACCACAGAATAGGTCTCTTCGACATGATACTGCTCAAAGACAACCACGTGGACTTCGCTGGAGGTATAACAAACGCTATCGACCGCTGTCATGCATATCTGAAAGAGAAAAACCTCGACCTGAAGATTGAGCTGGAAGTGAGAAACTTCGATGAGCTTAACCAGGTGCTCACACATGGAGGAGTAAATCGCATAATGCTCGACAACTTCTCTGTGGCAGACACTAAGAAGGCCGTGGAACTCATTGGCGGACGCTATGAAACTGAGTCTAGCGGAGGAATAACGTTCGACACTATACGCGACTATGCGGAATGTGGCGTCGATTTCATCTCTGTGGGAGCTCTCACACACTCGGTGAAGGGACTCGACATGAGTTTCAAGGCTTGTTGAAAGGAATTCAAATAACAATAATTTTTTTGAAGAGTCAATATCATGAGAAAACTGTTTTTATCATTACTGTTATGTACAGGCGTGATCAACGCTCTGGCCTGCACCAACTTCATAGTGGGAAAGAAGGCAAGTGCCGACGGTTCGGTGATGTGTACCTATAGCGCCGACGACTACGGCATGTTCCTGGGACTATGCCATTACCCCGCCGGCAAACACGCCAAAGGGGAGATGCTGCAAATCTACGACTGGGATACAAAGGAATATCACGGACAGATACCACAGGCGGCAGAGACCTACAATGTGATAGGAAACATCAACGAATATCAGGTGACTATCGGAGAAACCACTTTCGGAGGAAGAGAAGAAATGGTGGACACGACGGGAATCCTTGATTACGGTTCGCTGATCTATATCGCGCTGCAGCGCTCCAAAACAGCCCGCGAGGCTATATCCGTGATGACCAGACTCGTGGAAACCTACGGCTTCTGCTCTGAGGGAGAGACATTCACAATCTGCGATCCCAACGAGGCGTGGATAATGGAAATGATGGGCAAGGGACCCGGCAGCAAGGGAGTAGTATGGGTGGCAGTGCGCATTCCTGACGATGCCATCTGCGCTCACGCAAACCAGAGCCGCATACGCACATTTGACCAGAAGGACAAGAAGAATGTGATGTTCTCCAAAGACTGCATAAAGTTTGCAAGAAGCAAAGGATGGTTCACAGGAAAGGACAAGGACTTCAGCTTCTGTGACGTTTACGCAGCGCCAACCTTCAGCGGTAGAAGAGCATGCGAGGCAAGAGTGTGGAGCTTCTTCAACCGCTTTGGCGACATGGACAAATATCTGCCCTATGTAGAGGGAAAAGTGAAAGACGCCGAACCGATGCCTTTATGGATCGTGCCAAACAAGAAGGTTTCACTGCAAGACCTTGAGGCAAGCATGCGCGACCACTACGAGGGCACACCGTTCGACCTGGGAAATGACTTGGGACAGGGTGTATGGGAAATGCCATACCGTCCGACACCGCTTTCATTCAAGGTAGATGGAAAGGCATATTTCAATGAGCGTCCGGTCTCTACACAGCAGACGGCATTCTCTTACGTGTCGCAGATGAGATCATGGCTGCCACGCCAGATAGGAGGAGTGTTGTGGTTTGGAAACGATGACGGCAATATGGTAGCATATACACCGATATACTGTGGAAACACAGTGCAGCCGGAGTGCTACAACACGCCGGGAGCCGACGCTGTGACATTCAGCGACAAAAACGCATTCTGGGTGTGCAACTGGGTCAGTAACATGGTTTATCCTCGCTACTCGCAGATGTTCCCGTCGCTCAAGGAGGTGAGAGACTCGCTCGACAACTCTTATATCGCAAACCAGGGCGAGATAGAGAAACAGGCACTCAAGCTCTATGGCGAGAGTGAGCAGAAGGCAGTAGACTATCTCACGGACTACAGCAACACCCAGGCGCAGCAGATGCTTGCAAGATGGAAGGAACTGGCAATTTACCTCATCGTGAAGTATAATGACATGGCTGTGAAACCTACCAAGGACGGCAAGTTCCTGAGGACCAAGACCGGCAATGGAGCAACCGTGAAGCGTACAGGCTTCCCAGAGAAGGTGGCTCGCGCATTGGTGAAGCAGACGGGCGACAGATTCGCATCGCCAGAGTAATCCACATGCAGCAGAACGCACATAATAAAGGCTAATATCGTCAATAATGATAAAGTCCCTGTCGGCGGAATTGTTTCTGCAGGCAGGGACTTGTCTTTTCCTTGTTTACTGGTCTCACTCGTATTCACTCGTCCAACTCGTATATATTATCTTACTCGTCTATTTGTTAAATCGTAAATTTGTATATTATCTTACTTGTCAGTCGGTTTATTTGTTTTCTAACTCGTCAACCAGTCTACTTGTTTATCACCTCCATCTGTTGTCTCACCGACTCTTCGTGGATGGCTTCGAAGATTTCCTTCACGAATTCCGGCGACATGCCGAATAGCGCACCTTGCGCCCCTCGCTTGTCAAGAATCTCGTTGTAGCGGGAGGCCTGCAACACGGTCATATTGTGCTCCTTCTTGTATTGGCCGATGTCGCGGCAAATGCGCATGCGCTTGGCAAGGACTTCCATGATGGTGTTGTCGAGTTCGTCAATCTGCTTGCGCATTTCGTTTATCACCTCCGTAGTCACAGACTTGTCGCGTATGACGAGCAGACTGAGGATATTGTCGAGCATGTCGGGAGTGATTTGCTGTTTTGCGTCGCTCCATGCCTTCTCAGGGTCGCAGTGGCTCTCGATGATAAGTCCGTCCATGCCCAAGTCCATTGCCTGCTGGCACAGGGGCGCTATGAGTTCACGTCTGCCGCCGATGTGGCTCGGGTCGCAGATTATGGGCAGGTCGGGGATGCGGCGGTGCAGCTCGATGGGAATCTGCCACATGGGCAGGTTTCTGTAGAGTTTCTTGTCGAAGCTCGAGAAGCCTCTGTGAATGGCTGCAATCCTCTTCAGACCTGCCTGGTTGATACGTTCCATGGCACCTATCCATAGTTCAAGGTCGGGGTTTACAGGGTTTTTCACGAGCACCGGAATGTCTGTTCCCCTCAGGCTGTCGGCAAGCGCTTGCATGGCGAAGGGGTTGGCTGTGGTGCGTGCTCCTATCCAGAGCAGGTCGATGCCATATTTCAGAGCCAGTTCCACATGCTCCGGCGTTGCCACTTCGGTGGTGATGAGCATGCCTGTCTTTTCTTTGGCTCTCTTCAGCCATGGCAGAGCCTTCTCGCCGTTTCCTTCGAAGCCTCCGGGCTTGGTGCGCGGTTTCCACACGCCAGCCCTGAAGATGTGGCAGCCTTTGGCGGCAAGCAGTGTGGCTGTCGTCATGACTTGTTCTTCGGTTTCAGCCGAGCATGGGCCGGCTATTACGAATGGTCTTCCGCCGTCGCAAGGCAGGGCTAATGGTTGCAGTTCTAATTCCATTGGAGGTCTGTTGTTTTTTTCTACCCCATGTGGTCGTCTGGCAGTAAATGTCGTGTTTCATGACTTTCTGACGATCGGGGTTAAAAATCCCCGCTTCCTTATTGTTTTGAAGCGGGGACTTGTACTTGTTTATATTTTCTTTCTTCCTTATTTAAGGACTTTTCTTGAGGCTTACAGTTTTGCCTCCTGCAGTATGTGTACGATGCGCTCCGAAGTCCTGCCGTCCCAACGGTCGGGCAGCGATGATTTTTTCCATCGTCCTTCCTCGATGTCTGTAACGCATTCTGCAAGTTTCTCAGCGTCTTCTCCCACGAGTATATTGCTTCCCACCTTCACGGTCTCTATGTGTTCTGTGTAGTTGTTCAGCGTTACGCATGGCACATTGTTGAATGTTGCCTCTTCAGCCACGTTTCCTGAGTCGGTCACTATTCCCTTGGCGTGAGCCGTGAGGTAGCCGAATTTCAGATAGGGCAGTGGGTCGATGATGTGGATGTTGTGCATTCCGTCAGCCAGTCTCTCCACTGTCTCCTTGGCTTTGTTTCTCAGTGCGGCTATTATGGGAGTGTTTTTCGCAGCTTTGCTCATAGACAGAAGCATGGCCTTGAGGTTTTCTTCTTTTTCTATCAGCGCCTTGCGGTTTAGCGTGAATACTATGTATTCTCCTTCCTTTATGCAGAGCTGGTCGAAGACGTGAGGCCTTGAGAGCCTTTTGTGGTTGAATCTGAGAGTGTCTATCAGTATGTTTCCCACTTCGTATACGTGTGACAGTTCCGCTCCCTCTCTGTTTACGATGGAGTTGCTGCCGATGCCAGCCGTGAAGAGGAAGTCAGAGAGCCCGTCGATGACGAGTCTGTTTATCTCCTTTGGCATCTTTATGTCGAAGGAGCGTGTTCCTGCCACGAGGTGTGCCAGTGCGATGCCGTGTTTCTTTGTCACTATCGCTGCCGCCATTGTCGATGCGAGGTCGTCTACCACTATCACCACGTCCGTCTTGTTTTCGGTGAGATATCTGTCGAATTCTGACATCACCCTTCCTGTCAGTTCGTTCAGGTTCTGGCAGTCAACACCCAGATATACATCGGGTCTGTTTATCATCATGTCGCTGAAGAGTGAATCTTCTAGCGTAGGGTCGTTTTCACTCCCGGCATATATCAGTGAACTGTCGATGTCCTGTCCTGCGTTTTTTGCCTTTTCAATGGCGTGGATGAGCGGTGCCACCTTCATGAAGTTTGGTCTTGCTCCAACGATTATGCAAATTTTCATTTCTTCTTGTCGATTGTCTTTTTTTATTTATGTGTGTTATTGTATTGCCTCTAACTGTTAGTTTTGCTTATGCTCAGTTGTCTGGCTTTGCTGTGTTTCTGCGTGTGGGCGTTGTTTATGCCTCTGCCAGTGGGCTTTGCTTATTCTCAGTGGGCTTTGCTTATTCTGATTTGAACAAGTCTTTTATTCCTCCGATGCTTCCCAGCAGGTTTGTGGCTTCATACGGCAGGTAAACGGTCTTTGTCTTGTCTCCTGCAGCAAGTTCCTGCATCATCTGTATGTATTTCTGCGCGAGCAGATAGTTTGCCGGATTGGTGCTCTTTCCCACTGCCTCGGTTATCTTTTCTATTGCCACAGCCTCGGCTTCGGCTTTTCTTATCTTTGCCTGTGCCTCACCTTCGGCGTTGAGTATTGCCATCTGCTTGTCGGCTTCAGCCTTGTTGATGATGGCGGTCTTTTCTCCTTCCGACTTCAGAATTGCCGCTGCTTTCTGTCCCTCGCTGGTGAGGATCGTGGCACGCTTGTTTCTTTCTGCCTGCATCTGCTTCTCCATTGCCTGCAGCACGCTCTCCGGAGGTGTGATGTCTTGCAGCTCCACTCTGTTCACCTTTATTCCCCATTTGTTGGTCGCGTCGTCTAGTACGGCGCGCAGCTTTGTGTTTATGGTGTCTCTGGATGTGAGCGTCTGGTCGAGTTCCAGTTCTCCGATGATGTTTCTCAGCGTTGTCTGCGTGAGTTTCTCTATGGCGTTCGGCAGGTTGCTGATTTCGTATACTGCCTTGAACGGGTCAACAATCTGGAAGTATAGTAGTGCGTTGATCTGCGTCTGCACGTTGTCTTTGGTTATCACGTTCTGCTTGTCGAAGTCGTACACCTGCTCTCTGAGGTCGATAGATGTGGCATACATGTATCTTCCTCTGCTCATGGTGATGATGGGTTTTGCCCTGTCGATGAACGGTATGATGATGTTTATGCCAGGCTTCAGCGTAGCGTAGTATCTTCCGAGTCTCTCTATGATTTTCGTTTCCGACTGTGGTATTATCACCAGGCTCTTCTTCACTAATATCAGTGCGCAAATCACTATTGCCACCAACACGTATAATCCGATGTTCATGATTTAGTTTGTTTTATAGGTTTAACATTCTTTTTCCACAGTCAGTATTATGCTGTCCCTGTCTTTCACTATCACGTTCTGTCCCTCTTCGATGCGGCTTCCGTCGGCGGCCTGAGCCTTCCAGTCGTCACCGTCGAGTGCCACTCTGCCGAATCCGTTTTCCACTATTGTCTGGCTCACCCTTGCCGTTCTTCCGATGAGTGCGTCGGCATTGCTCCGTCTCAGGGATTCTCTGGGATGCAGCTTCTTCATCAACGTGGGGCGTATGAAAAACAGGCTGAGCACCGATGCCGCTGCAAACACTGCCAGTCCGGCATAGAACGGCAGTCCGAATGCTGACAATACTGCAGAGCAGATCGCTCCGATGGCGAAACACATAATGAAGAAGTCACCGTTGGTGAGTTCCAGAATCAGGCAAACGATACATACCAGTGCCCACATTTGCCAAAGGTGTTGTGCAAAATAGTCTATCATATTATTTAAGTTAACGATTTATAAGTTTTCTGCCCTCCCCAAGGGGAGACGCAGACCACTCTTTCTGTTGTTTTGTTGGCAGCCTTTCTGTCTTGAAGTCAGCTGCTTCATAAGTCATTGATAAGCCGCATGTCTGCTTGGGCTTACGCTTACAAATTTACGTATTATTTACTTAACTTGCAACAAGTGGGTGTCAAAAAAGCCACATTGGCATGAATTATTTTTCATATTGCTCTTTTTGCGCTATTATAGCGTGACGATTGTCCACATTTTCGCTGGCATTCATAATTCTCCCGAGCAGGAATTACAGTTCTTTTTTGTTGTACTTTCGTCATTCAGCGAGAAACAAGTTCCTCTTCGGGAATTTCGAGCTGTATTCTTTTCTCAGTTTCTCAAATAGTCTCATGGTGTCTTTCGAGAATCCATGTCCCTTCCACGTGCTCGTGTTGGTGATGAGAATCCAGCATTCCGTGTCAGGGTATCTTAGGATAATGGCGCTTGTACCCGATAGCGAGCCTGTCCTTATCCAAGGGCCGTTGGCTGGTGTGAAGTTCCATCCGATGGAGAAGTCGTAGTCCGGCATTTCACGTGTCATGAATTCTATTGCCCCTTTGCTCAGAATGTCTTTAGCTCCGGGCACGAGGTCTATCGCCGCCACGAACCGGCTCAGTTCAGCTGCCGAACCACACCACGCTCCTGCGCCTTGTAGCCGTGGAATGTCGTTCTCGCCGTAGCATTTCTCCACCATTCTTCCGCTGTTGTTGTATTCCAGCACAGGTTCCGATCCTTTGTGCATGTAGTATTTAACTTCGTTGCTCCTCCTGTCTTTTGGGTAGTTGCCGGCGATATGTAAGTCGAAGCATCCTGCGGGTCTGAATATGCTGTCGGTCATGAATTGCTCGTAGCTCATCCGCGTCTTCTTCTCTATTATCATCGAGAGCAGTGTGTAGCCCACGTTGGAATATCTTTTTGCCGTGCCTGGTGTGAAGCCTAACCTCCGCTTTAGCAGAATCTTCATAAGCGTCTTGTTGTCAGGAGCTTCCGTGAGTCTGTTCTGCATCATTATATAGCGTGTTGAGAACATGGGGTCGCCGGCTCCTGTTGTGAATCCGGCTTTGTGGCGGAGCAGCTGTTCCACTGTTATGTCGAAGTATCTCGGGTCCTTTATCACGTTTGTGAAAGCCGTGTCGTTGAGTATTCCTTTTGCTCCGAACACGTGTTCAGAGAGTTTTATCTTCTTGTCGTCGACAAGTTTCATTATTCCCACTGCCGTCAGCAACTTAGACACCGACGCCAGCCTCATGATGTTCGACGGCTGCATTTCCTGTCCTGCCTCTTTGTCCGCCCATCCGAAGCCTTTGGCATAGAGTAGCGAGTCGCCCCTGGATACTGCTATCTGTGCACCGTTCAGTTCCCATCTCTCGAAATACCTCTTTAGTTCCTTCTCCATTCCCTCCAGTGCTGGGGCGTCCGACATGCAGTTTGTCAGCGTGTCGTTGAGGTGTGTCTGTGGTATTTCTTCCTTTTCGGGCTCTTGGTGAGAATAGCTACTGCAGTCGGTCATCGATAGTGTTATAGCGGAACATATTCCTATGAATCCGGCTACGAGCATTGCCACTCTCTTCTTTCTGTATCTCACTTTTTTCTTTTTCCTCTTTCCGTTGTGATAATATGTATTTGTCATTTCTGATTCTGGTTGTTTGCGACTGTTTATCAGGTATTATGCTGGAGTAGTTTTCTTATTTTACCACTTTCAGCCGTGCGAATTTTACGAGCAGTTGCTTGGTTCCCAAGTTGTTGAATCTCACTGTGGCCTTGCAGTTTTCTCCTGTTCCTTCTATTCTCTCTATCGTACCCAAGCCGAAGCGTGAATGCTCCACCAGGGCTCCCTCTCTCAGCTCTCCGCCTGGCGTTGTCACCTGCGATAGGGCAGGGGCGTTGTTCTGTGTCGTTTGTGAGGTGTTGGCATAAGGGCTGCCGTATGCCGAAGTTGCGTTGCCGGAACTTATCCTCTTGTATTTTCCGAAGCTGTTAGGGGCGCCGTTTGTTGTGCTGCTGCCGTTTTCTCTCTTCGAGTATGTGTTTACCGCCTGCCTTCTGCCGAAGAATGCGCTGCGGCTCTCGCCGTATGGGGCGCTGGGACTCTTTGCTCCGTATGATGATGCGGGCGATGATGTGAATCCTGTGCCGTTCGTCATGTCGTTCACCAACAGCAGACTGCGGTCTATGTCTCTGATGAATCTGCTCGGTGTGTCGAATTCCATCTTTCCGTAGCGGTATCTGTTTCTTGCGCATGATAGGGTGCAGCTTTTCTCCGCCCTTGTGATAGCCACGTATAGTAGTCGGCGCTCTTCTTCCAGTTCCCGCTGTGAGTTCAGCGCCATGGGGCTCGGGAATATGTTCTCTTCCAGTCCCACTATGAACACGTGTGGGAATTCCAGTCCCTTGGCGCTGTGTATCGTCATCAGGTTCACTTTCTTCTGCGTGTCGTCTTCTGAGCTTTCCAGATCAGTAAGAAGCGACACCTCCTGCAGGAAGTCTGTGATGAGAATGTTTCGCTGCTGTTCGGCATCGTCTTTGCGGCTTTCCACGAAGTCTTGCAGACTGTTCAGGAATTCCTCCAGGTTCTCCTGTCTGGCGATGCTCTCCGGTTCTTTGTCAGCATATAGTTCGGCAGCTATTCCGCTCTCCTTTATTATGTCGTAGCCCAGTGAGTATGCGTCGTCGGTCTGTATTCTTTCTATGAATGAAGCGATGAGCTGCCTAAAGGCCTCAGTCTTCTTCAGCGTTGCCGCTCCCAGGTTGAGTCCCGAATGCTGTGGCGCATTTATCACGCTCCAGAGGCTTGTGCCCGCGGTGGCTGCTGCTGCCGTTATCTTCTGCATCGTAGTGTTTCCGATACCCCTTGCCGGATAGTTTATCACCCTCTTGAGCGCTTCTTCGTCGTCGGGGTTTGCCACGAGTCTGAAGTATGCTATCACGTCTTTTATCTCCTTTCGCTGATAGAAGCTCAGTCCGCCGTAGATTTTGTATGGCATACTGCTTTTCCTGAGCGCCTCCTCAAACGACCGGCTTTGTGCGTTGGTTCTGTATAGAATGGCGAATTCGTTGTAGTCGCATCCTTGCTTTTTCATTGTGCGCTTTATCTCGCTGCATACTATCGACGCCTCTTCCTTGTCGCTGTATGCCATATTGAGCAGCAGCTTCTCTCCCTCGTCGTTTTCGCTGAACACGTCTTTCTTTATCTGTCTCATGTTGTGGCGTATCAGGCTGTTTGCCGCTGCCACTATTCTCTTCGTGCTGCGGTAGTTCTGTTCCAGCTTGAACACCTTTGTGCCCTTGAACGCCGTTTCGAATCCGAGCATGTTGTCGATGTTTGCCCCTCTGAAGGCGTAGATGCTCTGTGCGTCGTCACCCACGGCACATATCCTGTTGTGTCTACTTGCCAGCAGCGCCACGATTTTCTGTTGCACGGCATTGGTGTCCTGATACTCGTCCACGAGGATGTATTCGAATGCCGTGGCGTATTTTTCCAGCACGTCAGGGTTTTCCTGCAGCAGCAGATATGTGTTGGTGAGCAGGTCGTCGAAGTCCATGGCGTTTGCCATTCTGCATCTTTCGCTATATGCCTTGTACACTTTTGCCACATCGGGCATGTGTGTCTCGAAGTCTCTCGTCATGATAGCCCTGTCGTTGGCGTAGTCGTTGGGCGTTATTATGTTATTTTTCGCCATGTTTATCCTCGAAGCCACTGTTGATGGCTTATACACCTTGTCGTTGAGTCCGAGTTCTTTTATTATGGCTTTGATGAGGCTCTTCTGGTCGGCATCGTCGTAGATGGTGAAGTTCTGGCTGTATCCAATTCTTTCCGCCTCTACGCGGAGTATTCTTGAAAACACGCTGTGGAAAGTTCCCATCCTGATGTATTGCGCCCTGTTATCGCCAGCTATTGCATTTATTCTTTGGCGCATTTCGTTTGCCGCCTTGTTCGTGAAGGTCAGCGCAAGGATGTTCCATGGCATGATGCCCTTTTCGAGCAGATATGCCACTTTGTATGTCAGCACGCGCGTCTTTCCCGAACCTGCTCCGGCTATTACCAGTGACGGTCCGTCGCAGTATTCCACTGCCGCTCTTTGGCTGTCGTTCAATTCGTGGGTCATTTCTTCTTTTCGTTGATGGGTTTTCGTTGTTGAAACTTGTTGAGTGCCGTGTGTGCTTTATCTTTTTCTGTTGCGGTAGATTCCTCCGCTTGATGTTTCGGGGTTGATGTCTTCTCCCTCTTTTGGGAACGACGGTATGAATTTCATCTGCTGCTCTATTTGGCTGCGCCTTTTCCTCATGTATGGTCCAGGGTCTTTAGAGCTGAATTTCCTCGGGTTGGGCAGCGTTGCCGCTATCAGCGCACAGTCAGCCCTGCTCAGGTCGGCGGCAGTGGTCTGGAAGTTGTCCGTCGCCACGGCGTCTACTCCGTATATTCCGTCGCCCATCTCTATGGAGTTCAGATACACTTCCATTATCCTCTGCTTGCTCCACATGAATTCTATGAGCACCGTGAAGTATGCTTCGAATCCCTTTCTCACCCACGAGCGCCCTGGCCAAAGGAACACGTTTTTGGCTGTCTGCTGGCTTATTGTGCTTGCTCCGTGCTTCTTCTTGTTCGAGAGGTTGTGTATTGCAGCCTGCTCAATGGCTTTGTAGTCGAACCCGTGGTGTAGCAGGAATCTTTGGTCTTCGCTTGCCATCACAGCCACGGGCATGTGTGGCGATATCTTGTCGATAGACACCCAGTGGTGGTGCATCTTCATTGTTTCGCCTTCTGCTGCCTGCTGGAAACATCTGATGAACATCAGTGGAGTGTAGTATACGGGCAGGAACCTGTATAGCACTACAACAAGAATGGTGGAGCCGAAGAAGGCTACCACCACCCATCGTATTATCTTGGTAATAATACCCAGTTTTTTCATTTTTCTTGTTTTGTTGACGAGTAAACGAAGGAAACTCTCATAGTCCTATCTATTATAGGTTTCCGTTTATTTCAGTGTTCCCTGCTGTGCTTCCTTCACCATTTCCTCGCTTGCATACATGTATATTTCCACGCGGCGGTTCTGCTGCTGTCCCTGTTTTGTCTCGTTTGAAGCTACAGGCGCTGTGCTTCCTTTTCCGGTGATGTTCTTGAACTGTGAAGCTGTCACTCCGTTGCTCTTCATGAAGTTGACCACCGACTGTGCACGGCTTTCAGACAGCGCCATGTTCTTGTTGTCGCTCTCTGCGGCTGTGCAGTTTCTCCATCCCTGGTTGTCGGTGTGTCCGTATACGTCGATTGCGCAGGTGTTGTATTTCTTCATCAGGTTTGCCAGATCTGTCAGGTTTGTCTTGCTTGCCTGGCTCAGGTCAGCTGAACTTGTCTGGAAGAGCAGTCCGGAGTCGAATGTTATCTTCACCGCTTTTAGTCCGTTGGCGTCGGTCACTTCCTCCACCTTTGCATTGTTCAGTTCCGCCTCGGCTTCAGCCTTCACTTTGTCCATGTGCTTGCCTATGAGCGCTCCGGCTCCTGTTCCCACGGCAGCTCCCAGCGCAGCTCCCACTGCGGTGTTGCCAGCCACTTTTCCGATTATCGCTCCCACGAGGGCTCCGCCTCCTGCTCCGATTAGTGCTCCGTTGCCTGTATTGTTTCCGCAGCTCACGATTGCCGCTGCACATAGTCCGATTGTCGCTACTTTGATTTTGTCCATTGTCGTATTATTTAGTCGTTATTCTTTGTCCTTGCAAATATATGGATTATTTTTCAATTCCAAGAATGTTGAATGTATAATTTTTCTAAACGTCCGTCTTCTCTTTCCTTGGTTCCTCCAATTGATATTTGGGTGAAAATGTTGCATTGTTGCATGTTGCATTAAGCACTTTCCAAGGTATTAGAAAAATATTTTGGGAAATGTTTGTATATAAATAAAGGCATCCGCATGTCGGAAAGACCTTAATGCAACATGCAACAATGCAACAAATCCGGCATACAAGGGCGCCGGAGTCATTGCTGGCCGTTTCCGTCGGGCAGACGTTTGTCGTGCAGTTCTCTCTTCCATACTGCCGTTTTGCAGATGCCAAATGGCTCAAATAAAATCGTAAACATCCCGTTTGCATTGCGGAAATGGGCGTGTTTTATCTCACGGTGATGTGGAAGCACCCCTGCTTCACCTCATATTTAATATAGCAGCGGTTTGCTACGCGCATGTCGCGCAGCACCTCGCTGAGCACCCATTTCAGGGTGTCGTTGCTCGTGGCCTTCATTTGTTTCCCTTCCGGGTCGTTCACCCTCGTGTAGCGGTTGTAGCAAATGTCGAATGTGGTGCCGTAGAGATGGCATGAGTTCTCTGTGGCGTTTCTGTTGGTGGTCCTGAGCCTCTCCACGTCTTCGCGCGTCCTCAATACGCTTGTCACGATACATTTGTGCAGCGGGATTCCCTTGATTGCCAGACTGTCCATAAACGACTGTCCGATGTCGCCCAGCAGGTTTGCGGCTCGTGGCACGAGATATGGCGTACTTCTCTTCAGCTTGTCGACGCAGAAGAACGGGTTGGCTCCGATATACACCAGTTCCTTGTGTCTCTTCTCGGCGTCGGCCCTGTTCAATACCGGTTTCACGCCATGCTCCTTGGCAGAGGCGAGCTGCACGTTGTTGCTGTCGGGGAAGGCGTCGCAGAAGCGCGGTACGCTGTATATGCGGTTCTTCACGATGTTTCCCTTTTCGTCGAAGAAACGTATTTCAGCCTTGACGCCCTTCTCTACGTCGTCGGCAAGGGCCGTTGCCGTCGGTGTGGCGAGAGTGTCGCCCGGCATCATCTCCTCTTTGCTTCCGCCTTCCGCTATTTTCGGAGATGTGCAGCGGATGATGGCAAGCACGGCCACGATGGTGAAGAATGCGAGGATATATTGTTTCTTTGTAATTTTCATGTCTTGCATTATGTAGTTCTTTTTTGCTGGCTTTTCCAGCTCGTCAACTTTTAATTTTGCAAAGGTAATGGAAATTTGTCGTTTAATATGTCGGCGGATGATAAAAATGTTGTAACTTTGCGGAACATTTCATAAAATTTATATAGGTGATAGAAAAGCATATCGTTTTGGAAGACATAGATCCCGTGGTGTTCTACGGCAGCAACAACGTTCATCTTCAGATGATAAGGTCGTTGTTCCCCAAGCTGCGTCTGTTGGCCCGGGACAATGTGGTGAGAGTGTTGGGCGACGAAGAGCAGATGGCAGCATTCGAGGAAGTGGCAGAGAAGATACGTCTTCACATCCTAAAATACAATTCCATCGCCGAAGCAGACATCCTGAATATCGTGAAGGGCAGACCTGCCGCCGACGACTCTTCCTCGGGTGTGGTGGTCTACAACATTTCCGGCAAGCCCATCAAGAGCCGCAGCGCCAACCAGCAGCAGCTCGTGGAAGCCTTCGAGAAGAGCGACATGATCTTCGCCGTGGGTCCTGCCGGCACCGGCAAGACCTATCTCAGCATCGCGCTCGCCGTAAGGGCACTCAAGGAGAAGAACGTGAAGAAGATAATCCTGTCGCGCCCCGCCGTGGAGGCAGGCGAGAAGCTCGGATTCCTGCCGGGCGACATGAAAGACAAGATAGACCCCTATCTGCAGCCCCTCTACGATGCGCTCGAAGACATGATACCCGCCGTGAAGCTCCAGGAGATGATGGAGAAACACGTGATACAGATAGCCCCGCTCGCCTTCATGCGAGGCAGGACGCTCAACGACGCAGTGGTGATACTCGATGAGGCGCAGAACACCACCTCGGCACAGCTCCGCATGTTTCTCACCCGCATGGGATGGAACGCCAAGATGATAATCACCGGCGACATGACGCAGGTGGACCTGCCGCGCGGCACGCAGAGCGGACTGCGCGAGGCGCTCGGTATCCTGGGCGGGGTGGAAGGTATCTCGGTGGTCAACCTGACACAGACCGACATTGTGCGCCACAAGCTAGTCACCAAGATAGTAAAGGCATACGAGAAATTCGACAAATCGAAGAAAGAATGATGATTTTTCAACTGCAATGTTGTCCGTTATGTTTAAAATAACTACATTTGCAGGCAATTATCACTTTGGCGATAACGACAAAGATTTATCTGACTTTTAATAAACATAAAGTAATGAAAGCATTAACAAACACTGATTTTCATTTTGAAGGACAAAAGAGCGTATATCATGGAAAAGTACGCGACGTTTACAACATCGGCGACGACCTCATCGTGATGGTCGCCACAGACAGAATCTCTGCTTTTGACGTAGTACTGCCAAAGGGAATCCCTTTCAAAGGTCAGGTGCTCAACCAAATTGCAGCAAAATTCCTTGACCATACAAACGACATCTGTCCAAACTGGAAATTGGCGACTCCAGACCCACAGGTCACCGTCGGTCTGAAGTGTGAAGGCTTCAGAGTGGAGATGATCATACGTTCCATCCTCACTGGTTCGGCATGGCGCGAATACCAGAAAGGCTGCCGCGAGCTGTGCGGAGTGAAACTCCCCGACGGAATGAAAGAGAACCAGCGCTTCCCGGAGCCGATCATCACACCGACCACTAAGGCCGACGAGGGACACGACATGAACATCTCAAAGGAGGAAATCATCGCCCAGGGTATTGTTAGCGCAGAAGATTACGCCGTGATGGAAGACTATACGAGAAAGATCTTCGCCCGCGGACAGGAAATCGCAGCCCAGCACGGACTTATCCTCGTTGACACCAAATACGAGTTCGGAAAACGCGACGGCAAGGTCTACCTGATCGACGAAATACATACGCCAGACTCAAGCCGCTATTTCTATGCCGACGGATACGAGGAGAAATTCGCAAATGGCGAACCGCAGAAGCAGCTCTCGAAAGAGTTCGTACGCCAGTGGCTTATCGAACACAACTTCATGAACGAGCCGGGACAGGTGATGCCTGAAATCACCGACGAATACGCTGAGAGCGTGAGTGACAGATACATCGAGCTCTACGAGCACATCACAGGCGAGAAGTTCGACAAGGCTGCCGAGACAGGCGACATCGCGGCACGAATAGAGCGCAACGTTGCAGAGTGGCTCGCTGCATACAAGAAATAACATACACATCCCCCAAATACCACACGCATCAAAAATATAATGTACGGACAGGAAAAGATAAACCCATACGAGCAGAGCGGTCAGAAGGCAGCGCAAGTCGAGCAGATGTTCGATGCCGTGGCACATTCCTATGACACGCTGAACCACCGTCTCTCCTTCTGCATAGACAAGTATTGGAGAAACCACGTGGTCAGGAAACTGCAGGCTGTCCGTTCCGCTGACTCTGTACTCGACGTGGCGACAGGCACCGGCGACCTCGCCATACTGGAAGCCAGGAAACTCAAACCGGGCAAAGTGGTGGGTATCGATATCTCAGAGGGCATGATGCAGGTGGGAAGAGAAAAAGTGAAAGCGGCAGCCCTGCAGGATGTGATAAGTTTCCAGAGAGAAGACTGCCTCTCGATGACATTCCCAGACGCAAGCTTCGACGTGGTCACGGCAGCATTCGGCATACGGAACTTCCAGGACCTCGAAGCTGGACTGAGAGAGATGTACAGAGTGCTCAAGCCAGGAGGCACACTCTGCGTGATAGAGCTCACAAGACCCGTACACTTCCCCGTGAAGCAGCTCTTCACGCTATACTCACACACGCTACTCCCCCTCTACGGGCGCATGATATCAAGAGACAAGAGCGCATACAAGTATCTCATAGCCACCATAGAAGCCTTTCCGCAAGGAGAGGTGATGGTGGAAATACTGAAGAAAACAGGATTCAGCACCGCCGGTTTCAAACGTCTTACGTTTGGAATCTGCACATGTTATACAGCAATAAAATAATAATGACTTATGGACAAGTATGGACTAATCGGTTATCCTCTCGTGCATTCATTCTCCAAGAGCTTCTTCAACGAGAAATTCCAGAATGAAGACATAGACGCAGAGTATATAAACTTCGAGATCAAGACAATCGATGACCTGCCAGAGGTGCTGGCGACGAATCCTGAACTCAAGGGACTCAACGTCACGATACCCTACAAAGAGAAGGTGTTGAGCTTCCTCGACTATGTCAGCGTGGAGGCAAGAGCCATAGGCGCCGTCAATGTGATACGGGTGGAGAGCAAAGGCGACGACACATTCCTCAGGGGATACAACAGTGATGTCATCGGCTTCACGAAGAGCATAGAGCCGCTGTTGGAAAGCCACCACAAAAAAGCCCTCATACTCGGCACAGGAGGAGCGTCGAAAGCCGTAAACTACGGACTGAAGTCATTGGGGCTGGAAACGCTGCTCGTAAGCCGTTTCGAACGCCCGGGAACAATACAATATAAAGATGTGACACCTGAGGTGGTGAAGGAATACAACGTGATAGTGAACTGCACACCATGCGGACTCTATCCCCACACCGATGAATGCCCGGACCTGCCATACGAAGCCATGGACAGCCACAACCTGCTCTACGACTTGCTCTACAACCCCGACGAAACACTCTTTATGAAGAAAGGTAAAGAACAAGGGGCAATGACGAAGAACGGACTGGAAATGCTGCTCCTGCAGGCTTTCGCAAGCTGGGACTTCTGGCATGGCAAAGACAAAGTGTGAGAACAGGCTAAGTTCCATTTATCAAGCAAATATAAAACAAGAACAAGATGGATAAATCAAACAGGTATATGATGCGTGGCGTGAGCGCAGCAAAAGAAGACGTGCACAACGCCATAAAGAATATCGACAAAGGAATATTCCCGCAGGCTTTCTGCAAGATAATACCCGACGTGCTCGGAGGCGACCCCGAATACTGCAATATCATGCACGCTGACGGAGCCGGCACAAAATCATCGCTTGCGTATATGTACTGGAAGGAGACCGGCGACCTCTCTGTATGGAAAGGCATAGCCCAGGACGCCATCGTAATGAACACCGATGACCTGCTCTGCGTGGGAGCCGTGGACAACATCCTCGTATCTTCAACCATAGGCAGAAACAAAATGCTTGTGCCGGGAGAAGTAATTTCGGCAATCATCAACGGTACAGACGAACTTCTCCAGCAGATGCGCGAGATGGGAATAGGAATATATCCTACAGGAGGTGAGACTGCAGACGTGGGCGACCTCGTCAGGACCATCATCGTGGACTCTACCGTGACCTGCAGAATGAAGCGCAGCGACGTGATAGACAACGCAAACATACGTCCGGGCGATGTAATCGTAGGATTGTCATCATGCGGACAGGCTACATACGAAACCTCATACAACGGAGGAATGGGAAGCAACGGACTGACCAGCGCACGTCACGACGTGTTCTCAAAATACCTGGCAGAGAAATATCCGGAAAGCTACGACCACGCCGTTCCTGAAGAACTTGTATACAGTGGCGCAAAGCGACTCGACGACGAAGTGGAGGGTAGTCCGGTGAATGCCGGAAAACTAGTGCTCTCGCCAACACGTACCTATGCCCCAGTGATAAAGAGACTGCTCGACGAGCTGAGGCCGGAAATCCACGGAATGGTGCATTGTACGGGAGGAGCGCAGACAAAGGTGCTACATTTCGTGAATGACAACTGTAAGGTGGTGAAAGACAACATGTTCCCAGTGCCACCACTTTTCAATACCATTCAGCAGCAGAGCGGCACCGACTGGAAGGAAATGTACAAAGTGTTCAACATGGGACACCGCATGGAAATCTATGTGCGACCAGAAATTGCCGACAAGGTGATAGAGCTGAGCAAGAGCTTCAACATCGATGCACAGATAGTAGGACACATAGAGGAAGGCAAGAAGAGCCTTACCATCAAGTCGGAATTCGGAGTATTTGAGTATTGATAGTAAGTTGACAAGTAAACGAGTTGACGAGTAAACGAGTTGACAAGTTACGGAATAGATAAGTAGAAAGGCAGACGAGTTGACAAGGAGGTTCCTATTGACTGCTGACAGCAATCAGAAGCGGCAAAACTCCTCGTCAACTCGTCAACTTTTTAAAACCACATCCATCATGTTTCAGAATTTTATATCACAGTATCTTGCAACTTCCGGCTATCTCGAATTCCAGCCCAAGGCGGTAATGTTCGACATGGACGGCGTAATCTACGACAGCATGCCATACCATGCCCGCAGTTGGCACACCGCCATGCAGTCAATAGGCATAGAAATGCCGCCAGAAGACGCATACCGCTACGAGGGGATGAGGGGAGTGGAAACCATACAGCAGCTCTTCAGTAAGCAGCGCAGCGAGAACATATCAGAAAAGGAAGCCCAAAAAATATATAAACTAAAATCGGATGCTTTCAACGCCTGTCCCACACCATCGCTGATGCCAGGCATTAAAGAACTTATGGAAAAGGTAAAAGCCTCTGGGCTGAAGATCGTGATAGTGACTGGCAGTGCGCAGCACACACTCCTCGACAAACTCGACCGCGACCTCAAGGGACTTGTAAACCGCGACCTCGTAGTATGTGCAAATGATGTGGAGAAAGGCAAGCCAGATCCAGAACCTTATCTGAAAGGACTGCAGAAGGCAGGAGTAGAACCATGGCAGGCCATAGTGGTGGAAAACGCCCCACTCGGAGTACGTGCAGCAGTGGCAGCCCATGTGTTCACCATTGCCGTAAACACAGGTCCATTGCGCGACTCCATACTGCAGGCAGAAGGGGCAAACATGATATTCCCATCCGTCGCAGCTCTCGCCGGCGAATTCAGACTGTAGTAGCAGACAATTTGGCACACATCCCGGCAACGCTCAGTGAAAACCCTCCTCAACAAAAAAATACCAAATCTTGCCCATATAGAGAAAAAGGATTAACTTTGCAGAATTATTGCGCTTATGCAAAAGCAAAGAAGAAATAGCGGCAATGGATTAGGAAGCAAACAACAAGAAAATAAAGCAAACAAAACGACATAATATATGGAATTAGCAAGCAAATACGATCCACAAAGCGTGGAGTCGAAATGGTATGAATATTGGCTTGACAACAAACTGTTTAGCAGCAAGCCTGACGGAAGAGAACCATACACAGTGGTAATACCTCCACCAAACGTGACAGGAGTACTACACATGGGACACATGCTCAACAACACCATACAGGATATCCTGGTGAGAAGGGCACGTATGGAAGGCAAGAACGCATGCTGGGTGCCTGGCACCGACCACGCCTCTATCGCTACAGAGGCAAAGGTGGTGAATAAACTTGCTCAGGAAGGCATAAAGAAAACCGACCTTACACGCGACGAGTTCCTCAAGCACGCATGGGCATGGACAGAAGAGCACGGAGGAATAATCCTGAAGCAGCTCAGAAAGCTCGGTGCTAGCTGCGATTGGGACCGCACAGCTTTCACAATGGACGAGACCCGTTCGAAGAGCGTGATAAAAGTATTCTGCGACCTCTACAACAAAGGACTCATCTACCGCGGAGCAAGAATGGTGAACTGGGACCCACAGGCACAGACCGCACTTTCAGACGAAGAGGTGGTGTACAAAGACGAACACTCGAAACTCTACTATCTGAAATACAGAGTGGTTGAAAGCGACGTGGAGAGAAAGAGCGAAGGCAACGTGATGCACAAAGACGAGAAAGGCTACTACGCTGTGGTTGCCACAACGCGCCCTGAAACAATCATGGGTGACACGGCAATGTGTATAAATCCAGACGATGAGAAAAACACATGGCTCAAAGGAAAGCACGTGATAGTGCCGCTGGTGGGAAGAGAAATACCTGTAGTTGAAGACGGTTACGTTGACATAGAGTTTGGTACGGGCTGTCTGAAAGTGACTCCTGCCCACGATATCAACGACCATGCCCTCGGACTGAAACACAACCTCGAGACCATCGACATATTCAACGATAACGGCACAATAAGCGAGGCCGCAGGAATGTATGTGGGCATGGACCGTATGGACGTGCGCAAGCAGATAGAGAAAGACCTCAAGGAGGCTGGACTCATGGAGAAAGTGGAAGACTACAACAACAAAGTGGGCTTCTCTGAACGTACCAACGTGCCAATCGAACCTAAGCTCAGCACACAGTGGTTCCTGTCTATGCAGCACTTCGCCGACGAGGCGCTGCCACCAGTGATGGACGACGAGATAATGTTCTATCCGTCAAAATATAAGAACACATACAGACATTGGCTGGAAAACATCAAAGACTGGTGTATCAGCCGACAGCTATGGTGGGGACACCGTATCCCGGCATATTATTACACTACGGAAGAAGGCAAGAAAGACGTGGTGGTGGCTGAGACAGCAGAACTGGCTTTGGAAGAGGCGCGCAAGAAAAATGCCAACCTCAGTGCCGGCGACCTGGAGCAAGATAGCGACTGCCTTGATACATGGTTCTCTTCATGGCTGTGGCCAATCTCTCTGTTCAACGGAATTCTCGATCCCGACAACGAAGAAATGAAATACTACTATCCAACTAGTGACCTCGTTACTGGTCCGGATATCATCTTCTTCTGGGTGGCACGTATGATTATGGCTGGTTATGAGTATAAGGGAAAGATGCCATTCAAACATGTATACTTCACGGGTATCGTGCGCGACAAACTCGGACGCAAGATGTCGAAGAGCCTCGGAAACTCACCAGATCCATTGGTACTGATAGACAAATACGGAGCCGATGGAGTACGCATGGGAATGATGCTCTCTGCACCGGCAGGAAACGATATCCTCTTCGATGAGAGCCTCTGTGAACAGGGACGAAACTTCAACAACAAGATATGGAACGCATTCCGTCTCGTGGAGGGATGGGAAGTGGCAGATGGCACTCAGCCAGAGGCAAACAAGATTGCTGTGGAGTGGTTCAATGCCAAGCTGCGTCAGGCAAATGCCGAAATAGACGACCTGTTCAAGAAATACCGTATCTCAGAAGCTCTGATGACAGTCTACAAACTTTTCTGGGACGAGTTCTCAAGCTGGTATCTGGAGATGGTGAAGCCGGCATATGGTCAGCCTATCAACAAAACCACATATGAAGCAACACTCAAGTTCTTTGAAAATCTGCTTAAGATGCTCCATCCGTTCATGCCGTTCATCACAGAGGAACTGTGGCAGCACATTTACGAGAGAAAGGACGGAGAGTCAATTATGCGCGACAAACTGGAAATCTCAGCTCCTACAGGCGAAGACATGAAACTTATCGAAGACATCGAGAGCGTGAAGCAGATCGTGGCAGGAGTGAGAACAGTGCGCAACCAGAAAAACATCGCCAACAAAGAGACACTCTCGTTGCAATGTGTAGGTGAAAACGCTTTGAAAGACTACGACAGCGTGGTTGGCAAGATGGCCAACCTGACGAGCATCGACGTCGTGACAGAGAAGGACTATACTGCAGCAGCCTTCATGGTGGGCACGCTGGAATATGCAGTGCCGTTGGGCGACATGATAGACGTGGCTGCCGAGATAGAGAAGATGGAGGCACAGCTGAAACATCTCGAAGGCTTCCTCGCCGGAGTTTCCAAGAAACTCTCAAATGAGCGATTCGTTGCCAACGCACCGGAAGCAGTGGTGGCTCTTGAGCGTAAGAAGCAGAGCGACAGCATGGAGAAGATTGCTGCGCTGAAGGAGAGCATAAGCTCACTAAAAGCACAGAAATAACAGTCATGGCTTGACTGTTTTGACAATGACAAAAGTTTATAAATGATTGAAGGACAGGTTGTTTAGACTTGTCCTTCAAACATTTAGAGTATACAATGCTTCACTCGTCAACTTATTTCTACACAAATACAATAATTTGGCTTTCCTTTCGTTAAATATATCATATGAAGAAGATAATTATACTCTCGATATTAATCTGTTTTGTGTGCATAAGCGCATTCTCGCAGACCTTCACCCTACAGGGAAGAGTGACCGACAGCAACAACAATCCCGTGGAACTTGCCACAGTGGCAGTGGTGAAACAGGGGAGAGTGACGCTTACGAACCTGAAGGGTGAGTTCTCACTGCATCTCAACTCCGCAGACAGCGTGGTGGTGAGATTCTCTATGGTGGGCTACAAAACCAAAACACGCGTGCTGCGCAAACCTAAAGGAAAGCAGACTTTACTCATACAACTCTTCGACGACAACAACGAATTGGGCGAGGTGACAATCACGGAGAAGAGAAGACAAACCGGCACTACTGAGCAACTCGACGTGAAGAATGCCACGAATACACCGTCGGCAACCGGAAATGCTGTGGAAGAACTCATACAGCAGCAGGCGGGAGTGTCAACCCATAGTGAGCTTTCGTCGCAATACAATGTAAGAGGAGGTAGCTTCGACGAAAACAGCGTATATATAAATGGTGTGGAAATATACCGCCCGTTCCTCGTGAGAAGCGGACAACAGGAAGGACTCTCAATCATCAACCCCGACATGGTGAAGAGCATCGGTTTCAGTACCGGAGGCTTTGAGGCTAAATATGGAGACAAAATGTCGTCAGCACTCGACATCACATACAAACAACCCAAGAAATTCGAAGCCAAGGTCACTGCCAGCATGCTCGGCGCATCGGCATACGTGGGATTCAGCAACAAGAAATTCTCATGGAGCAATGGTCTGAGATACAAGACAAACAAATACCTGCTCGGTTCGCTTGAAACTAAAGGAGAGTATAGTCCGAGTTTCCTTGATTATCAGACTTATCTCACATATAAGCCCAACAAACGATGGGAGATAGAATTTATGGGCGATATCTCTGACAATCACTACAATTTCACACCTTCTGACAGAGAAACCAACTTCGGAACGATGGAGAACGTAAAATCATTCAAAGTATATTTCGACGGTAAGGAAAAAGACCTTTTCCGTACTTACTTTGGCACATTTACAATCACAAGACTATTTGGCGCAAAAACACGACTGTCGCTCATCGGTTCTGCATACAGTACCAATGAGCAGGAAAAATACGACATACAGGGACAATATTGGCTTACACAGACGGAAACGAGCGAGAATCTCGGAGTGGGCACATATATGGAACATGCACGCAACTATCTGAAAGCCAATGTGAAAAGTCTGAAGTTGGCTTTCTCTCACAAGGCAAAACGCCACGAAATACTCGCCGGACTGGCATACAAAATTGAACACGTGGACGAATATAGCAAGGAATATGAAATGCGAGACTCCAGCGGATATAATATCCCACACACCGGTGAAGACATGAAGATGATTTATTCGCTTAATGCCCGAAACAAACTTAACGCAAACAGACTGGAGGCTTATGCTCAGGATACATATAAATTCATGAGTCCAGGACAGCATACGTTCTTCACACTGAACTATGGTATAAGGTTTAGTCACTGGAACTTCAACCGTGAGACGATAATCAGTCCGAGACTCTCGCTGAGCATAGTTCCGCCTTTCAACAATGACGTGACATTCAGGTTTGCAACAGGATTATACTATCAGGCACCATTCTTCAAGGAACTAAGAGACACCACTACAGTGGAGGGGACAACATACGCCACTCTAAACAAGAAGATAAAAAGCCAGAGGTCTATACACTTTATCGCTGCCTACGACTATAAATTCAAACTCAATGACAGACCATACAAATTCACAGCCGAAGCTTACTTCAAGGCACTTGGCAACATCGTGCCATACAGCGTGAACAACGTGAAGATAGTATACGACGCAAGCCAGCAATGCAGTGGACATGCTCTCGGACTTGACATGAAGCTATATGGCGAGTTTGTGCCTGGTGCAGACTCATGGGTGAGCCTGTCGGTGATGAGTACCAAGATAAATCTGAAAGGCAAGAGTATACCTATGCCAACAGACCAAAGGTATTCTTTAAACCTTTATTTCACCGACTATTTCCCTGGAACAGACAAGTGGAGAATGTCGCTCAAACTGGCGTTTGCAGACGGTCTGCCCTTCGGTCCTCCACACAGAGATCTCTCGCAGCAGCAGTTCAGGGCTCCTGCATACAAGCGTGCTGACATCGGCATGAGCTACAGACTTTTCGACAGAGAGAAGAGCGACAAAAAGAAATCTGTATTCAAGAACGTATGGCTGGGCATCGACTGTCTCAACTTGTTTGGTATAAACAACGTGAACTCTTACTATTGGATAACGGATGTGACCAATCAGCAGTATGCCGTGCCAAACTATCTTACTGGAAGGCAGATAAACGCAAGGGTGTCAGTTGAGTTCTGACGCTACTTGCTCTGCAGAATTCTTCACTTCAGCAGTATAACATTCATCAGATAGGGGATGTCTGTTTTTCAGTTGAAAAATACCTAAAAATGATTATTGCAGGATTGCAAAATAATAATTTACTTTGCATGCTGAATATAAAGGAAGTGGAAGATGAAGAGTCAAAAACTATATGAAGCCGATGATAAGCTTATCGTGCTTATCAGAGACAACTATAACGTACTGCAAAGTCTTGGCAGTTTTGGTATTAATCTTGGCTTTGGAGACAAGACCGTGAATGAGGTGTGCGAGGCGCAAGGTGTTGATACTTACACATTTCTGGCAATCGTTAATCTCGTCATTAATGGCTACAAGGCCTTCGATGACTTCTCGAGATTGTCTATACCTACTATCATGCATTATCTTCATGCCAGCCATGAGTATTATCTTGATTTCCAGTTGCCTTTTATACGTAAGGAACTCGTAGAAGCATTAGACGAGAAGGACAATCTCGCTCGTCTGATACTCAAATTATATGATGAGTATGCCGAAGAAATCAAGAAGCACATGAAGTATGAGGAGAAATTCCTTTTCCCATACGTGGAGTCGCTTCTCGACAAACAACCGCTGCCAAACTATGACATTGATACATTTTCAAAACATCATGGTCAGACTGACCAGAAACTGCGAGAACTGAAAAACATCATAATCAAATATCTGCCTAGCGATGGATTGCGCAATAACCAGCTGTCTGCCACTCTCTGTGATATTTATAATAACGAGGAGTGGCTTGCCAAACATTCTGACGTGGAAGAAGAAATAATGATTCCTGCCATCCGTACGCTTGAGAAGAAATTGAAACAGAATGATGTGTCTGCAAAAATTTCAAGCATGATAAACACTAACCCTGGAAATCAGGACGCATTGAGCGAGCGCGAGAAAGAGGTGATAGTGAGTCTGGTGCAGGGAATGACTAATAAGGAAATTGCAAACCATTTGTGCATTGCCCCCAACACCGTCATTACCCATCGTCGGAACATTGCGAGGAAGTTGCAGATCCACACCCCAGCCGGTCTTACCATCTATGCCATCGTGACAAATCTGGTGGATATATCTTCTGTTGAAATCTGATTATCCGAATAGATGTCTTAGGGCTTCTTCTACTTTTCTTACAGGAATGATGTTTATCCCTTTGATATTGCGGGCTTCGAAGGTGTGGAAATTCTGATTTGGTATGATGATATTGGTAAATCCGAGTTTCTGAGCTTCCGATACTCTTTGTTCTATTCTGCTCACGGGGCGCACTTCTCCGCTTAGTCCCACTTCTCCAGCCATACACCATCCTTGTTCTATGGCTGTATCCACATTGCTCGAAAGCACGGCGGCTATGATGCTGAGGTCCATGGCCTGGTCTGTTACGCGCAGTCCTCCGGCAATGTTTATGAATACGTCCTTTTGTATGAGTTTGAACCCCACGCGCTTCTCTAGTACAGCCAGCAGCATGTTGAGCCTCTTTTGGTCGAACCCCGTTGCAGAACGTTGTGGTGTGCCGTATGCAGCCGTTGAGACGAGGGCTTGAGTCTCCACAAGAAATGGCCTCACACCCTCTATCGCACACGAAATTGCCACTCCGCTTAGTCCTTCATGATCTTCAGAGAGCAGCAGTTCAGATGGATTAGAAACTGGTCGCAGTCCATTGGGCAACATCTCGTATATGCCAAGTTCTGATGTGCTTCCGAATCTGTTCTTTATGGATCTTAGAATTCTGTACATATGGTGTTGGTCACCCTCAAACTGTATCACTGTGTCCACGATATGCTCGAGGATTTTCGGTCCAGCCAGTGTGCCTTCCTTGTTTATGTGGCCTATCAGTATTATCGGTGTCCCCGAAGTCTTTGCAAATCTTAGTAATCTTGCGGCACACTCTCTTACCTGTGATACGCTGCCTGCAGAACTGTCCACGTCAGAAGTGCTGATGGTCTGTATGGAGTCTATCACCACGATTTCCGGTTTGACATTGCTTATACATGCGAAGATATTCTCCAACGATGTATCGCAGAATATAAGACAGTTGTCGCTTGGTGACTCGTTTATCCTCTGTGCCCTCATCTTCAGTTGGTGGGCGCTTTCCTCTCCGCTTACATACAACACCTTCTTGCTTACTCCCAATACCGTTTGCAGCGACAGTGTGCTCTTGCCGATGCCGGGTTCTCCTCCCAGCAGTGTCAGCGACCCCTTCACCAGTCCGCCACCCAACACTCTGTTAAGTTCATCGTCTTCCATATCGATTCGTGGGTCGTCAGTGCTTGAGATGTCCTTTATGTTCAGTGCAGAGAGGGTTTGGGGGCTGACGAGACCATTTGTCTTGAACGAAGATTCGCTGGATGGTCCGGCAGCCACTCTGAACTCCTTGAATGAGTTCCATTCTCCACATTGCGGACATTTGCCTATCCATTTGGGAGACTCCTGTCCGCAGTTGCTGCAAACATATATTGTCTTGTCTTTTGCCATATTTTTCGGATTACTTTAGACAAAAGTAATGATATTTTTCTGCATAACAAAATAAAGCGTTATCTTTGTGCTGTATTTATATATACCATATCTGTCTGATGTGGAGTGATGCTTCATTCTTGGAACCGGAGGAACTTGGCTTCATATCCTTCATAATAAAGTAAATGGCAATGATGACAAACATAAATAAACTCTTTGGAGCCTTCGTAGCAGCTATTCTTATGGGGTGCTCTATTGGAGGCGGTGGCAAGACCACAGATAAAGACCAGATGGAGAGGAAGGCGAAAGACTCCTTGGCTCTAAAGGTTGGCGTTTCGCAACGCATCGACTGTCTGCCTGCTTTCGTAGCTCTGGATGAAGGCATATTCGACTCTTTGGGGGTTGATGTTAAGCTCGTCCACTACACTTCGCAGCTTGATTGCGACAAATCGTTGGGAAAAAAGACGATTGATGGAGCTTTCGTTGACGACAAACGCATAGAATATCTTGTCAACCATGGCAGACTTTCTTTTGATAAGGTGTTGTCTACAAGAATGGAATGGAAACTTGTGGCAAACAGAAAGTCGCGTGTCACTAAGATAAACCAACTGTCAGACAAGCTGGTTGCGATGACAAGGTTTTCTGCCACAGATTTCCTTTGCGACAAGATGTCCGACAGCATAAAGGGAAAGAAGGAAGAGTTCTTCCGTGTGCAGGTGAACGATGTTGATATTCGCCTGAAAATGCTTCAGAACGGCGAGATAGACGCGGCATGGCTTACAGAACCGCAGGCTTCTGTTGCCAAGAAAAGCGGAGGTGTGGTGTTGATGAATAGTAACAGTTGTTCGAAAGACCTGTCTGGACTGTTCTTCACATCCTGCGTAGAGTCAGATAAGCGCAAGAAACAGCAGATAGATACTTTTGTACGTGCTTATAAAATAGCACAGGAACGCATCGCGAAGCAAAATGCAGCTGGTTATTCTCAAATGATAAGGCATTACTTCAAATATAGTAATGTCTCTAAATAGTATGTGTTATGGATAAGAATGAATTGAAACAGTTTTCCGTAGCCCTTCGGCTTGTTGAAGGCAAAGACCTCGGAGCGGCGTTAGATATCATACTGCCCTATGTAGAGTCGCATCCTTATGTTCCTTATTCTGAAGATGTGAAGGACATAAAGGAGAATTTCCGCCTCATGCTTCATTACATGGAGCTAGGCGTGGAGGACGACATGCGCGAATCTATGTACAATGATATGCTGGACAAGTTGAAGGGGGGTATTCGTAATCTTAGGTCCGACTATAGACGCAGAAACGTTGATTTCTATAAGGATGCCTATTCGAGAGCCTCAGTGAAGACAAATTCTTTCTCAGAGAAGGCTATACGGATGCAGATGGAAGACTTCGTTTCAGATTTGGCTATGTTGCAGCTTGAATCGGTAGAGAAACGCGACAAAATGGCGGATGAGCTATATTTGTCTCATTATTCATTCATGCAGGCATTGTTCTGTCATATCGTAGTTTCTGAACTTTGGACTGAAGAACAGGCCAGTGCCATTGGTGACATTATTCTATCGCCCACAGTGGATTCAGGAGACGCTCAAGTGGTCGTCAGTGCCATGATGTTGTCGGTGATGAATAATTTCGACATTAACAAGTTCCGTGTGCTTGTCAGAATATACAGTGAAGCCAAAGACGAGGCACTGAAGCAGAAGGCTCTGATAGCATGGACTCTGTCGGTTACTGATGGTGTAGATTCTGCTCTGCAATTGCAGATAATGTCGCCTCTGCTCTCTCGTGATGATGTGGTGAGAGACCTGCTCGACTTGCAGAAACAAATGGTATTCTGCATGAATGCCGAAAATGACAACGACATCATACAGCGAGACATCATGC
Organism: Prevotella sp. LMAG:51; assembly: GCF_008680225.1. Lineage (NCBI taxonomy): Bacteria > Pseudomonadati > Bacteroidota > Bacteroidia > Bacteroidales > Prevotellaceae > Prevotella > Prevotella sp. LMAG:51. Next base: position 144,586 of record NZ_NALQ01000021.1, on the reverse strand, counting down.
CAACGTTGGTAAAGAACAGCAATCTCACGTCTTATCGTCTTGGCATCGAAGACAATGATCAGGAACTGAGGGATATCCTGGATCCTGAAGCCGACGACAGGTCGATGGAAGAAGTGGAGAACAAGTTCCAGAAGATGATAGAGATGCAGAAGAGTGGAGCGGACATCTATTTCGGAGGCTTCTCACAAATGAAGCGTTTCTCCTTCTTCTATAGTCTTCCAAACTGGTTCTTTCCATTCAGCTTGAACCATCCCGAACTTCACCGCGTGAAAGATAGTCTAAAGCGCAACAGGTTTCTGACCAACCTGATGGCAACAGGGCCGTTCTGCGACAGCGACAAGTATTCTTTTGCCCTTGCCGTTGTGTCGGTGATAGACAAGATACCGTCGGACATGATAGAAATGATGAATCATGGCGAGATGCCAAAGCAGCAATTTATGAGTGATGAAGAAATGGCCACTCCTGCCTATTTGCGCAGAAGAGCCCTTCAGGATCTATATCGCTTCTACCGCCTCTATCGCTGGCATAACCAGATATACAATCCTTTCGACACAGATAATGTGCTCTTCATGGCTTGTTCTCTTTTTGACAACACAGCAGTAAGTGAGAAACGCGTTGAGTTGGGCAATTTCCTGTTGTCGCGTCGTGAAGCGATACTGTTATCCAAACTGATGCCCAAGCTACAGTTCGACGGTTCTGTAGCTGGATATCTGGTGAAGGGTGGCTATTATCTTGAGATGTCGAGAGATTTCGTTGAGGCTAAAGAATGCTTTCTGAAAGCTGCATATTTCTCGGGCGATGACATAAGGGCGTTGAGGGGAATGGCAAAAGCCGCTTTCCATTCCAACGACCTGAAAATGGCTGAGAATGCATATCGCAAACTCTATACCCTTGAGCCAGACAATAAGTCGTACGCTCTACACTATGCAATAGTATGCTCCAAGATGGGAGATTTCGAACAGGCTGCGAAAATACTGTATGAGCTTGATTACAAATATCCGGAGTCCGCCAATGTAAAGAGAGTCCTGGCTTGGACTCTTATGGGTGAGAACAAACTTGAACAGGCAGCGAAAATCTACGCCAAACTGCTCGATAGTGATACTGTGGGTGACATGGATTTACTTAATGCAGGCTACTGCAAGTGGTTCATGAAAGACATTTCAGGTGCTACCACCTTGTTTGCCGAATATTGCGAGAATTTGTTGAAGTCAAGAAAAGACTCTTCTGCTCCCGACTATCTGTCCATTTCGAATATCCTCGACGAGGATTTCATCAACGATGGAGCTATGCTCAACTGCTTCGGCATTACCGCTGTTGAAATGATATTGATAAAACGTATAACGTATAAATTGACCAGAGACAAGTGAAATCCAAGAGGAGAGATTTAGCCTTGGACTGATGGCCTGTCAGTAGGGTGGTTTCCTTGGTCCTTTCATTTGGAATTGTTGGAAATGGGTTCCCCAAACGACTTGTCCACATGTTGACTCGTAAACTTAAAAGAACTAAAATGCATACAAGAGAAGAAAAACTAGAGGCCTTCGGGCGTTTTCTCGATGTGCTCGACACGTTGAGAGAGAAATGTCCTTGGGATAAAAAACAGACAAACCAGAGCCTGAGAACAAATACGATAGAAGAGGTGTTTGAACTAAGCGATGCCCTCATGAAAGACGATACGCTGAATATTTGCAAGGAACTTGGAGATGTGTTTCTCCATATCTGTTTCTATGCTAAGATTGGTGAGGAGAAAAGCGCGTTTGACATTGCCGACGTCTGCAACAAACTTGCTGACAAGCTTATATTCCGCCATCCCCATGTGTACCACCCTTCACAGGTCGGTGCTTCATCACCTAAGCCATTGCCTTATGGTGAGGATGACAAGCCTTCTGATATGCAGAATGCCGACACGGCACAGAAGGTTATAGAGAACTGGGAACAGATAAAACTGAAAGAGAAAGATGGCAACAAGCGTGTGCTTTCAGGTGTTCCGGATGCTCTGCCGACATTGATAAAGGCATACCGCATTCAGGACAAGGCGCGCAACGTGGGATTCGATTGGGAAGACCGTGGTGATGTGTGGAAAAAAGTGCGTGAGGAAATGTCGGAACTGGAGGAGGAACTGCGGAAGGGTGACAAGGAAAAGTCTAAAAAAGAACTTGGCGATTTCCTGTTCAGTGTCATCAACGCAGCCCGTCTTTATAAAATCAATCCCGATGATGCCCTGGAGCTGACAAACCAGAAGTTTATACGTCGATTCAATTATATTGAAGATCATTCAATCAAATTGGGTAAACCTTTGACGGAAATGACTTTGGATGAGATGGATAAACTTTGGGATGAAGCAAAGTCTAATGAATAAAGGATGGCGGAAACACCGTTGTCTTATTGTTGAAAACATAATAAATCATACAATATGAGGAAAGTATTTTTGTTTATTGCTGTATGTCTTGCATTCTCCTCTCTGGTAGGATGCGATGGCAAGAAAAAGACTGACGGCGACAATGCCCCAACACTGGTGGACAGCAATGCTGCGGCGGATTCCACGCTTTATGGCATATGTGGCGAAGGCACGTCCATGTCGGTTTTGGAACTTATTACCGACAAGGGTGACACTCTTTCCCTTCTGCTGGAGGGTGCAGACACCTGCAGCAATGTGCAGGGAGGATTGCTTGCCGGCGACCATTTGGCTGTGATTTCTTGTAAGACAGCCGATGGGGAGCTATTTGCCAAATCGGTTCTCAACATAACATCCTTAATGGGTAAATGGACGAGCATAGACCGTCATTTCGTGATAGAAGAAGGTGGAGTGGTGACAGGCGACGACAGTGAGCCTAACCCGTACGTGGAGTGGAAGATAAACAATGGCAGACTGGTATTGAGCTCCGACACTTTCAGCGTATATGGTCTCGGCCCGGATTCTCTGCTGCTTGAAAACCAGAAGGGAATATATGCATATAAGAGAGATGTAAAGCAACATTAGCATATGGCAAGATTTCGTGTTCATATACTTGGCTGTGGCAGCGCACTGCCAAATTTAAAGCATAATACCACGGCACAGCTTGTTGAGGTGCACGACAAGTTTTTCATGGTGGACTGTGGTGAGGGCACCCAGCTGCAGCTGCGCAAGAGCCGTGTCCATTTCGGCAAGGTAAACGCCGTGTTCATCTCGCATCTGCATGGTGACCATTGTTTTGGACTGATGGGGCTTGTCTCTACTTTCGGATTGCTGGGGCGCACGGCTCCATTGCATATCTATGCACCGAAGGAGATGACGGAGCTGTTCGATCTGCAGAGACGTATGTTCTGCCAGACTTTCGAGTATGAATTGGTGTTCCATCCGTTGGAAACCACAAGGAGTGAAGTCGTATATGAGGATAAGAGTCTTACGGTGACCACTGTTCCTCTGTCTCATCGTGTGCCCTGTTGCGGATTCTTGTTTAAGGAGAAACCGCTGCAGCCACACCTCAACAGGGAAATGCTAGATTTCTATGAGATTCCGCGTAGCCAGTTCAATAATATCAAACAGGGGCAAGATTGGACGACCGCTGATGGCGAGACAATTCCGAACTCCCGTCTTGTCCTACCGGCAGACAAGCCTCTCTCGTATGCTTTTTGTTCAGACACGCGCTATATGCCAGACCTTCACAAATTGGTATACGGTGTTGACGTGATTTATCATGAGTCTACTTATGGAGATAAAGATGCTGCCAATGCCCGCAAGTATTATCATTCCACTGCCTCAGAGGCTGCCCGTGTGGCATCCGATTCCTGTGCAGGACTCCTTCTTCTTGGCCATTATTCTTCTAAATATGCCGATGAGACCTGTCTTCTTGATGAGGCGTGCCGTGTTTTCCCCTCGGCGGTCCTGACCAATGAAATGGATGTTGTCGATGTGGCAAATAGGTGTAAAGTAGAGGAGTGACATATTGGCAAGTACGCGGAATGACGCTGTTTAATGAATTGTTTTCAACCGTTTTCAGCTAGTAAACCATTGGTTGTTGCCTGCTGAAACGGTTGTTTCTTGTATTCTGACAGGTACTTTGTTTTCCTTGCCCAGACATTTATGGGATGTTTAATGTCTTGTAAAAGATGTTTCCTGAACTGCGACACTTTGCCAACTGAACTCCTAGTCTCTTCTTGTCTGTTTATATAAACGTGTTGTTATTTTGATAGTTATATGTGTATATTAAAAATACTCGTTTGGGCATATTGGGGAGCAGTGGCATAGTTGTCGTAGTTGATTATTCCTTTCGCCTTCCTGTGTCTTTTTACTTCTTTTCCGTTCGGAAAGTTTCCAACATGCCAAACTTTAATCATAAAAATAAAGTTTCTTGATTATTCATTGTGACAGTCGGAAAAAAAATGTATATTTGCAAATAGAAATATTGTGGACGCACATGCCGTACGGCTTTCCGTCACTACATTGATATATATTGTAACTACAAAACCCTAATGGAGAATATAAGAAACTTTTGCATCATAGCACACATCGACCACGGCAAGTCTACACTTGCCGACAGGCTTTTGGAATATACCAATACCATCAAGATCGTTGAGGGACAGATGCTCGACAATATGGATCTTGAGAAGGAGCGAGGCATCACCATCAAGAGCCATGCCATTCAGATGGAATATAACCACGAAGGTAAGGACTATATACTGAATCTCATTGACACTCCGGGACACGTAGACTTTTCTTATGAGGTGTCGCGAAGCATTGCGGCATGCGAGGGGGCGCTACTCGTGGTAGATGCCACACAGGGAGTTCAGGCGCAGACTATCAGTAACTTGTATATGGCTATCGATCACGACCTCGAGATAATCCCGGTAATCAATAAGATTGACATGCCTTCGGCTATGCCGGAAGAGGTGGAAGACGAGATAATTGAACTTATCGGATGCGACAGGAAAGACATTCTCAGAGCTTCCGGAAAAACCGGAGAGGGAGTGGAGGATGTACTGAAGGCTGTAATAGATCGCGTTCCACATCCCACAGGAGAGCCGGAGAAGCCCCTGCAGGCACTCATCTTCGACTCTGTATTCAATCCTTTCCGTGGCATTATTGCATACTTCAAGATAGAGAATGGAAAGATCAGCAAAGGCGACAAAGTGAAGTTCTATAACACAGGAATGGAATATACAGCCGACGAGGTAGGAGTGCTCAAGATGGATATGATTCCACGCAAGCAACTCTCTACAGGAGAGGTGGGATATATAATAAGCGGTATAAAAGACCCGACAGAGGTGAAGGTCGGTGATACCATAACCCATGTGGCGCGTCCGTGCGCCAAGGCCATAGATGGATTCCAGGAAGTGAAGCCGATGGTGTTTGCCGGTGTTTATCCTATCGACCCCTCAGAGTATGAGAACCTGCGCACGTCGCTTGAGAAACTGCAGCTCAACGATGCCTCATTGACCTTCCAACCAGAATCGTCGGTGGCCCTCGGATTCGGATTCAGATGTGGGTTCCTCGGACTGCTTCATATGGAGATTGTTCAGGAGCGGCTTGACAGAGAATTCAATATGGACGTGATTACTACCGTGCCAAACGTTTCATATATGGTATACGACAAGCACGGTGAATCAAAAGAAGTGCATAATCCATCGGGACTGCCCGATGCCACGATGATAGACCACATTGAGGAGCCTTATATCAAGGCGTCGATAATCACCGATACCAACTATATCGGTCCTATAATGAAACTCTGTCTCGACAAGCGAGGCGAATTGCTCAAGCAGGAGTATATCAGTGGAAATCGTGTGGACCTTCACTTCATGTTGCCATTGGGAGAGATTGTAATTGATTTCTACGACAAGCTGAAGAGCATCTCTAAAGGCTATGCCTCGTTCGACTACCATGTGGATTGCTACCGCCTGTCTAAGCTTGCTAAGCTCGATATCCTGCTCAACGGAGAACCGGTGGATGCATTGTCGACTCTCACCCATCAGGACAACGCAGTGGCTTTCGGCAGAAGGATATGCGAGAAACTCAAGGAACTGATACCTCGGCAGCAGTTTGATATTGCTATACAGGCTGCCATAGGAGCAAAGATCGTGGCGCGCGAGACAATCAAGTGCGTGCGTAAGGACGTAACGGCAAAATGCTATGGTGGAGACGTGAGCCGTAAACGCAAACTGCTCGAGAAACAGAAAAAGGGAAAGAAGCGCATGAAGCAGATCGGCAATGTGGAAGTGCCTCAAAAGGCATTCCTGGCAGTACTGAAACTCGACTGACGCCATGGATTCCTGGACTGGATGTGGAAAACCTGCAATGAAATAAATATATAAACAAAATTAACAGGAGGGGAAGTCATCATGAAAGAACCAACCTTGACAAAGAGAGACATTGCCAGGGAACTGGCAAGAAGATACAGCACAATGGCACACGATGAGCTTGACATTTTGGAGAGTATTCTCGTGCCCATGAAGTTTGCACGTGGCGAAAAGGTGGTGGAATCTGGAGATGTGAGTGACGCCATCTATTATGTGGAGCGTGGCATGGTTCGCGAATTTTATTTCAAGAACAACAAGAGCGTGACTGAATATCTTGCTGCCGATGGCACTATAGTTATGAGTATCGAAAGCCTTTTCAGAGAGGAACCGTCAAAACTTGTCATCGAGGCCCTGGAGCCTACTATCGTATATGCACTGCCCAAGAAAAGGCTCGAGGAGGTGGCGCTTCATAACGTGAACATACAGATTCTCTACAGGAAGATTCTGGAGGAGAGTCTCATAATATCGCAGCGCAGAGCAGACCTGTTGCGCTTTGAGAGTGCGAAGGACAGATATCTGAAACTTTGCAAACTTAATCCTAAGGTCATAATGAAAGCACCGCTTGTATATGTGGCAAGCTATTTGCAGATGACGCCGGAAACGTTGAGTCGTGTGCGCTCTGCTGTGGCGATGGAATGATAATTGTGATTTTAAAGAATAGTGTGAATGCGGATGCTAAGCCTGGTGTCAGGTTGGTATCCGCATTATTTAGTTATGGGAAAAGCCTACGACGCAGTATTAAAATACTACATTGAACGGCCTGATGACCGATTGGGACCGTTAAAAGGTATCAGCTCTCCCTCAGAAAGTCTAGAGCTTCGAAGACAAGTTCTTTAGAAGCCGTTTGGTTTATCCTCACTTCACCCACATCGGAGAGTAGCGTGAAGTTTATCATGTCGCCTGTGTTCTTCTTGTCGTGGAGCATCAGCGAGAATAGTTTGTCGTAGTCTTTGCATGAGAATTCGGGGCGTCCGTAGTTATCGAGTACAAACCTTGTCGTCTGTCTCATCTTCGTCGTAGGGAAGTTCAGCAGAGCGCAGCTAAGAAATAATTCCCCCACAAGTCCATAAGCTATGGCATAACCATGCAGTAGAGTCTTGCCTTTCTGCATAGCCAATGATTCCAAGGCGTGACCAATGGTGTGCCCCAGATTCAATGCCTTGCGGATGCCATTTTCGTGAGGGTCTTCAGTTACTATGCGCCTTTTCAGTTCTATACTGTCGGCTATCATCAACGAGAGTTCATTCAGGTCGAGTTTGTCAAAATCGAAAAGCAAGTGTCTCGCCCAGATTTTGTCGTCGCTTATCAAGCTGTGTTTCAGCATTTCGGCATATCCCGACAGAATGTTCTGATGGTCGAGAGTCTTAAGAAATATCGTATCAATGAAAACAGTATTCGCATCCTTGAACACGCCAATCTCGTTTTTCAGTCCGTTGAAGTTTATTCCTGTCTTTCCTCCTACAGAGGCGTCAACCATTGCCAGCAGGGTGGTGGGGACATTGATGAAGTCGATGCCCCTCTTGAAACATGACGCAGCAAAGCCTCCCAGATCGGTTACCATGCCTCCGCCAACATTCACCATACACGAATGTCGTGTGCAGCCGTTGTCGCTAAGTTCCCTCCACACGTGTACGGTTGATTCGAGAGTCTTGTTCGTGTCAGAGGCATCTATTGTGATGTGGTAGGCGTTGCGTGTTGCTTCGCAGCTGTTGATGATTGGCAGACAATGGAGGCGGGTGTTTTTGTCGGTAAATGTGAACACCTTGTCGTAGTTTCCTGAAACAAGAGCCTTTGTCAATTCATCAGCAATTTTGTGGGTTATAATGACCTGTTGCATTGTGATTTCTTTTATTGCCGTATTGAGAATATGTATGTTTGTACGTGCCGTTGGAATATGGTGGCACTCATTGCACTGAAAGTTCAGTAAATAATTGCAAAAATATGAAAATCTGTCGAGAAAATGAAAAAATCTTTGTTATTTTGCCAAGCTTTGGGTTAAACATTTGCTTGCTTTGTGCGTCTATAACTAAATTTGAGTCAACACATGACATTTGTTTGGCCCTATGCCGCATATGAATGAAGTGTTGTATATCAGTTACACAGAGTTCTTCATTAATAAGTAATATACAATATTAAATATGAAAAGATTCAAGATGTTACTCCTTGCCATTCTTAGCGTAACGATGGTTATGGCACAGGAGATGAAAGTGGCGGGTACTCTTGTAGACCGTGACACTAAGGAAGGAGTGCTGATGGCTACAGTACAGTTACTGAAGAGCGACAGCACATTCGTAAAAGGAGTTCTCACTGATGACGTCGGCAATTTCAGCCTTTCCATTGAAGGTCCCGGCAAATACATACTGCGCTTCTCGAGTGTGGGCTACAATACTATAAGCAAATCTTTTGCTGTCAGTCAGACCCAACCAGAAGTCGACATGGGGAAAATCAGTTTTGGAGCTGACGCTGTGATGCTGAAAGGAGCCACAATCCTCGGACAGGCAGCCAAGGTGACGCTTAAGGAAGACACCTTCGTGTATAACGCTTCGGCATATCGCACACCTGAAGGCTCTGTAGTGGAAGAGCTTGTGAGAAAACTCCCTGGCGCACAGGTCGATGACGATGGAAAAATCACCATAAACGGAAAGGAAGTGAAGAAGATCCTTTTCGACGGAAAGGAGTTCATGAGTGGAGATACCAAGACCGCCATGAAAAACATACCAACGTCTATTATCGAAAAAGTAAAGGCATATGAAGAGAAGAGCGATCTCGCCAAAGTGACAGGCATCGATGACGGAGAGGAAGAGACTGTGCTTGACTTTGGAATAAAGAAAGGCATGAACAAGGGAGTGTTTGGTAATGCAGATCTATCTATTGGCAACCACGGCAGGTATGCCGAGAGACTGATGGGGGCTGGATTCCAGGAGAAGGTACGTATAATGGGATTCGGCAACGCCAACAATGTAAATGATGCCGGATTCCCGGGAGGTGGAGGCAGATGGAGAGCACCGATGCAAGGGTTAAACTCCAAGAAAATGGTTGCTTTCAACATGAATTATGAGGATAAAGGCAAACTGAAACTCGATGCCGGTGGCAGATGGAATCACTCAAACGGAGACCTGCAGCAGACACAGGCGGTGGAGAACTTCGTGAACAAGAGTGGTGCGTTCTCAAACAGCAATACTGCAAACCTCACGCGTGTCAATGGTTATGATGCGAGAGTCAAGATGGAATGGACACCAGACTCCATGACTAACATCATGTTCAGACCAACATTCTCATATTCCACTAATGACGCACAGACCAATGGAGTTTCGGCAACATTTCAGGACAACCCATATTCGTATGGAGACGATCCGCTGGCATCGCTCGACAGTATGGCTGAGCATGGAGTAATAGTGAACAGCAGACAGAACCGCAGCGTCTCATACACAGAGTCGAAAAAGGCGGGGGCAATGCTTCAGCTCAACAGAAAACTCGGCACCAAAGGACGCAACATCACACTTAGAGGTGACATGAGTTATGCCGATGGCAAGAGCAACAATCTATCATTGTCGAATGTTCATCTGTATCAGATAAAAGACATTTATGGAGCAGACTCCACATACCAGACTAACAGGTATAACGTCACTCCGACCAAGAACTTGCAGACGGAGCTGCAGTTCACTTACAGCGAACCGCTATGGCGAGGAGTATTTTTACAGCTCAGCTATAAGTTCACATACAATTTCAGAAAGAGCGACAGAACGACATACGATTTCAGTAGAGTGGACCAAGACTTTTTCGGCAACGTTATGTCGTCATATCGCAACTGGACAGACTATCTATCGCTCCTGAGCGGAAATCTAGGTGACTATTACGACAAGGAGCAGAGTCGTTATTCTGAATACAAGAATTACATACACGAAATGCAGTTGGGCGTGAAGGTGATGAAAAAGAAATACAACCTCAATGCCGGTGTAATGGTGCAACCACAGACATCAAAGTTCATTCAGGAGTATAGAGGCGTGAGCACCGACACTGTGAGAAATGTGGTCAACGTGTCGCCTACTTTCGAGTTCAAATATAAGTTCTCAAAGACTAGCACCCTCAAGATAAATTATCGAGGCACCACGGCGCAGCCGGAGATGGCAGACCTGCTCGACATAACAGATGACAGTGACCCACTGAACATTAAAAAGGGTAATCCAGGTCTGAAACCTTCGTTCACCAACAACTTCAGACTCTTCTACAACACCTACATACCTGGTCATCAGACTGCGGTGATGACATTCGTGAACTGGAGCAATACGAGAAATGCCGTGAGCAATGCCGTGACATACGACGAAACAACAGGTGGAAGGACAACGCGGCCGGAGAACATCAACGGCAACTGGAACACAATGGCTGCCCTGATGCTCAACACTTCGATAGATACTGTGGGAGTGTGGAACGTGAACACGTTTACTACGTTCAACTACAACAACTATGTGGGTTATCTCTATAGTCAAGACACACATGTCACGCAGAAGAACACCACGAGGACCACAAGTCTGTCAGAGAAACTTTCTTTCGGCTACAGAAAAGACTGGCTCGACGTAAGCCTCGATGGTTCGCTCAACTATATGCGCACCCGCAACCTGTTGCAGCAGGGCAGCAATCTTGACACATGGCAGTTCTCGTATGGAGCAAACCTCAATGTCTATCTGCCCTGGAACATGAGCATCACTACAGACCTGCACGAGAATTCCAGAAGAGGATACGATGCCGGAGCAAATACCAATGAACTGGTGTGGAACGCACAGGTAAGCCAAAGCTTCCTGAAGGGTAATGCACTGAGCGTGTCAATACAATTCTACGACATTCTGCAGAACATGAGCAACTTCTCAAGAACGGTGAACGCCATGCAACGTAGCGACACTTACTACAACAATATCAGTAGCTACGCCATGATACACGTTGTATACCGCTTCAACCTCTTCGGAGGCAGAGATGCCTTCAACAAGGATGGAAGGCCTAAGCACCCATCCGACATACCTCGTGGCGGATTTGGCGGACGGCCAGGAATGCCCCCATATGGAGGTTTCGGAGGAGGAAGACCACCTCATATGTTCTGATTGTATACAATCAGTAGTAATGAATTTATTGGACATTAAAATTGACGAACAGAAACAAAGATAATACAATATGGAATATATGTCACAGGAAGGCTTTGACAAAATAGCCTCTGAGTTGCAGCATCTCGAACGTGTAGAACTTCCTAGAGTGAGAGATGCCATTTCTGAAGCCCGCGACAAGGGCGATTTGAGTGAGAATTTTGAATATCATGCCGCAAAGCGAGAGCAGGGAAGGGTGTTGGGCAGAATCCGTTTCCTGCAGCGGGTGCTGGAGAATGCGAGGGTGATAGACAAAGCGTTGCTGAAGAGCGACTGTGTGGGGCTGCTCAGCGAAGTGGAAATCACTAATCTTGCCAACTCGCACACGATGAAATACACCATTGTCAGTCCACACGAAGCCGACATGAAGACAGGCAAGATATCCATAAAATCTCCAATTGCACAGGCTATGCTCAACAAAAAGGCAGGTGAAGAAGTGGAGGTGAGAGTGCCTGCAGGAATGATAAGGTTGAGAATAGAGAGTGTGAAACTATAACATTAGTTTTATATCGTATCAAAAAAACAATGCGGTTGTCCCAGTCTGACAAAAGACGAGGATAATCGCATTGTTCATATATTTGTGACAAAATCGTTAGGTTTACATTGTCATCCCTAAAAGTTATTGCAACATAAGGGAACAAAAGGAAAAACTAAGCGTATGAGTGTAGTCCGGCAAGGAAATAATTTACCCCAAAGTACGTCATCAGTACGCAGAGGAAAGCCAACAGCATATAGATATGGATGTGGAGAGGTTTATGCAGCCATTTCAAGTCGCTGTGGAGAGGAGCTGAGTAGATGAGCATCGTTATGAGAGCCCATGTCTCTTTGGAGTCCCAGCTCCAGTAGCGGCCCCAACTGACGTTTGCCCATACGGCTCCTATGAAGATGCCCACGGCAAGGAGACTGACGGCGGGGTAGAGGAGGAAACCGGATGTGGCGGCAAGCTGATCCTCCTTGGCAAGGTCGCCGCGGCGGTGGGCCCAGATGCCTTCGGCGGCAATGAGTGCCATAAGACCGAAGAGGGCATAGGAGAACATTATAACCATCACGTGGACGGAGAGCAGGGGCGATTGTAGCACAGGCATGAGTTGTGTGATTTGCGGATTGCCGTCGGTTATCATTGCCACGAGCAGGGCGAACGACGAGAGTAGCGGACCGAAGTTCTTCACTGGCATGAAACGCTTGCCCATGAATAGTGTGAGCAGGAGCGTTGCCCAAGCCATAAACTGCATCGTCTCGAAGCCGTTTGACATCGGCAGATGGCCAGAAACCATCCAGCGCAGCAGGAGCAGCAGTGAGGTGTGGAGAAACATTATGACGGTGAGCCATAGGGTTACCTTCGAGGCAATCTTTCTTTTCTTCTGATTCAACGCTATGGTAGACGCCACGCTGAGCAGCAGCGAGAGGGAGAGATAGAGCATCGTGGGCAGGCGAAGGGTGTTCAATCTGTTATAGAACACTTCGGCGTAAATCAAGAATTTAGAGGGAATCACGTCTTTTGCCTTCACGTGCTGATAACTGTAAATCTTCTTCACTATCTCGCTTGCACGAGAGTTATCGCCCGTGATGATGCTCTCGGCAAGATAGTCCATCGATTTGCGCACAAAGGTGAGTTCCTTCTCGTCCAGATTTATGTTGCCCAGGGACTGTCCGGGTGCAAACCATTTGTATTTGCCGTCAGCCTGGCGGTAGGGGAAAAGCTTCAGCATCTCGCCGCCGTAGAGCATGCGAACGATATTGAACTTCTCATCGGCATCGCGCAAACTTTTCTGCATCTTCGTGTCGCCTTTCCTCATTGCCTCCTTCAGTGGTTTCTCCAGCTTGTATTCGTTGTATTCATCCCAGAAATCATTGAACGAAGCCCATTTGTCGTTCAGTCCGAGCAGCTCCTGCGCTTTTTTGTCCTTGATTTCTATCATCTTTACCGTTTCCCAGTAGGGTACGTCGAACACCCATCCGCAGAACACCTCCGTAGCGGAGAGTCCGTCCCACGAGGGCTTTCCGCAGAGTTTGGTGACGAAGTCCACGGCAACTGTGTTTATCGGCGTGATGCGGCTGTTGTAGAGCACGCAGACTCTTCCGAATCCATCAGCCACATGGCTGTTGATGTTTATCCTCTCCTGCGCCTGTGAGTTTAGGGAGAAAAGGGGCGAGAGAGCCATGACGACAGCCACGGCTGCCACCTTGAGGGCATTGCCGGCAGTGGCTTTTCTGTAGAGCTGCCGCATTCTCGTGCCTTTGCCCAAGAGTATGGCAATGAGCGAGATGAGGAGCATGGCGTAGCCCAGATATGTGACGGCGATGCCCCATGGGTCGTGGTAGACACCGAGGATAGAACCCTGCATATCGCTGTCGTAGCCCGACTGCATGAAGCGGAAGCCGTGGTAGTAGCCGATCTTGTTCATTGAGATTTCTAGTAGTTCATCGCTTGTCGTAATCTCCGTAACGTAGTCCATAGCAGCGTCCGTGCCGGGGTAGCAGTCCATGCGGAACGTTTTCAGAGCCACCTTGAAGCCAAGGTCTACAGACTTTCCCTCGGCGGTCTTCATTACGTTTGTTGCCTCGCCGAGACGGAGGTGTATGGTGCCGCTCTGGGCAGTGGTCCACGAGAGGAGGGCGCCGAGGAGGATTACGAGGAAGGAGGCATGGATAAGGAACACATTTATCCGCCTGTAAAGTTTTCTTTTAAGGATGTAAGCCGTGGCAACGACTGTAAACACAGTCCAGAGTGCAAGAAACCACACAGAACCGTAGATGTTCTGATGGGCAAACTGCGTACCATTAACACTCTCAACGATAGTTGCAGCGGCAAGCACTATTATGATTACCACTGCAATGATGATGATAGAAAATTTCAGATTTCTCATTTATATTTAAAAAAAGAATATTGTTTTATTCCAGATTAAATAGAATCAACAAATTTTATTACGAGCTGACGCTGCTCTTTCGTCAAGTTGCGGAAGTTCTTTACAGCCCAGAGAGCATCGCTCTGTCCGCCCTCGCCAATGCATCCGTGCCACATGATGGCCTCGAGAGTGTTTCGGGCGCGGCAGTCGTGCAGGCGGTCAGAATGTCCGGCACACCGGCTCTGCAATCCTCGTCCCCACAGCGGTGCCGTTTTGCACCATCCTGTGCGCAGGTCGTTCTTCATGAAGAGACGGTGTTGCACGAAGTCGGAGTAGGGCCATATTTTCTGTTTTGGGTAGCGCACCATGCGTGTGTCTTCGGCAGAGAAACGTCCGTAGGGGTCGCGAATCTTGTCTTCTCCTGTGGTCCAGCTTGGTCGGTGGCAGCTTGCGCAGCCTATCTGGGTGAAGAGTTCCTTGCCCTTTTTGAAGTCGGCGGTGAGAGTGTTTCGTGCTGCCGGGATGCCCACTCCGCGGTGCCACACCATATAGTTTACATAGTCAGACTCCTTCATTTCTACGGGCAGGTCGGTGGCGTTGCCAAAGGCTATTATGTCTTTTGCCGGGTCGCCGGTCTTGTTCCATTGTGGGTAATACTGATAGAACTTGCTTGTTACGTCGGGGTCGGCAGCAGCAAACTGCCAATATTCCTTGGGGATGTAGTGAGAGCGGAAGTCGTCTCTCGTTACGTTTTGCACCTCCCAGAACGAAGCGTCGGACATTACTGATGCACGGTCGAGGGCATAGTCAAATTTGTATACTATTCCACCGTTTTCTACAGCAAGTGTGCCGTCGGTATTTTTCACGAAATCCTTTGCCGTATTGTCCCAGAACTGTGGATTGAGCGTGGCGTGTTTTCCTTCGCTGCGATATTGGTCAAGGATGTCCTCGTCGGGAATGGCGTCAATCAGTCCGCTGCCGATAAATCCGATAGACGACTCTAAGCGCACCTTAGCCTTGGAGAGCGGTACCTCGTTGCCCCATTTGTCTATCAGCTTGCCGTATATGCATCCGGGCTTTAGCGTTACTTCGGGGTATATAAGTGAGTATTTCTCGCTGTCGGGGAACTGGTTGCCCCATTGGTCGGTGTATTCGTTCCATGCAATGTCTACCTTCTTCTCGTCAAACTGCGGCTTGAATGGAGCTGTGGCTTGTCCCATGGCAACCCAGCCGAACGACTGCACCACGATGTCGTTCTCGTCGGTAATCATCAGAATATATCTTGAAAATGCCACACACTACCTATGAATGAACATAAGTGCAGGCAGTGTGTGGCAAATAAATTACATTAGATTGATTCTATGAAGAATATGATGTTGTCGCGGTCAGCCTTCTTCAGGTTGCGGAACTTCTCGATGGCGTAGCGGGCGTCGCTCTTGGCGTTGCCGTGCCACATGATAGCTTCCATTGTGTTTCGTGCGCGGCAGTCGTGCAGACGATCTTCAGCTCCAGTACAGAGTTTAGACAGTCCGCGACCCCAGAGAGGAGTGGTGCGGCACCAGCCAGTGCGGATGTCGTTCTCCATGAAGAGACGGTGCTGCACGAAGTCGGTGTATGGCCATATTTTCTGGTGAGGATAGCGCGGCATGTCGTTGTTCTTGAAGATGCCGTTAGGGTCCTGGATATTGTCGTCGCCGGTGGTCCATGATGGACGGTGGCAGTTGGCGCATCCTATCTCCTTGAATAGTTTCATTCCCTGCTTGAAACGGTTTGTTGTGGTGTTGCGTGCAGCAGGAACGGCAAGTCCGCGATGCCATATCATGAAGTTCTTGTACTGAGAGCTTGACATCTCAGGGTCGAGGTCCTTAGCCATCAGGTAGTTGTAGATGTTCTGCTTCACGTCGGCTGTGTGCCACGTAGGGTGGGCGTTGTTCGGGTCAATCTGCTTGATGTATTCAGGGAAGCCAGCCTGAACATCAGGGTCTTCCATAGAACTCTTGGCATAAATTGTACCGTCGAGGCTCAAGTAGTGGTAGCGGCGGTCTGGTCGTGTCACGTTTGTGATGTTCCAGATGGCGTTTGCTCCGGCTGCGTCGAGGATTGGTCCGCGACTCATTGCATAGGTGTAGCGACGGACATACTGCTTCTTGTCGCCGGCATTGTTCACGTAGTAGCTGACCCACTTGTTGTCAGCCTGGCTCCAGTATGCAGGGTTCAGAGCGTTGGTCTTGCCTACAGAGTTGAAGTATTCGCTCTGTCGCTTCCATTCTGCTGTGATAGAGTCGTCAGGGATGGCGTCGGTAAGTCCGGTGCCATAGATGCCGATAGTAGATTCCAAACGGACACCGATTTCACTTGCCACCTGGTCGGCAGGGATAACCACATACTTTCCGTCGCGCTTCACTGTAACAGGAGAGTAGTAGGCGTCGGCTGGGATGGTAACTTCAGGATAGATAAGCGAGTAGGTCTCGCCGTCAGGGAACTTGTTGCCCCATTCGTCGGTGTAGTTCTTCCATTCAATGTTGATCTTGCTCTCGTCAATCTGTGGCTTGAACGGCTTCACGGCCTTTGTCTGCGGCATTCCGGCTACGGAATAGATGTAGGCGTTGGTCTTCTTGTCGTAGACTACGAGCAGGTAGCCGTTGCCGTCCTGGTCAGCGCGGTAGGCAGTCTGACGCTTGCCGTGACCATAGTTCGGATGGCAGTAGAGACAACCGCGGCGCACATATACAGGACCGAGTCCGGCGAAAGCGTCGTTTGAAGTGTTGTAGTCTTTCTCGAAGAGGGACTCACCAATCTGGAAGTTCAATGAGAGACCAGCATCATCAACAGCCTGAGTAGCCTGACGATAGGCATATGCAGACTGAATGCTTGTCGTACCGAGTTTTCCTCCGGCATAGTACCATTCATTAGGAGTGCCATACTCTGCCTCAGGCAGATGGACATCGAGATTGTCGTCATCGGTGCAGGCTGTTAATGCCAATGCCGATAACAACGCAGGAACTAAATAGATGTGTTTCATAATGTTGCTTGTTGTTAAACGTAAAATGTTGGTGGCTGCTTTTGGGGCAGACACCAACGGTTATTTAAATTTTTAATGTTCTTTTGGATGTTTAGCCTGTGGACGATTAGTCGAGCAGCTTGTCGAGAGCGTTCAACGATTCCTCCAGTTCGTCGAGAGCTTCCATTGCATCCTTAGCACTCTGGTCTGTGTAGTAGAGAACGAATGGCTTCTTCATGCTGCTGATCTTTGAGAGAGCATTCTCAAGGTTAGTCATAACGTTCTGTGCGGCAGCCTTGGTCTTGTCGTTCTTCAGACAGATGCCGATGAGAGACTTTGCCTCAGGAGTTGTTCCGTCAACTGTGCAACCGCCATAGAGGACGTGCTTTACAGACATGATGTTGTCGTAGAAGTCCTGGATAGAGTTATGGGCATGTGGCGACTCGATGTAGTTGACGTCCTCACCTGTGGCAGGAGCACCGATCTTAGAGTCGCGTACCTCACCGATGATGTCGTTAGCACCGGCGATTATTTCCTTGGATGCAAGTACAACGGTAGAGTAGGTGGAACCTGCGTTGCCTGCATTCTTGAAGTTCTCGCCATAGTTGATGGAAGATGCGAATTCAACTTCGTCGAGGAGAGCCTGCTCATCGGCAGAAACCTTGCCACCCCATGCTGAAACAAGCTTCAAGGAGCTGAGGTAGAGATCCTGTGCTGCTGTCTTTGCGAAGTAAATCTCGTTTGCAGTCATGTCAGCGAAGTGGCGTGGCTGACCCTCGCGGAAGATAAGATACTCAACGGCGTGGAAACCTGTAAGGTTCTGACCTGTAGCGATAGCCTCGTTGATGGTGTTTGTTTCGTTCTCAAATTCATCCTCGCCAAGTTTTGCGTTCTTATAGAGACTCATGTATTTGTCAAACTGAGTGCGGTCGAATGGCCATGTGTCTGTGTGAGGGTCGATAGCATAGTCGCCGGCAGCTCCGAAGAGGAAAGCCTCAGAGAACTCCCACCATTTACGTGATTGCTTCCATGTCTCGCAAGCCTTTGCAACACCGGCATCGTCAGACATAGCGTTGAGGTCAGCAACGAGCTGCTTGTTATAGTCGGCAAGGTTGCGGTATGTTGCAACAACCGTATTGTCAACATAGTCTGCGTTGACTTCCTTCAGCTCGCTGGAGCTGAATGTTACGTCCTGTTCGTCGTTGTCATCATCGCTACAGCTTGTGAAGCCCATTGTGAAAGCCAATGCAGCTGCAAACATCATTGAATACTTGAAGATTTTGTTCATTTTCTTGATTTTTAGTTTATTATTAAGTTTTCTTTTTTATGTGAGTAATGGTAAATTAATGTCTTGACTAAATCAGAAACTTGAATTAATATTACATTCCAAACTTTAAATTATTTCAGGAACCATCCAGCGTAGGTTATTCCCAATGAAACACTTGGCTCGTTGTTGTAGCCGTGGCTGAGGAAACGGTTGCTGTATTCTCCCTTGATTGTAACCTGTCTGATAGGAGAGTAGTTCACGCCGACAGCCATTCTCTTGACACGGTCGTATTTGTAAGCCACTTTCTGTCTGCCGGCGGCATAGGTGTTGTAGTCTTCGTAGCGGCCGAAGAGATAAAGCTTCTGCTTGTCGCTCAGACTGCTTATCTGCGAGAATATGTTGTAGCCAGCCTCAAGACCTACAGAGTAGGCGTTGCTTGCGATAGGAGAGTGCTTTGAAGGCGAACCGTCCTGCTGGGTGTGCTTGGGGTAAGCGTTCATGAAGGTGGTCATTTTCTGTGCATCAGCAAGATGAGAATATGTGGCATTACCACGTACTATCCAGTTCCAGCGCTTCATCTCCAGTCCGAAACTTCCGATTGCCAAGGCTCCGTGTACCTTGTCGTAAGAGGCACTTGCCTTGCGCTCCGTGTTCTTGAAAGTATAGCCATAGTATCCGCTCAGACTAAGACGGACGCCAGGGATGGAATAGTTGTCGATACGTGCCGCACCGGCATATACATTTCCCAACTTATACTCGTATGGACTTGTTGCGCCATAATGCACGTAGCAGTTGTGGCCGAAGCGCTCTGCATCGAGACCGGAAGTGAAGATAGCCTCGTAGCGCCAGTCGCTGATGCGTCCCCAAAGAGAGATGCCGACCTGGTGCCATGTGTTAGGCAACATCTTTGCCTCGCCTTCAGAACGGTAGACGGAGAAGAAGTCGTTAGGCATGTGGTAGGCGTTTATTTCTCCGACAGGGATGATAATCTCACCAGCCTTGATGTTGAACTTACCTCCCCAGAAAGCCTTGTTAATCCAAAACTGCTCCAGGGCAACCTCGCCGCCGCGCTCAGTCTCAGCCTCGTATTCGCCACTCTCGTCAGCGTCTATCTCTACGGCATTTTCCGTGCCGCCATGCTCAAACTCTATCTCCGTACCCATGGTCCATCCATGGCCGAAGTCATAGCCGAGGTTGAGAGTGACGTGTGGCAGGTCGAAGCGTCCGTGGCTATCGTCATTCTTGTATGTGGCAGGGTCGCGGTAGCGGTTGAAATGCTGACTGTAGAAATTCCTGCTCATCACGGCCTCGCCATATCCCCCGATACTGAATCGTGACAATGCTGAGGGCTTCTCTGTCTTTGGTACTGTACATTCGGTTTTGTCCGACTTCTTTTCTTTGCAACATTCATCTTGCGCAATGGCATTCGTTGCGAAACTGCATGAAAGTAGTCCTAAAAGGAGTATGTTCTTTGTCATTTTATATGATGTAAATAATTATACCTATTAATATGCCGACCGGGACGATTTGGTTTCTCTTAACGGCAAACTGATTTTACGTTTGCAAAAGTAAAGCGATCCTGAAAGTGTCACAATACTCAAATTTTAGGAAATTTTTATTACTATACATTAAAAGATGTGCTATTTTTCCAATGTAGATAATAATAATTGGGTATCAATGAAAAATTAGTGACATTATGAATTGTTAAAAAATTGATAAATGAGAATGTTTTGGCATATTGGTCTTTGTATGTTCAAAACTATTACGTAAATTTGGCAACGAAATCTAATATCACTGTCCATATATGGGCGGTTAACCAATTTAAAATAAATATTATGAATTTACCATTTGCAGAATCTTGGAAAATCAAGATGGTAGAACCTATTCGTAGGAGTACTCGCGAAGAACGCGAACAGTGGATAAAAGAAGCTCATTACAATGTGTTCCAGCTGAAAGCTGAGAATGTTTACATTGACCTGCTTACCGACTCTGGTACCGGAGCGATGAGCGACCGTCAGTGGGCTGGCGTGATGCTTGGCGATGAGAGTTATGCTGGAGCCACTTCTTTCTTCAAGCTGAAAGAGACAATACAGAGACTCACCGGTTTTGAGTATGTTATACCTACACACCAGGGTAGAGCTGCAGAGAATGTGCTTTTCTCATACCTGGTAAAGGAAGGTGATGTAGTGCCAGGAAATTCTCATTTTGATACAACCAAGGGACATATTGAGGGACGTAAGGCTGTGGCTCTTGACTGTACCGTTGATGATGCTAAAGACACTCAGCTCGAAGTGCCTTTCAAGGGAAACGTTGATCCTAAAAAACTCGAGGCGGCGTTGGAGAAATATGGTGACAAGGTGCCTTTCATCATTGTAACTATCACCAACAATACGGCGGGCGGACAGCCTGTATCAATGCAGAACCTGAGAGAGGTGAGAGCCGTTGCAGATAAATTCGGCAAACCTGTCATTTTCGACTCTGCTCGTTTTGCAGAAAATGCATATTTCATCAAGACACGTGAGAAGGGCTATGAGAACAAGACGATAAAGGAAATCACACGTGAGATGTTCGAACTTGCTGACGGTATGACTATGAGTGCAAAGAAGGACGGTATCGTGAATATGGGTGGTTTTATTGCTACACGTCGCCAGGATTGGTATGAGGGTGCAAAGGGATATTGCGTTCAGTTTGAAGGCTACCTTACATATGGAGGTATGAACGGACGCGACATGAATGCTCTTGCCATCGGTCTCGATGAGAATACAGAGTTCGACAACCTCCAGACCCGTATTCATCAAGTGGAATATCTCGCTTCTCTGCTCGACGAATATCATATTCCTTACCAGCGTCCTGCAGGAGGCCATGCTCTTTTCATTGATGCTCCAAAGGTGTTGACACACGTTCCAAAAGAGGAGTTCCCGGCACAGACTCTTACCATAGAGCTTTATCTCGAGGCAGGAATCCGTGGATGTGAGATCGGTTATCTGCTTGCTGACCGTGACCCTGTGACCAGAGAGAACCGTTTTGGTGGACTTGATCTCCTGCGCTTGGCTATTCCTCGCAGAGTATATACAGACAACCATATGGCAGTAATCGCTGCAGCGCTGAAGAATGTCTATGACAGAAGGGAGCAGATCACTCATGGTGTGCGTATAACATGGGAGGCTCCGCTGATGCGCCACTTCACAGTACAGCTGGAAAGAATAACTGATTGATGATTTTATTTCCCAAATAGGTAATATCATTTCCCACAGCCGGTCTTTTTAATGATCTTGTTGTCGACAGTCCGGTTGTGGTTAATAATTAGATTTAAGAGGGTGTTTCATTTTTTTATTTGATTCACCCTCTATTTCTTTATGCTGAAGTCTGATCAATTTACCCCAGCTTTTATATAAACACACCTGGTTTCGTGTGTAATCTAATTGTAAGCGTATCCTCGATGCTAATACCGTTTAGAGGTTATTTCAGTTGTATTCATAGACTGAAAAATAGACTTGCGATGTTTAAACCATAGACCTTGATTTTCCCCCATGGCGTGGGGAACAGTCCCCCCTAATGTGGGGTTTCATTCCCCACATTAGGGGGGAGATCAGGATGGGCTAAAGGGATGATACTTCTATGATACTTTAATGATACTTTTCTGTAAAACATTCAGAAAAGTAGCATTGGGTTAAGTCGTTTGCCTACAAGGTCTTAGGGTGTAATTGGAGGACAGAATGATACTATGATACTTTGTTTTGAGAAAAACAGTTTGTGAGATCTAAATATGTATTTCGTTAGATATTTGTTTTAGTCTGAATTATTATCTTATAAGGATAGGAACAAAAAAGAGGACACATCAAAAATATGATGCGCCCTCAATGAATTATGTTACTGATAAATTATCAGAAACGATGTCTTTATTATTCACCCTTTTCCATCTTAGCCTTCAATGCAGCAAGAGCGTCGATGTCACCGAGAGTTGTAGATGCAGCAACGTTGTTGATTGTAGCTGTCTCTTCCTTCTTGGCTGTCTTCTTGCGTGGTGCCTTCTTTGGCTCTTCCTTCACATCCTCGAATGTGCGGCTGTGAGAAAGGATGATACGCTTTGTTTCCTTAACGAACTCGATAACCTTGAACTCGAGCTCCTCGCCCAGCTGAGCCTGTGAGCCATCTTCCTTAACGAGGTGCTTTGGAGTAGCGAAACCTTCACCACCCTCGTTGAGAGTGATTACGGCACCCTTGTCCATCATTTCTGTGATCTTGCCCATGTGTACAGAACCTGGAGTGTAGATTGTCTCGTATGTGTCCCAAGGATTCTCCTCAAGCTGCTTGTGACCGAGGCTCAAACGACGGTTGTCCTTATCTATTTCAAGAACGACAACATCGATGTCTGCACCAACCTGTGTGAACTCTGATGGGTGCTTAACCTTCTTTGTCCAAGAGAGGTCAGAGATGTGGATAAGACCGTCAACGCCTTCCTCAAGCTCTACGAAGATACCGAAGTTAGTGAAGTTGCGAACCTTTGCAGTGTGCTTACTTCCAACAGGATACTTAACCTCGATTGTCTCCCATGGGTCTTCCTTAAGCTGCTTGATGCCGAGAGACATCTTGCGCTCCTCGCGGTCGAGAGTCAGGATAACTGCCTCTACCTCGTCGCCAACGTGGAGGAATTCCTGTGCTGAACGCAGGTGCTGGCTCCAGCTCATCTCTGAAACGTGGATAAGTCCCTCTACGCCAGGAGCAATCTCTACGAATGCACCGTAGTCAGCGATTACGACAACCTTGCCCTTAACGTGGTCGCCAACCTTCAGGTTTGCATCGAGTGCATCCCATGGGTGAGGAGTGAGCTGCTTCAGACCAAGAGCGATGCGCTTCTTCTCGTCATCGAAGTCGAGGATAACGACATTGATCTTCTCGTCGAGAGCAACAACCTCGTGTGGATCGCTTACGCGGCCCCAAGAGAGGTCTGTGATGTGGATGAGTCCGTCAACACCACCGAGGTCAACGAATACACCGTAAGAGGTGATGTTCTTGACTGTACCCTCGAGGATCTGACCCTTCTCAAGCTTGCTGATGATTTCTTTCTTCTGTGCCTCCAACTCAGCCTCGATGAGGGCCTTGTGAGAAACAACAACGTTACGGAACTCCTGGTTGATCTTGACAACCTTGAACTCCATTGTCTTGCCTACGAATACATCGTAGTCACGTATAGGATGGACGTCAATCTGGCTTCCTGGCAAGAATGCCTCGATACCGAATACGTCAACGATCATACCGCCCTTAGTGCGGCACTTGATGTAACCCTGGATAACTTCCTCGTTGTCCAAAGCAGCGTTGACACGCTCCCAGCTCTTGCTGAGACGAGCCTTCTTGTGAGAAAGAAGCAGCTGACCCTTCTTGTCTTCCTGGTTCTCAACGTACACCTCTACTGTGTCGCCAACCTTCAAATCTGGATTGTAGCGGAATTCGCTTGCGGGGATGATACCGTCGCTCTTGTAACCAATGTTTACGATAACCTCTTTCTTGTCGATAGAGATTACAGTACCGTCAACAACCTGATGCTCGCTTACCTTGTTGAGTGTCTCGTCATAAGCTTTCTGCAAATCTTCTTTGCTGACATTTACATTACTTCCGTTCTCAAACTCGTCCCAGTTGAAGTCTGCCAACGGCTGTACGTTCTTAAAATCTGCCATAAAAATAAATAATGTTTGTTTTGTAATTAATAAAGTTAGACTTTATGTGAATTTATAAATCGCCTGCAAAGGTACTACTTTTTTATAAGTATTCCTTTCTCATATTTTATGATAAAGTGGATCGGATACGTAATTTATGTTTATTTAACCTTTTTCGACGGTGAAATCAGTATTTTGTCTGTCTTTTTATGCCCAAAACGATAAAAGTGATGCCGACGAGCATCAACAATAGGCTCGCAGTCAAGGAAATGTTGCTGCTTGTGTGCGTCACGAATGATGTCAGAAGCATGAGCGTTGATATTATTAATGACATTGTACCCATCAGTGAGAAGTTGAATCTGTTCTTGATATTGTCTATGATTTTCATTTTCACATAATTATATATTGTGCGCTGAAATGGTTTCTTTTCTTTCCTCATTGCAAAGTTATATAAACTTATTGGTCCTTGCCAATTTTATCGTTTTTTTTGTTGTGTGGTATTAGTATGGGAATATAAATGGTAATATTATTACCATTGCAATTCCAATGACTAATTGCAGCGGCAGTCCAACTTTCAGGTAGTCGCTGAATGTGTATCTTCCAGCCTGCATGACAAGGGCGTTTGGCGGTGTGGAGAAAGGAGATGCGAAACACATGCTTGCACCTAAGGTTACGGCAAAGAGAAATGCGTAAGGTGTGATGTTCAGTCCTGCAGCGCTTTGCATGGCTATGGGGGCCATGAGAACAGCTGTAGCGGTGTTGCTCAGAAATAGGCTGAGGACAGATGTCGTCAGATAAATACCTGCAAGGAGTACGGTGGGGCCGGCTGATCCAAGTGAGTTTACCAACGTGTTGGACAGGAGTGTTGAAGCTCCCGTCTTTTCCAATGCTATTGATACGGGCATCATGGCTGCTATTAGTACTACGCTTTCCCAGTTGATAGTCTTGTAGGCGTCTTCTATGCTTCTGAAGCATCCGCACAATATCATGGCTACGGATGCGAGCAGTACGGCGGTGACAGGGGCAATGGGGATGAAGTCTGTTGCCATTGCTATTACCATACAGAGCATGATGAGTGCGGCAATGTGTGACTTGTGTGTCAATGCCACACGGGATGCGGCTTCGAGAGGCTGGCCCAATATTACCCAACCTTCCTCGTATTGTCCGAGTTTCTCAATGTTTGTCCATGTGCCCTGGATGAGGAGAATGTCGCCAGACTTCAGTTCCTGGTCGGCCAGATTGTCGGTTATGTATTCTCCGCGTCTACGGATTGCAACGATGTTGGTGTCGTATTTCTCTCTGAAGGCGGTGTTACGTATCTTTCTGCCTAATAGTCGGGCCGATGGCAGCATGACGAGTTCTGCTATTCCGATGTCGTAGAAGTCGAGACGTTTGTCCGTTGTCTTCATTACGGACAAATTGAAATCTTCTACGAACCTTTTCACCATCGAAGAGTCGCCTGAAACGAACAATACATCTTTGCTATTGAACACGGTGTCAGCGTTTACCGTATTCTGATTGATGTTTTTGATGAACTTGTTGTTGATGCTGCTTTCCTGCCTTCTCTCCAATATGGTGAGTCCGTATACGTTGTTCAGGTCAAGTTTTGACATGGTCATTCCCGCGAGCTTTGAATCTTGTGGTATATAAAGAATCTGCAGCTGTTCTGTCAGTTTGTATTCATCCACCAGCTGTGTCAGGCTTTTCTGTTTCTTTCCGTTATCTTCTGATGATGTGTCTTTTTTCGACAGAAACCATTTGCATAGTGGAATCAATGTGATGGTGCCGACGGTGAGGCAGACAATGCCCACCGGCAGGAAGGAGAAGAATGAAAGTCCTTTTTCGCCGGCTTCTGTCAAGGCTTCCTGTATTACAAGGTTGGGTGGCGTACCTATAAGCGTAAGCATTCCGCCCATGCTGCTGGCGAAGGCAAGGGGCATGAGAAGTTTCTTTGCACTGACCCTTGCCCTCGAAGCTATACTTACTACGATGGGTAGCATGAGGGCTACGGTGCCGGTATTGCTTACGAAAGCGCCGATGACAGCCGTTACAAGCATCACTACTATTAGTATAACGGTGTCGTTGGTACCTACCGTCTTGAGAATCTTACCACTTATCGTCTTTGCCAACCCTGTCTGCAGGATGGCTCCACCGACGATGAAAAGACCTATCATCATTATGATTACAGGATTGGAGAAGCCGGATAGGGCTTCTGCAGGAGTCAATACGTTGGTAAGGATAAGCGACAGCAGAGTGCATAATGCTACAATGTCTGAACGGATTTTTCCGATGACGAAAAAAATTGCGGAAACAGCTAATATTACAATTGGCGTGATCATAGATGAATATAGTTGTTTAGGATTTACCTACAAAATTAATTGAAAAATTCAATAAATATCCATTGAAACAGAGTTCCTACAAACTATTTGATTAATTTTGCAGATTATTAAGAAAATGATTTGTTTTTTGTATGTAAGAAAACGGTTGTTTTTTCGTTTGTAAGAATAATCACATGGTTAAAATGAAATTGAAACTCAACGATTCAAAAACTTGTTTCTGGATATTGGCATTGGCAGGATGTCTGTCGCTCGTGATCTTTTTGGGAATGGGTCTCTTTAATACTAAAGGAGAGCCTCGTGAGGCAATTGTGGCACTTTCGATGTTGCAGTCTGGCGACTGGATATGTCCGATAAACAATGGTGTAGACATTGCTTACAAACCGCCGTTCTTCCATTGGTGTGTGGCGTTGTGCTCGCTTGTGGCTGGCTATGTTTCGGAATTCTCATCACGATTGCCGTCGGCTTTGGCCACAATATTGATGGTGCTCGTGGTGTATAAGTTTATGATCCGCAACAAGGTAAGTGTGGAATTGAGTCTGCTCACGGGACTAGTGACGTTTACAACCTTTGAGGTGCATCGTGCTGGTATGGCATGCCGTGTAGACATGTTGTTGTCTGCTATGATAGTAATAGCCATTTACTTTTTCCATGGATGGTATAAATCTAGAAATGCAGTATTGCTTCTGTTTGTCGTGTTGTCCATGAGTGCTGCTGCATTGACAAAGGGACCTGTCGGTATTTTGTTGCCGTGTGGAGTTATGGGACTTTTTATGCTTGTGAGAGGTGAAAATTTCTTCAAGACGTTTTTCTTGTGTCTGTCTGTAGCTTTAGCGTCTTGCGTATTGCCTTTTATATGGTATTATCTTGCCTACCAGGAGCGTGGCGACGCATTTTTGTATCTTGTGTATGAGGAGAATGTCTTGCGTTTCACTGGCAAGATGGTGTATTCTTCGCATGAGGCGCCGGCAATATATAATGTCGTTTCCGTGATAACAGGACTGTTGCCTTATACATTGCTGTTTGTGGTATTCCTGTTTACAATGAAACTTTCGCTGCCCAAAAGCTCGGCAGGAGTCAAATCGTGGTTTGTGAGTTTGCCACACCGTTTAGGCAGAATGTCAGACCAAGATCTGCTGTCGTTTTTGAGCATTGTCGTGATATTCGTATTCTTTTGCATTCCTAAAAGCAAGCGTAGCGTATATCTGTTGCCAATATATCCGTTCATGGCTTATTATATAGCGAGATTCATACACTATATCTCGCAGAGAAACCGAAGGATTGTGGTAGGCTATGCGAAGGCGTTTGTCGGCATTGCCGTTTCATTGCCGCTGCTTGTGCTGCTTGTAAGGACAGGGATCCTGTCTGGAGTTTCTTTTAGTGGAAAACATGCAGCCGAGTATCTGGCTTATGTCCATAACTTCATGAATTTACCGTATCTGCAAATAGTGCTATTCCTGCTCTTTGCATTGGGTGTAGCGTATTTGTTCTTGTCTAATTGGAAAAAAATGTCCGTTGATGGATTGGGAGTTTCTGTAGCTGGAATTGTCGCCGTTGTATTTATGATGATTGATGGACTCATATTGCCTTCTGTGTATGACGTGAAGTCTGATTATCATATGGCCAGGGAAATGCAACAACTTGTGCCAGATGGGAAAATCTGGGACTATAGAAAGGATTTCAGAGTAGGCCAGAGAGGTAGGATGCATCAGTTCTCTGTGAATTTCTATCTTGGTGATCGTATTGTGCCTCTCGACCAGAACAGGCCAAACAAGGGATATATGATAATGGGAGATGATGACTATAAGGAATTTGTGGCTTCATTTCCAGATTATGAGTTGAAGAAAATCAAACGTTTCAATCACAAAAGTTGTGACGACAAGAGATTCCTCACTTTGTATTCTTTTATGAAAAAGTGATTTAGTATTAGATAATAAGTTTTATTGCTAACCTGTATGAATATGAAACTTGTAATTGTTGTACCATGTTATAATGAAGAAGAAGTTCTGAATGAAACGAAACAGCGATTGCTTGGCGTGTTAGACAAGCTGAAGTCTGATGGAGGCATTTCAGAAGGAATGGTGTTGTTTGTGGATGATGGGAGCAAAGACCGCACATGGCAGATGATAGAGGCTTTTGCCGGTGATTCTCCTATGGTTGGCGGGTTGAAACTATCAGGCAACCGTGGTCATCAGTATGCCTTGCATGCAGGTTTGAAATGGGCTTCAGAACATTCTGATGCTTCTGTTTCTATTGATGCCGACCTGCAGGACGATGTTAATGCCATTTATGAAATGGTGAATGAATATCATAAGGGGAATGACATAGTGTTTGGAGTCAGAAAGGAGCGCAAGACGGATACTTTCTTCAAGCGTACAACGGCTTTGGCTTTCTATAAGCTTATGAATGCACTCGGCGGCAAGGTGATATACAACCATGCTGACTTCAGGCTCATGAGCAGGAGAGCGATGCTGGCTATGATGAAATATCCGGAGAGTAATCTGTTCTTGAGGGGTATTGCAGCATCTGTCGGTTATCCTTCTACGTGTGTGTATTATAACAGGAGTGAGCGTTTTGCTGGAGAGTCTAAATATCCATTGAACAAGATGCTGGCTTTTGCCATTGAGGGAATTACTTCATTTTCAGTGAAACCATTGAGGTTGATTTCATATTTGGGTATAATATTCATTCTTGTAGCCATAGGTGTCATCATATATGCATTGTATGAACATTTTACGGGTAATACCATAGAGGGTTGGACTTCATTGCTCGTGAGCATGTGGTTCATTGGCGGTTCGATACTTCTGGCATGTGGCGTTACTGGTGAATATATTGGTAAAGTGTATCTTGAGGTGAAAGAACGCCCGAAATATTTCGTTGAGAAGAAGGTCAACGTTTGACAATCTTCTTCTTCTTTGTCTTGAACAAATCCCACCATGTCTTGAAATCCTTCTTCAGTATGATTCCAAGTCCTTGGGTGTTGAGTGATGATTTCGTGAAGTATCTGTCATTGGTCTGATTGTATACTTTAATGGCAACGCTCCCGTTGGGAGTAAGCAGATACTTAACGTCAAAATCACCGATGAACGACGACGTGGTGTTGGGGTTGTCTCTATACCCGAACTGTCCGTTTATCAGGAGCCTGTTGCTGAACAGGCTTCCTGAAAGCAGTCCTTCGTATTCTGCATTGTTGAAACCTTCGGTACCAGTACTTATGTTGGTGCCGAAGTTCCAGTTGTTGTTCTTTATCAGTGTGCCCAGGATATTGTTTACCTGTTGGCTTATCGTTCCGCTGAGCAGACTTTGCATAGCAAGACTTGTCTGGCTTTGCTGTGCATCTTCCTGTTTTGAGTTGTTTTTTGAGTCTGTGTAGAATCGTCCTATGGCAAGCAGATATACCACTTGCTGGTTCATTTCCTCCTCGCTGTTTATCAATGATCTCACCATTTGCTTGGCATCATTGTTTACTGTGGGCATGTCAAAGTCGAAGTCTACCTTTATGGTCTCTGGCGTTCCGCCGATATTCATGATGCAATCTACCTTTACGTTGTTGCTTGAAAAGCTGTTTCCGATGCGCAAATCAGCGAGTGAAACACCATTGACGGGGTATATGGCTTTGAGGTTCAGCTGAGAGTTGAACGGGTTGCCGCCGAAAACGATGTTGCTGCCTTGCTGGAAGCGGAAATCTTTCTTTATGATGTTCTGTATTGTGAGGTTGTAAGAACCATGGTCGATGACGTATGTGCCGTACATGTCAAAGCTGCCTTTGTTGAAATATGTGGCTTTAAGAGCACCGTTCCCGTTGAGGGATATCTTGTCGCCGGTAGCCTTGTCCATCAACACACGGAGGGTGAAGTCGGGGGTAGCGGCCACGTTGAAGTTGATGAACATGTCGGAAGCGTCGTTCAGATCCTTCTCATCTTCATCTTTCTTTGTTGCATGATAATAGTAGTCTTCTGTATTGTTCTCGACTTTTGGCGTTTCGTGACTGACCCATCTGAGAAAATTACTGTCGGTTATGGCGTCAGGACTAGCCGCATTGTATTCTATGAACGAACCTTTGTTTGGTGTCATGTCAATATCGAATACAATGCTGTGTGGGCGACCGGTGATATTGCAGTCGCCGGTGCCGTATACTGTGCCATAGAATGAGTTGTTGCCGTAGTCGTTGAAGTCGTAACACAGAAATTTGTTGGCATGTATGCCGAGGTCGAATGTCAGCCTCGTCAGATGCTTGTGATGCAAGGCTCCAGTGACCGTTGCCACATTGCCGTGTCGGTCTGTTACGGTGTCACCCTTGAATATGATTTCGTCGGGTACCATTCTTATCGTGTCGTTCTTCAGTCTGTATACAGTGTTGAGTGGACTGATGCCGATAGTGCCGTCGGCAACCAATAGTCCTTGGAGGTTTACCTCGCTCAAATCTCCGAATACCTGTGCAAAACCATTGGCATGTGCGTCGATTTTGTTCATGAAACTTCCGCAAAAGCTTTTCAAGAACTCAATGTTTGTATTATGGGCGGTTATGCCGAGATCTATATAATTCTTCTCTGGGGAGACATAGCCTTTGATGATTGTCTTGACATTGTTGTCATCATCCGCATGGGCGTCGATGTCTATCTGCTTGTCGTGCTTGTTCCATTTCACGTTGGCGAATAACTTGCCCATCCTTCCGTCCTGGAACTTGAAGTTATCGACAGTGAGGTCCACCCAGGCGTCTGGATCTTGCATGATTGACTTTAGATATGCAGTTCCCGAAGCCTGTCCGCCGAAGGTTACAGAATGGAAGTTGACTAAGTTCAGGATATAGTTCACGTCAACGTTTTGCAGATCTACCCTAAGAGAGTCGTCAGCACTGCTTGTCGCCTTTCCGTAAATTTTTATGAACTGTCTGTCACGCCCTATGGCAAAGTGGTTTACCTGTATCTTGTCCTTGTTGTATATGATGCTCGAAGGAGATATGTGCCATATTGTGTCATTAAGAGACAGTGTGGAGGGCTTGATGTTTATATATGCCGATTTTTCATTATTTGCATCATTATAGAAGCTTGTTTCTGTTTCAATAGTGCCTCGTATGTTCAGCGGTGAGTTGTAGGCCATGTCGATATGACTGTTTAACTTATTGTCTATAGCGCTTGCCTTGACATTCAGAAGAATGCTCTTTCCCTTGTCTTCAATTTTCTTTATGTTGCATTCGGCAATCAGACTGTCGTTGACTGTCTTGACATTGAGCTTGGCGTTCTTGAAAGATTCTCCTGCGTAAGTGAATCCAGGCATTGTAACATCAGCGTTTATCTCTTTTTTCATGTCGTTGATGTTTGCTTTGATATGAATCGGCTCGTTCGATGTGTATGGTATGCCTAAGATAGCGTGGATCCATTTAGTATCGTATATGTTTGCTTTGAGAGAGAAATTGTTGTCTGCACAATACACTTTATTGCGTTCGATGCCAGGAGCCGTAGGCAGTTGCTTCTTGATGATGGAAAGCATACTCTGTCCGATTGTAGAGAATTGGTATTTGCCTCTGATTTCAATTTCACCGATATCAGACTTGATGTCGATGTCTCCTTTGTTGATATTCGCTGTCAGTTCGTTGAGTGAGTAGTTCTCTGTAGGTGACTGCATGCTGAATTCTTTCAGTTGCAGCTTTCCTGTCAGATCATACAGACTCTTTCCTGTGGCGCAGATGTTGATCTGTGTAGAGAATCTTGCATCACCCCATTTGTTCGTTATGTTGAGGCGTTGCGGATTAATATTCTTCAAATCCATTGAAATGTCTGAAATGGGCGACTTCATGAAGTTCTTGATGGATCCGATGAGAGACAAATGGCAGTTCTCGTCGTTCACATTAAGTCTGCCGTTTATGTCTGTGCCGTTATACGCACCATCGATGTCAATGTCTTTGTATGTATATTTGTTGTATTCAAAGT
The DNA here is from genome assembly GCF_008680225.1 of Prevotella sp. LMAG:51. Classification (NCBI taxonomy): domain Bacteria; kingdom Pseudomonadati; phylum Bacteroidota; class Bacteroidia; order Bacteroidales; family Prevotellaceae; genus Prevotella; species Prevotella sp. LMAG:51. The sequence continues at coordinate 112,150 of NZ_NALQ01000021.1, read as the reverse complement.
CTGAAATTCGACCTCTGACTTTGGTATCAGTTATTTTGTTGTTGTGGATGCGGGCTTCGCCGTGCAGGTTTGCGCTTATATTCCCGAATTTATTGTCTGCCAATAGTTCATTCAGATTGATGCGGCCGGCTGAAATTTCAGCAGCTAGTTTCGTTGCCCTTTTCTGGATAGCAAACTGAATATTTCCTAGATTCGTGTTTACATTTCCGCATGCACTGATGTTGTCATTGTTAGTTTCACATGTTGCAGCGGCGGTAATTGCTTTAAGTTTTGTCAATGGGGTGGGGATATCTATTCTGGCAGTTCTTGCAGCTTTGAAAACCAATGCCAAATAACTCTCGTTTACAGACAGCTGGCTTATCTTTGCTTTCCATGTCTTGCAGCCGTCGAAAGGAGTAAACATGCCATTGGCATTAAACTTGAATGCTGTGTCTTGTGAATATAATGACAGTCTGCTGACTTTTGCTTTGCCGTCGGTGTAAGAGAAATCTGCAACTAAGTTTAACTTGTTGGAAAGATCATTCAGCTCTGGCACGATGAAGGCAAAGTCGGAAAGCGTTATATTGTTTCCAATGATGTTTCCTTTGCCTTTAATGGTATTGCCGACAATGCTACCGCCATCTGTTCTATAGGTGGCGGTAATGGAGTCTGAATAAATTGTACTGTGGGGCAGGCATAGTCTGAAATTCTTGACAGATGCCTTTTGGGGAGTTACAAGAGCACTGAATGTCAGTTTGCCTATGTTGAGGCCGGATTGCTCTTTGAACGATAGCTTCTTGACTATGGCGTTGGCCATATCGTTTGTGATGTGTCTTATTATTATGTGTGAGCTGATGTCGGAAACGTGGATATGGTAGGGAGATAGTTTATTCGAAGTGTTCGGCATATCCCATTGGTCATATTGTATCGCTCCGTTTCTTATGATGAAAGAGTTAATTCTCAAATCAAGTTCGCTTTCCTCTTTTTTATCAGAAGAAAGTGAATCAATTACGAATTGGAAATTTGGTTGTGAATATTTGTCTTTCTTGTATAATTTTGCTCTCAATCCGAATATTTGAGCCGATGAGATAGAGATATTTCCTTTGGCTAGTTCCAGAATGTCTATACTGATAGATACGCGGGAGGCGTGCAACATGTCTTTGTTGCTTTTGTCTAGCATGTTGAAGTCGTCAATAATGACCCTGTTGAGGAAACCTAAATTTATGTTGCTTATGGTTATTTCTGTGCCAAAAGTTTTTCTCAAGATTTTTGCCACATAAGCTCCTGTATATGCCTGTACTGACGGTATGTGAAGCAGTATTGACAATGCTATGTAAATGGACATGACGGTCCAAATTATAGTCGTGGTTATGTGGCGTAGTCTTTTCACCTTATATTCTAATTTGTTTGCTTTATGATAACTGTCTGTAGAACCTTTGTTTGCTTATCCTTTTTTAGTTGGTTCTTGACTGTATTATAATTTAAAAGAAGCGCCGACGTATTTATGCGTGGCGCTTCTTGAGTGTTACAAAGCTTCATCTTCAGGCTTTTCAATCCTGTTGTGACCTTTCAGCTTGATATGCTTTTTCCGCGCTATCCATTTAGCTTTCTTCTTTTCATAATCAAGCATGTGTCGTTCCAAGAAATTGTCTGCCATTTGTATTGATGTATATTATTTCTGGAATTTACTGTATACTACGTCTATTGTAATATTGGCGTCACCTGTCATAGAGCCTTTCACAAACTTCGATGCCGTAAGGCTCATGTCGTTTGTCACTTTTACGAGCTTCGTCGTTTGTCCCGTTGTGACATAAGTCGTTTCTACAGGTATGACAAGTACCTTGTTCCATGTAGGGTGTTTTTTCTCCCACATAGTCTTGGCATCTGCGCTCGACATTCCTTTTCCTTCATATTCCTTGATGCCTTCAGAGCGTTTCCTGCTCATGTAAGCAATCAGGTTTGCCACATTGTGGAAGGTATATGAGTTTTGTTTAGCCAATGACGACTGGTCGCTTGTTGCGAAGACGGCGGTGTATGTCTGTACATTGTCCGGTATCTTTCCTTCTTCGAAGAAACTTGTGCGCATATCGTTAGGTATGAGGAGAAGGGTGGTGGGGATGTCCAGATTGTATTTCTCGTGCTTCGTGTTGTTTATCCTCGTAAGGGAAATGCGCGCAGAATTGATTGTGTCGTTCTCGTGTCCGTTTAGAATCTCGTCCACAGGAATTGTCAGTTCGGTAAATATTCCCGCAGGTGACTTGATGTAAGTGATGTCGTTCTTGTTTCCTTCCTCAACCATCTTGTCTATGGCGGCATTGTCGTTGGAAATACGTGTCGACTGTATTACTTCTTCTGTACCTGCGAATGTAGTCACGACATTTACAGTTGTGTCTTTTTTCTCACCGTTGGTGGTCTTCTCATACTTGTATTTATAATATACAAGCATCTGGCTCATATTTATATAAGCCATTGAGCCAAGTCCATCTGATGATTTGAAATAGAAACCGGGACAGATGTTGTGGATGAAGCTGTATGAATCTTTGAAGAGCTTGGGATTACTATAGTATTTTTGCATTATATAAGTACCATAGTTATAGTATCCTTTTTTCTCCTTATCCTTGTATGCAGCCTTTTCTTCTATCAAGTTGCCATTTTCGTCGAGTTCTGAATTCGGCAGATTGATCTTGATTTTCTTTGGTACGGTGTCTGATGCCAAATCATATAAGGTATAAGTCTTGTTGACGTTGACTCTTCCCTCATCTGTGCGACAATAATTATCGTCAGACTTCAATGGGTTGAAGTCTGAATAATATTTCTTGTTTTCCTCCATTGGCTTTGACAACTCTAGCATATTGAGTTTCATGGTAGACAGAGAGTCGCCATAATACTTGTCGTAATATAGGTAGATCACGCACGAGTCTGCTATTATTGAGCCGTCTTTGAGTCTGCTTACTATTGATTTTTCTGCAGGCAGTTGTGTTCCTTCAAGAGTATAGAATTGTGTCAGGAAGTCTCCTTTCACGAATGCTCCTGTTTCAGGGTCTTTCACTTTTCCCAAATATCCAGTGGCTGATCTTGAATATACAGAGTCAGCCTTCACGGATTTTGAACTTATAGGGAAAGATCTTGCGGTGACATTGATGTTGTCGAGGTCGTCGATGATGCTTCCTCCGATGTTGTCAGTATTGTCATCACAAGAGCATAGACAAGAAAATATTAATGCGAGGCTTAGAAATACCTGTTTTGCTTTCATGAAATGTATTTGTTTTTCTGTGTTTATGGAATTTACTCCAAGATGCTGTCGTAGAAATTGTCGTATGCGTCAACGTCTAATTCTGTTGCGGCAGCCTGAGACATGAATGGAATACCCTTCGATTTTGTATATTCAACAAGTTGTTGGTTGACGCCAGGACCTGCCTCTATGACACCGTCGGAATAGTCGATGGCCAATTTTTCGAATTCTGTGAAGTCGAATTTCTCATTGTAGTTCTTCAGTATGTCGCTATGGGCATCCTTGAATTCAAGACATTGTCCAAATGTTTTCTCAATGTCCTTCTTCAAACCGTTTCCGAAGAGGGATGTGATGATCTTGGTGTTTGCGAACGAAGGCTCGTCCTTGTATGCGGTTTTCACATAATAGGGTACAATGTTGCCTATCCACCCCTGGCAATGGATGATGTCAGGGGTCCAATGCAGCTTCTTTATTGTCTCCAGTACGCCTCTTGCGAAGAATATTGAACGTTCGCCGTTGTCTTCGTATTCTTCGCCGTTTTCATCGTTTGCCATGAGTCTCTTTGTGAAGTAGTCGTCGTTGTCGATGAAATATACCTGTATCCTTGTCGAAGGGATTGAAGCGACCTTGATTATCAGAGGGTGGTCAGTGTCATCAAAGATTATCATCATCCTTGAAAGACGAATCACTTCGTGTAGCTGGCCTCTCCTTTCGTTTATGTTTCCCCATTTGGGCATGAAGGTCCTGATTTCATATCCTTTTTCAAGTATGGACTGAGGAAGCTCGCGGCCTATGTGGGACAATTCGCTGTCAGAAACGTAAGGCGTTATCTCTTGGTTGATAAATAGAATTTTTTTTGACTTCATCATTGTTTTTCTTTAATCTTTGCAAAGATACGAAAAAAAACTTACTTGGTGCCTTGCTTCTCGCAAAATTGCTCAAAACTCATTGCTAATTGGCTTTTTTTTAAACATATTCTTTCTTGTTTAAGAAAAATGTTGTTATTTTGCACCGATTTTTCATTCGCAGTCGGTCTCTTTCGGGTGATTGGCATTTTTGGAAAAGGTTTATAAATATAATATAATGAAAGTTTTTAGTAAGATAGCAGACCTCCAGAACGAGTTGTTCGAAGCTCGTAAGAATAAAAAAACAGTAGGTCTTGTTCCCACGATGGGAGCTCTTCATGCAGGACATGCGTCTTTGGTTAAAAGAAGCGTTTCGGACAATGACGTTACAGTAGTGTCGGTATTTGTCAATCCGACGCAGTTCAATGATAAAACCGACCTGAATACTTATCCGCGTACACTTGATGAGGATTGTAAGTTGTTGGAATCCGTAGGGGCTGATTGTGTGTTTGCTCCTTCTGTAGAAGAAGTTTATCCATCGCCTGATACGAGAAGCTTTGAATTTCCACCAGTGACAACGGTTATGGAAGGCGCTCACAGACCAGGACATTTCAACGGAGTATGCCAGGTCGTAAGCCGGTTGTTTTACATCGTACGTCCAGACAAGGCTTATTTCGGAGAAAAGGATTGGCAGCAAATTGCAGTAATCAAGGCGTTGGTGAAATATCTAGGTCTGAAGTTGAATATTGTTGAATGTCCTATTGTCAGAGAAGAGGACGGATTGGCAAAGTCGTCTCGCAACACATTGTTGGCTTCAGATGAGCGTTCTGTTGCTCCCATGATATTCAAATATCTTAACGAGAGCGTGGATTATGCGAAGAAGCACACTTTGAAAGAAACCCATGATTGGGTAGTGGACAGTATCAATGCCGTGGACGGATTAGAAGTGGAATACTTCTCTATTGTTGATGGCGATACATTGCAGGATGTAGAGAACTGGGAGGATTCTTCGGATACGGTAGGATGTATTACTGTGTATTGTGGAAAGAAGCCAGTCAGGCTTATAGATCATATAAAATATAACGCCAAATAAAAGATATTTATCATGTTGATTGAAGTTTTGAAGAGCAAGCTGCATTGTGTTCAGGTTACAGAGGCAAATCTGAATTATATGGGTAGCATAACCATAGACGAGGACTTGATGGATGCGGCTAATCTTATAGCTGGTGAAAAGGTTCAGATAGTAAACAACAATAACGGAGAACGTTTTGAAACATATATAATCAAGGGAGAGCGTGGCAGCGGATGTATTTGCCTTAATGGTGCAGCTGCAAGAAAATGTGTTGTAGGTGATACAGTTATAATAATTGCTTATGCACTTATGGACTTTGAAGAGGCCAAGTCTTATAATCCGGTTGTGGTTTTCCCTGTAGACAACAAGATACAGAAGTAATTCATCTTTGCATGTCATATCATTGAAGCAGCGTATGGTCTTGGCATTACGCTGCTTCAATGTATCTACGCAAATCGTTTGAAGTGAAGATTATGCTTCCGGTTTCTTGTTTCCTATACGTGCATCAAGTCGCTGATAATGCTGTCGCTCACAAACAGTCCCTTCCTTGTCAGATGTAGGTGGCTGCCTTCGAGTGTCATCAATCCATTTTCGATATGTGGGGCAGCTTCTTTGTACAGGAAGGCAAGATAGTCTTCGCCAAAATTTTTCTTTATGCCGATCATGTCAATTCCTTCGCATGTGCGTAGTCTTGTCATGACCACGTCGTCAAATCTTGAGTCCTTGGTTAGAAATTCAGTTTCGGCAGGAATCGTTTTATTACTGATAGATTCCATGTAGGACGATATGTCGTCAATGTTCCATTGTCTTGACATTCGGTTGAAAGAATGTGCAGAAGCTCCGATGCCCAGGTATGGGATGTCATTCCAATAGTTGCTGTTGTGTATAGACCGGTAACCGCTTTTTGCAAAGTTGCTTATCTCGTAATGTTCGTATCCGGCAGCAACAAGTTTGTCTATAAGTATGTTGTACATGGCAAGATACGTTTCCTCGTCGCATTCCTTTATCCTGTTCTCAAGAAGAAGTTTTGTCATTGCAGTCCCCTCTTCATACATCAGACTATAAGCAGAGATGTGCTCAATCTCCAGGTTGAGGGCGCTTTCAATGTCTGTCCTCCATGTTTGTATGCTTTCTTGTGGAAATCCGAACATTAGGTCAATGCTGATGTTCGACACGTCAGCCTTTCTCAGCCTTTCCACCGCCGATATGATTTGTGACGCATTGTGCCTTCTCCTTATGAAGGATAGAATATCGTCAGAAAAAGACTGTGCTCCCATACTGACCCTATTGATGGGAGAACTTTTTATATAATCGGCAAGAGATTCCGTGATGTCGTCTGGGTTGCATTCAAAAGTCGCTTCTATGGAGTCTTCCACCTTATTATATTTATATATGGCATCGAAAATCCTGTCAATGTCAGTTTGGCAGAGCTGTGAAGGCGTGCCACCTCCAAGGTATATCGTGGAGATTCTGTCGTCCAGATAATCCCTTCTCAACCTTAATTCTTCGCAAAGGCTGTCTACGTAACGTGAACGAAGTTCTTCGTGAGTTGTTGAATAGAAGCCGCAATAGATGCAACGGCTCTTGCAAAATGGGATGTGAACGTATAATCCTGACATAATTTGTAATTTTTGTATTGCAAAAGTACTAATATGTTTTAAAAAACAGGATTTTTTGTAGCAAATATTTTGTAAAATGAAGAAAATATGATAACTTAGTTGCCGTTAAATCTAATTAAGTCGCCACAAGAACATGAAAGCACTTGGAACGACAAATCTAAAATCTATAATAACATGAGAGTTTACCAGACTAATGAAATCAAGAACATTGCCTTGCTTGGCAGTGCGGGTTCCGGCAAGACTACTCTTGCCGAAGCGATGTTGTATGAGAGTGGTGTCATCAAGCGCCGTGGTACAATAGAAGCAAAGAACACGGTTTGTGACTACTTTCCAGTAGAACAGGAATATGGCTATTCTGTATTCTCTACTGTATTTAATGTGGAGTGGAATAACAAGAAACTGAATATTATCGATTGCCCTGGCTCAGATGATTTTGTGGGCGGAGCAATTACAGCGCTTAATGTCACAGACCAGGCATTGGTGCTTATTAACGGTCAGTATGGTCCGGAGGTCGGAACTCAGAATTTATTTAGATATACAGACAAGCTGAAGAAGCCGGTTATCTTCCTCGTCAACCAGTTGGATAGCGAGAAGTGTGATTTTGAATCCATTATTGCACAAATGAAAGATATCTACGGCACCAAGTGCGTGCAGATACAGTATCCTTTGAATACGGGACCAGAATTCAATTCCCTTATCGACGTGCTTCTCATGAAGAAATATTCATGGACGCCTGAGGGCGGTGCACCTATCATCGAGGATATTCCTGAAGAAGAGATGGAGAGGGCTATGGCTCTACATAAGGAGCTCGTTGAGGCTGCTGCAGAGAACGACGAGACTCTGATGGAGAAATTCTTTGAAGAAGAGACACTTACAGAGGATGAGATGCGTGAGGGTATCCGCAAGGGACTCATCACACGCTCGATATTCCCAGTGTTCTGCGTTTGTGCAGGCAAGAGTATGGGCGTTCGTCGCTTGATGGAATTCCTTGGTAACGTAGTGCCGTTCGTTAGTGACATGCCGAAGGTGCATAATACGAGAGGACAGGAAGTTCCTGCCGATACCGACGCGCCTACTTCTTTGTATTTCTTCAAGACAGGAGTAGAGCCGCATATTGGTGAAGTCTCATATTTTAAGGTTATGAGCGGAAGCGTGAAGCCGGGTGATGATTTGACGAATGCAGACCGTGGATCAAAGGAGCGTATGGCGAATATCTTCGTATGTGCAGGAGCTAACCGTCAGTCTGTAGAGCAGTTGCAAGCTGGGGATATCGGTTGTACGGTAAAATTGAAGGATGTCAAGACCGGTAATACTCTCAACAGTAAAGACTGCGAGAATAGATTTGATTTCATCAAATATCCTAACTCAAAATATTCACGTGCGATAAAGGCTGTCAACGAAGCTGACACAGAAAAGCTTATGGCTGCTCTGACTAAGATGAGACAGGAAGATCCGACATGGGTCGTTGAGCAGAGCAAGGAACTTCGTCAGACTATCGTTCACGGACAGGGAGAGTTCCATTTGCGTACATTGAAATGGAGACTTGAAAACAATGAGAAATTGCAGGTTGAGTATCAGGAACCACGTATTCCATATCGTGAAACAATCACAAAACTTGCACGTGCAGACTATCGTCACAAGAAACAGTCAGGTGGAGCTGGCCAGTTCGGTGAGGTACATCTTATCATAGAACCTTATGCCGAGGGAATGCCGGATCCTGTTTCTTACAATATCAATGGCCAGGAGTTCAAGATGAATATCAAGAACAAGGAGGTCGTTGATTTGGATTGGGGAGGCAAACTTGTATTCATCAACTCTGTTGTTGGAGGAGCCATCGACCAACGTTTCATGCCTGCAATCTTGAGGGGAGTGATGGAGCGTATGGAGCAGGGACCGCTTACTGGAAGCTATGCTCGTGATGTTCGTGTTGTCGTTTATGATGGAAAGATGCATCCGGTAGACAGCAATGAGTTGTCATTCATGTTGGCTGCAAGAAATGCGTTCTCAGAGGCATTCAAGAATGCAGGTCCAAAGATTCTTGAGCCGATTTATGATCTGGAAGTTTTTGTCCCTTCAGATTTCATGGGAGATGTGATGAGTGACCTTCAGGGACGCCGTGCTCTAATCATGGGAATGGATTCTGAGGCAGGTTATCAGAAGCTTCAGGCGAAGATTCCATTGAAGGAACTCTCAAACTACAGTATCTCACTGAGTTCTATAACAGGTGGTAGAGCTTCGTTCACAACTAAGTTCGCAAGCTATGAACTTGTTCCTAACGATATTCAGCAGGAGCTGATTAAGGTTCATGAAGCAGAAATCGACGGAAAAGAATAAAGGTCTGTTGGAAACATAAATTAAGGGGGCATGTCATGAGATATGTCCCCTTATTTATGTTGAAAACGTGTAGAGTCTTTTCCCATTTGAATTGTGCAAGTCTTGCCGTTTTCGAAAGTACTGACAGAAGTGGTTTGTCTCTTGATTTGTATTTTCTGTTAGTTGTTGTGATTATTTAGAATGGCATGCCTACAGCGAAATGGAATGCAAAATCTCTGTTCATGTTCGGGTGGAATAATGGATAATGATCATTTTTAGATTCGTAAGCTGGATTTATTGCTTTCATTCCCATGTCGAAGCGCAGGATGAAATAGCTGAAGTTCAAGCGTATCCCCAATCCATAGGCAACGGCAATTTGTTTGTAGAAAGAGTCCAGATGGAACTGTCCACCTGGTTGTTCCTTGTATTCTCTCAATGTCCAAATGTTTCCAGCATCAATGAATGCCGCTCCGTGTAGTTTCCAGAACAAGGCGGTTCTGAATTCCATATTGAGGTCGAGTTTCATGTCTCCAGTTTGGTTTATGAAGTCAATGGCGCCATCTTTGCCTTTGAAGCTACCTGGGCCGAGTCCGCGTACGCTCCAGCCTCTGACCGAGTTCGCACCACCGGAGAAATATCTCTTTTCAAACGGTAAGACTGTACTGTTGCCGTAAGGATAGGCCACACCGAGAGCTGCATGCATAACAAGCTGGTTGTTCTGGTCGAACGAAAACTTGTGTGTGTAGTCGAAGTCGAATTTCGCATATTGGGCATAAGCGATGTTGAAAATCTTGTAGTGTTTATTGGCATCCTTCTGCATTTTCGTGATATGCGATATACCGTTGAGGATATTACCGGCTGTCTCGCAGTTTATTTTGAATGCATTGTTTTTGTGGCTGTATGTCATTCCAAATCCGATTTTCATGATGAAGAGATCTTCGTAGTTGTATTTCAAAATGACGTTTTTATTGTCTACATTATCAAGATAGTTGTCTTTGAATGTAGATGATATCCATGGCATATAGACATAATTGAGGTCTATGATGTCAACTTTGTATTGGTGTTTTTGGCTAGAGTCTGTCCATCTGTATCTTACAGAGCCTGAGAATACTCGTCTGTGGAACTCTGGACGGTTTTGCAGGTTATAGCTCACTCCGATTTCCGTCGTAGAGTAAGAACGCCTTTTGAAGTCATATGACAGAAACGGACACATGAAGCTGGGGAAAAGAATCTTTGACTCTATTCCGTATTCTATATAATTCTGATTCTGGTAGCCTTCAAGACCGGTTATCGCTTCGTAAGCCCCTCTTAGTTTCACGCTGAACACTTCAGAGCCTCTGAACAGATTCCTGTTTTCGTATGTAAGCGATACTGCGGCACCAAGGTCTCCGGCTGTATTTGTACCTTCAGGTTGGAAACTGATACTGTTGGGGGTGCTCGGACTCACTCTGATGTTGCAGTCGAGCAGGCCTTCACCTGCTTCTTTGAATTGAATGTTCGTGTATTTCACAGCTTGAAGCTTTCCGAGACTGTTATATGTTCTTTTGAGCATTTCAGAACTGAAGGGCTTACCTTCTTCGAGCCATGTGTTTTCCTTAAGCACATTAGCTCGCAATGGAATTCTGTCTCCTTCTGTGCTACTGTAGATAATATTGTTTATCTTGTAGCAAGTATGTAGTGTGTCTGTCTTTACTCCTGGTTTTTCGTATTTTGCTATGTGGAGTATCAAATCTACAAGTTCTTTGCCAGGTATTGAGTCTGCCGTATACGATATGAAATTCTTGTGAAAGTGGTAATATCCATTGTTTGTCAGGGCAGATGTTATAATTCGGCGCTCCTGTTCAAGACTGTTGATGCTGAATACCGCTCCTGCCTTTATCCTTTTTTCTTTAGGGTATATTACATCAAGCTTCTTTTCGATGTTGTCGTCTTGGATGTCGTATGTTATGTTGTTTATGTGAAATTTCTTCCCGGGAGTAAGGATGTATGTTATATCAATCTTGTTTTTCTTATGAATCTTCGTACGGGTCTCCACATTGGCATTGAGAAACCCGTTGTTCTGCATTGCGCTTCGAAGATCGTTGCAAGTCGATTCTGTAAGTGTGGAATCCAGAGTTACTGGCTTTTCCCCGATATTCTTTAAAGTCTTGTTGATCCACTTTGTTGAATCTTTGCCTGCAAGTGAATATGTCGCAAGTGGTATGCGTAGTGCTGAAAACCACTTTGTGTTTCCTTTCTGCTTTATATATGGTTCATATTCTGAAGCGTTTATGCTTTTGTCTGTGCTCTCTATCATCACCTTGTTAATGAGAAACTCGTTTTCCGGTATGAATTTGGTTATGCTGCATCCCGTCATGACAGATGTCATAAACGCCACACAAAAGTGTATTAAGATATGTTTTATAGGTTTGTTCGTCACTTCTCTTGGTTTTGTTGTGCAAAAGTATAAAAAAAATTGTACTTTTGTGGCTCAAAAACTATAAAATGAAATGTTAAGCAAGAATCAGATAAAATTAGTTCATTCGTTGCAGTCAAAGAAAGGACGCGACAAAGAGGGTTGTTTCGTTGCAGAAGGTCCTAAGGTGGTGTCAGATTTGATGGAGATACTGAAGCCGAAAATGTTTTTTGCCACTCAGGGGTGGATAGATTCTAATCCTCAGATAGATAATGATATAGTTGTTGTCACGGATGATGAACTGCGTAAAATCAGTTTCTTGCAGCATCCACAGGGAGTGCTTGCCGTATTCCCGATGCTTGTGAGTCAGCCTAAATGTGATTTCGACGATTCTTCCCTTTACATTGCCCTTGATGGGGTGCAGGATCCTGGTAATCTGGGCACTATCATACGTGTGGCCGATTGGTTTGGTATAACGAAAATTTTCTGCAGCCGTAACACCGCTGACGTGTATAACCCCAAGGTCGTGCAGGCTACTATGGGCAGTATCGCCAGAGTGCGGGTTGAATATTGCGATTTGCAAGTGCTTTTCGATTCGCTCCCCGCCGGTTATCCCGTTTATGGAACATTCCTTGATGGTGAAGATATTTATAAGAAATCCCTCACTCCCAACGGTATTATAGTGATGGGGAATGAGGGGAATGGCATTTCCGCAGCTATGCGAAGCCGTATAAACAACAGGCTTCTGATACCGAACTTTCCTGAGGGGCGCCAGACTGCAGAAAGTCTGAATGTGGCAATAGCCACTGCCATAACATGTTCGGAGTTCAGAAGATGTTCGTCTTGAACTTTTCTGGTCTCTTTGCGTCTTGGCCTTCTATTTCGTTACGTTCATTGAAATCTTTCCGTCAGTCGTTATGACAATATTCACCATGTAGCTTACATAGCTGTCGGGGATGGCGAGTTCTGCTATATAGTGGAATCCTTTGCTGTCGGATGTGCTTGCTGTAAGGTCGCTCAATACGCTCTGTTTCAGAAAGTCTTTGGGAACATATTGTGTGAAGTCGCTTTTCTTAAAGTCTTTTGAGAAAATCTTTGTTTCCTGCTTGAAGATCCCCAGGTGGATAGTGTTGTCGAAATATACGCTTTCGATTTCCAGCCCGTCATCATTATATGATGTCTTCAACACTTTATATGTTGTAGGATTTACTTGAATGTAAGAGTGGTATCTCTCATTGTTACAGAACAATATGGTGTCGCTTTTAATTGTCTTGTTCTGGTTTACGCTCGTTGGCTTCTTGTTGGCGAACTGTAGTTCAAAGCTCGGGTCTTCGCCTTTTATCAGTTTCACTATGTCGCCATTTGAGTTTTTAAATTCAAATATATGCGCCGATTGTTTTAATATGGCGTATTTAGAGTCGTTTGCGCTTTTTAGTTCCAGAGTGTCGCCATATATGGCAAATTTGATAGGCTGGCTCAGGGAGTCTGGGTAGTATATGGTGTCCCCTTTGACTTTGAAGACGACATTCTCTTCGTCAGAGTCTACCCATATGCCTTGAAAAAGTTGTTTTGCCTTCAGGTCTTCTGTACGTACGGCTGTGTCTTCTCCTTTGTTTTTGCATGAAAAGGCAGTCGTGCACAAGAAAACCAAAAGGATGAAAGTCTTTATGTTCATTGTCATTAGATGTTGTGTGCCATAAGGCATCTGTGTTCATTTTGAGTCTCTGTCAAGAGATTGTCGGCGTATTTGCATCATTCGAACAAGACTGCCTCGGAAAATAGTTTTCCGTTGAAGTCTTTGTCGCTTGCCTGCACGTCTTTTTTTTCGATAGGCCATTCTATGTTGATTTCCGGGTCGTCGAATCGTATGGATGCTTCATACAGTGGGGCATACACGTTGTCTACCTTGTATGTGAATATTGCTTCTTGGCTCAAGACAAGAAATCCGTGGGCAAATCCTCTCGGTATGAAAAGTTGTCTTTTGTTGTCTTCGCTGAGTTCCACCTTCACGTGTTTGCCGAATGTGGGTGAGCTTTTTCTTATGTCTACAGCCACGTCAACCACTTTGCCTTTGATTACCCTTACGAGTTTCGCCTGCGAATATTCTCCCTTTTGATAGTGGAGTCCCCTTAAGACGCCGTAAGACGATTTCGATTCGTTGTCTTGCACGAAGTTCACGTTTCCGATGTTCTTTTCGAATTCTTCCTGTTTGAATGCCTCAAAGAAATAACCTCTTGGGTCGTTGAAGACTTTTGGTTCTATAATGAAAACTCCATCAATCGCGGTCTTTATAAAGTTCATGGTCGTATTTTATTTTGTTGCAAAAGTAATCAATATTATTTTATTCCGTATGTGTTTTTTACTTTTTTTTATTTCACCGATTGGTTTTGAAAGTTTTATTTGGCATTGTAATGGGAAAAGTGTAATTTTGCAACGTGATAGAATTGAAAAGACATATTGAAATATTGCTTTTGGACAATGACTGTGTTGTCGTGCCAGGCTTGGGAGGCTTTGTGGCGCATCATATAGATGCTCGCTATGATGCCCGTGATGGTGTGTATCTTCCGCCGTTGCGTACGCTTGGGTTCAACCAGAAACTCGATATGAACGACTCCCTTCTGGCGCAGTCGTATGTCGAGGCGTACGACATGAGCTATCCGGAGGCGATGAGAAAGATAGACGAGGAAGTTGGCGAACTGAAATCGGTGTTGGAAAAAGACGGTTTCTATGATTTGAGCGACATCGGAACTTTAGTCGTGAATGCTGACGGCCGTTATGAATTCGACCCTTGTGAGTCTGGTATCCTTACTCCGTCTTTGTATGGCTTGTCGAGTGTAGATGTGTCTCTATTGCTTGAGGATGGCGTGACTGCGACAATTCCTGCAGCAATTGATATGCCGGTGAAATCTATTACAGAGGAGCAGAGTGGGTCTGAAAAGTCTGCTGCTCAGCAGTCGCAGCAAGTGTTCCCGTATGGTGAATCGAAACTCGCAGAAAAACTATGCGCTGATGGTGACGTTGATTCGGAGAAGACAATCAGTATAAAGGTCAGTCTGATACGTAACGTGTTGGCCGTAGCGTGTGCCGTCTTGGCTTTCTTCATGTTGGCGACACCGATTAATAATGTAAATGACGAGACGTCGGTTTCAATGAGTGGAATCGGTAGCGGTCTATTATATAACTTGGTTTCCAGAGATGCGAACTCAGGAGTAACCAATGTAGTGGGTGAGAAAATCAATGCCATTCCAAGTGCCAAGTCTGGCAATATTATGGATAAAAAGATCGAGCCCCCAATAAAAAGAGTGGAACCTGTGTCGAAGCAGAAAGACATGCAGACGGAAGTCTATTGCATTGTTCTGGCTTGCAGAATAACCAAGTCTAATGCCGACGCTTTCGTCAAGAGTCTGCATGAGCAGGGGTTGGTCGAGGCCAGAGTCCTTGAGCAGGAGGGTGAATCCTTGAAGGTGGTATATGGTAATTACGAATCTAAAACGAAAGCTTTAAGCGAATTGACACAACTTCGTGAAAATGAGATGTTTTCAAGTTCTTGGATATATAAGGAAAACTAAAAAAAGATGAAAAGAGTACGCTGCCCTAAATGTGACAACTACATCATATTCGACGAGACAAAGTATGCCGACGGACAGTCTTTGGTATTCCAATGTCCAGAGTGTGGCAAGGAATTCGGTATACGAATGGGTGTGTCGAAATTGCGTGAACGCCAGAAAGACGAGAATCCAGACGAGAATGCGGATGAGAATGGATGTGGTTCAATCGTCGTCATTGAGAATGTCTTCCATTATAAACAAGTCTTGCCATTGAAGATGGGTGACAATATAATAGGTCGCTATATGAAAAATGCGAAGGTGGACTTGAAGATAGAGACAAACGACCCGAGTATGGATATCAGCCATTGCGTTATAAATGTTTCGAGAGACAAGAAGACGGGCAAGCTAAAATATATATTGCGCGATGGACCTAGTTATACTGGAACTTTCGTAGACAATGAAATCCTTGGCGATAAAGAGCGTCGCGTGATTTATGACGGCACTCTGTTCACTCTCGGAGCTACTAGCATAATACTGCGTGCAGCAGAAGAAGATGATTGATTTATTCTTTATGCATTCAGAAAAGAGTGCAGACAAGGAATATTACTGATAGGGTTAAGCCGTAAAACTCGGCTACTTATGATATGAAACTCACTGAGTTGCAACATGTAATTCAGTGAATTTTTTGTATGTACTCCATATGTATTCCTTTTCTTTTGGAACATAACTTGTTTCCTTTGCATTGTCTTCATCCGTTCTTTGTTTCAAACGTGTAATAATAAATAGGAATGGAACGGCTTCTATTTGTCTAATGGCAAAGAATTTATAAAGTATTTTGCAGAAAAATATTTTTTGTGTATCTTTGCCGCTCGATAATAGAATGTAAAGAAACAAATACAAAAAACATATGACCAAGAAATTTGCCGAGCATTCAGGCTTGGATCTGACAAAAGTAAACAATGAGATATTGGAAATGTGGAATAAGAATGATATATTCCACAAGTCTATTGATGAGCGTGAGGGATGTCCACAGTTTGTGTTCTTCGAAGGTCCTCCTTCGGCAAATGGTCATCCAGGCATTCATCATGTGCTCGCCCGTTCAATCAAGGATACCTTCAACCGCTATAAGACGATGAAGGGAATGCAGGTACACCGCAAGGCTGGATGGGATACCCACGGACTGCCTGTTGAACTCGGAGTGGAAAAGGAACTTGGCATTACCAAAGCAGACATTGACAACAAAGAGTCAAGCAAATATATCTCTGTAGAGGATTACAACCACAAGTGTCGTGAGAACGTAATGAAGTTCACGGCCGAATGGAGAAAACTAACTGAGGAGATGGGATATTTCGTAGATCTTGACCATCCTTATATAACATACGAGAATAAATATATTGAAACCTTGTGGTGGCTTCTGAAGCAGTTGTACAGCAAGGATCTTCTGTATAAAGGATATACCATCCAGCCTTACAGTCCGGGTGCAGGAACGGGACTCAGTTCTCACGAGCTTAACCAGCCCGGATGTTACAGGGATGTGAAGGATACAACCTGTACTGCCCTCTTTGAGGTGCTTGACCCGAAAGAAGAATGGACGAAATGGGGCAAGCCATATTTCATGGCGTGGACGACAACTCCTTGGACCTTGCCTTCAAACACTGCTCTTTGTGTGGGTCCATCCATAAAATACCTTGCTGTACAGACATACAATGCTTACAATGACGAGCAGGTGACTGTCATAATCGCCGAACCGCTTCTGCATTCCTATTTTAAGGCAGAAGGAAGTGAGGCTCCGATGGATGACTATAAGCATGGCGACAAGGTTGTTCCTTATCGTGTCGTTGGCGAGTATATGGGTACTGAACTTGAGGGATTACATTACAAGCAGCTGATGCCATGGGTTAAGCCAACGGCTAAGGTTGATAAAAACTCTCCTGCATTCGTTGCCGAATATGCTTCGGCACATCCCGAAAAAGTCTTCGTCGCAGAGAATGGCAAGGATAGCTTTGTTGAAATGGAAGACAGCGCTTTCCGCATTATCCTTGGTGACTATGTCACTACGGAAGACGGTACAGGTATCGTGCACATCGCCCCAACATTTGGTGCAGATGACGCCAAGGTGGCTAAGGATGCTAGAATTCCATCCCTGTTCCTGATTAACAAGAAGGGTGAGACACGTCCTATGGTTGACCTGCAGGGTAAATATTACACGCTTGATGAACTTGACGCAAACTTCGTGAAAGATTGCGTGGATGAAGGAAAATACGGACATCATGCAGGTGATTTCGTAAAGAACGCCTATGCTCCAGAATTCAATGTGGACGGTAAATATGATGAGAAGGCTGCAGCAAAAGCTGAAGACCTGAATATCGTGTTGTGTATGGAGATGAAACAGGAGGGAAGCGTGTTCAAGATAGAAAAGCACGTGCACAATTATCCACACTGCTGGCGTACAGACAAACCTATCCTCTATTATCCGCTTGATAGTTGGTTCATACGTTCCACTGCAAAGAAGGAGCGTATGGCAGAACTCAACAAGACAATCAACTGGCAGCCAGAATCAACTGGAACAGGACGTTTTGGCAACTGGCTTGAGAATCTTAATGACTGGAACCTCTCTCGTTCACGCTTCTGGGGAACACCGCTTCCGATCTGGCGTGATGAAGATGGAGAGGAAATCTGTATCGGTTCGCTTCAG
This sequence comes from Prevotella sp. LMAG:51, assembly GCF_008680225.1. Taxonomy (NCBI): domain Bacteria; kingdom Pseudomonadati; phylum Bacteroidota; class Bacteroidia; order Bacteroidales; family Prevotellaceae; genus Prevotella; species Prevotella sp. LMAG:51. The sequence continues at coordinate 94,452 of NZ_NALQ01000021.1, read as the reverse complement.
GAACTCTATGATGAGATAGAAAAGAGTGTAGAGGCGGGATATATGAAGTCAAATCCTTTGAAAGACAAAGGATTTGTTCCAGGTGACTATTCAAAGGAAAATTATGACAAGGTGGATCTCCATAGACCATACGTTGATAATATCGTTTTGGTAAGCCCTACAGGAAAGGCAATGAAGAGAGAAACCGATCTTATTGATGTGTGGTTTGATTCAGGCTCTATGCCTTATGCGCAGATTCACTATCCGTTTGAGAACAAAGAACTGATAGACAAGCGTCTGGCTTTCCCTGCGGATTTCATCAACGAGGGAGTAGACCAGACACGTGGATGGTTCTTCACTCTGCATGCCATAGCAACTATGGTGTTCGACAGTGTCGCTTTCAAGAACGTCATCTCTACAGGACTCGTTCTTGATGCCAAGGGAGACAAAATGTCGAAGCACAAAGGAAATGTCGTTAACCCGTTCACGATGATTGACAAGTATGGTGCTGATCCGGTGCGTTTCTATATGATGACGAATTCAGAGCCATGGGACAACTTGAAATTTGACGAGAAGGGAGTAGACGAAGTTAGAAGAAAATTCTTCGGCACCCTATACAATACATATTCGTTCTTCAGTCTTTATGCTAATGTAGACGACTTTGACTACTCTCAGCCTGAAGTGCCTCTGAATGAGAGACCGGAGATTGACCGCTGGATTCTTTCCGCACTTCATTCATTGATAAAGGGTGTTGACAAAGAACTCGGCAATTATGACCCGACACGTGCGGGCAGACTGATTGACAATTTCGTAAACGATGACCTCAGCAACTGGTATGTACGTCTGAACCGTAAACGCTTCTGGGGCAAGGAGATGAGCAAGGACAAGTTGTCGGCTTACCAGACTCTCTATACATGTCTTGAGACTGTAGCCAAACTGTTGGCGCCTTTTGCTCCTTTCTACTCTGACCAACTCTATCTCGATCTGACCAAAGCAACGGGCAGAGGTGGAGAACAGTCTGTACATTTGGCTAAATACCCTGAGGCAGACGAGAGCTTCATCGATTCGGATCTGGAAATCCGTATGGGAATGGCACAGAAAATCACATCAATGGTGCTTGCTCTTCGTCGCAAAGTAAATATCAAGGTAAGGCAACCGCTTCAGGCTATCATGATTCCTGCAGTTGATGATGAACAAAAGAATCATATAGAGGCAGTCAAGGACTTGATAAAGAACGAAGTAAACGTCAAGGAATTGCGCTTCGTTGAAGGCTCTGGAGTATTGGTGAAGAAGGTGAAATGTAATTTCCGTACGATGGGAAAGAAGTTCGGAAAGCTCATGAAGGGTATTGCAGCAGCAATGGGTAATCTTTCTCAGGAAGAGATTTCACAACTTCAGACAACAGGTTCTTATGAGCTCGAGGTTGAAGGTCAGAAGGCTGTTGTTGAAACAACTGACGTAGAGATAATCAGTGAGGATATCCCAGGATGGCTTGTCAGCAATGAAGGTAACCTTACTGTCGCTCTCGATGTCGAGCTTACAGACGAGCTGCTTAATGAGGGAATGGCACGTGAACTTATCAACCGTATCCAGAATATCCGTAAAGAGATAGGTCTGGAGATTACAGACCGTATTAACGTGACGCTTTCTCCAGATTCCAAAGTGGAAGCAGCACTGGCAGGATTTGCTGATTATATCAAGGCGCAGGTCCTCGCTGATAATGTATGTATTGCAGACAACGATGGAATAGCAGCTGAAATCGAAGATTTGAATATCAACATCAAAGTAGCTAAGGCGTAATGCCTTAGTTGCTTTATATGTCTAACTCTTAAGAAATCAATATTATGGCAACAGAAAAAACACGTTATAGCGATGAGGAACTTGAAGAGTTCCGTGAGATAATAAACTCAAAGTTGGCTCTCGCACGTCGCGATTATAGTCAAATGATGCGCTCTTTGATGAACGCTGATGGTAATGACGTTGACGACACCTCGCCTACATACAAAGTGTTGGAGGAGGGTAGTACGACGCAGTCAAAGGAAGAGATGATGCAGTTGGCTAGCCGTCAACAGAAATTCATACAGGGACTTGAAGCTGCATTGGTGCGTATTGAAAACAAGACTTATGGAATCGACCGTATTACCGGCGAGTTGATACCTAAGGAGCGCCTTCGCATCGTGCCTCACGCAACATTGAGCGTTGCATCGAAGAATGCAAGAAAGAAATAAAAACGATGGCATTTATTAAGGTAAACAAGAAAGGGCTTCTCGTAAGCGTCGTGATAATACTGGCACTCCTTATCGACCAGATCATAAAGATTGAGGTTAAGACAGGAATGCCGTTGGGAGGACAGATCCATATAACGGACTGGTTTTATATAAAGTTTATTGAGAACAACGGCATGGCATATGGCATGACGTTTATAAACAAGCCTGTTCTAAGCGTTTTCCGTATAGTTTTGATCAGTTTGCTTGGATGGTATATTTGCCGTCAGGTGAAAACTGGAGCACGTACGTTCTATATTATTGTCCTTGGCCTTGTTTTTGCAGGAGCTTTGGGCAATCTTATAGATTGTATGTTCTATGGTCTTGTATTCAGTGGCTCATCGCCTTATTTCACATCTTATCTCGTCCCGTTTGGAGAAGGCTATTCCGGCTTCCTTACAGGTAGGGTCGTGGATATGTTTTATTTTCCGTTGATAGTCACGACATGGCCTAAATGGGTGCCGGTTTGTGGAGGTGATGAATTCGTTTTTTTCAGTCCGATATTCAATTTCGCTGATAGTTGTATCAGTGTAGGTTTTGTACTTCTTGTGCTTTTCTGTCGTCAGGAACTTGCACAATTGTCTTCGGATTCTAAAAAGTCAATGCGAAGAGATGAGCCAGAGTGATTCTGCCCTTTTGATGGGCGACAATGGAATTTGGATTTTTTTAGGGTAAGGTTTTGAACAAACAAATGATGGAACGAGGTTTCTATTTTCTTACATTGCTGTTTCTGTCCTGCTCTTTGCTGTATTCGTGCAAGCCACAGGTTCCTGGCGAATATCTGCAACCTGACGAGATGGAAGATATCTTGTATGACTATCACATAGCTTTGGGTATGCTTGATGACAACTCTGATGACGGAATGAAGCGAACCATGTATGAGATGTCTGTATTGAGGGAACATGGAGTTTCACAAGCGTTGTTTGACTCTTCACTTGTTTATTATAGTCGTCATTCGGACAGATTTCAGAAGATTTACGAGAATCTGACAAAACGTCTTGGTGACGAGGCTGTAGCATTAGGTGCTTCGGCAAGTGATATAGGCAATTTTGGAGACAGTATGGAGAAAGGCGATACGGCAAATGTCTGGAAAGATGCCACGTCATTTATGTTGGCCACTCTTCCTCCCAACAATGTCAGATCCTTTACTTTGTCTGCAGATACGGCTTTCCACAATGGGGATAAAATCGTGTTGAGTTTTAAAACACAGTTCATCTTCCAGGATGGGTATAAAGATGGCGTGGCTCTGTTGGCTGTAAGATTCTCCAACGACAGTGTTGCAACTCGTACTGTCCATCTCTCTGAGTCAACGAGCTATGATTTGGCGATATCTGATGATGCAAGGCTTGGTATAAAGAATGTAAGTGGCTTTATTACTTTGCAAGGTTCGGCAAACTCTTCTCAGACGACTTTGAAGCTGATGTTCGTTGAAAACGTTCGTTTGATAAGATGTCATGTAAACGGTATCCCATCTTCAGCTGCTTCTTCCGTAGATGTAATTGATTCTGTAAAGGCTGATGGGCTGAAACCCGTTACTGAACAGTCTCAACATCCGCAACCTGTCAAGCAGTCTCCTCAGCCTCTTAGGGAAATTGGCCCACAACCTGATAAGCTGATGAGGATGACGGATAATAAACTTTCTGACAAGATATCATGAGCAGGAGGGGATTCACACGTAGGATAGCATCTAATGGTGTTTCTTTAGATGGAAAGGAACTAGGGCGCTATGTTGTTGAGTTGCGGGATGATGAGGTGATTGATTATTATCCCTTATTGTCTGAGCTGCCTTTTACTGAATGGATACCCACGTCGGTAAAGTTGGTTAGAGAAAAGGGGCGCATTATATGGTTGGTGTAGTGATTTTCCGAATCTGCTTTTTGTCCTGTTTTCAATGATGCCTTTCCAGTTCGTGGTGTCATCGTTTTAATATGAAACAACAATAAAAGCTGAACTGCATTTTACATATGCGGTTCAGCTTTTATTGTTGTTCTCTTTTCTAGAGTCTGATCTTGTTATTTCTTAGGCATGTTCTTTAGAATCTCTAACAGGTGATCCCAAACCATTTGTACGGTAGGAATGAGAAGACGCTCGTCTGGAGAGTGAACGCCACGGAGTGTAGGTCCGAAAGAAACCATATCCATCTGTGGATATTTCTCTGAGAAGAGACCACATTCCAGACCGGCGTGAATACCGATTACCAGTGGGTCTTTCTTGAAAAGTTTCTTGTATGTTTCAACAACTATCTTTGTCAGCTCGCTGTTTGGATTCATCTTCCATGCTGGGTAAGAGTCGTCAACAGTGACTTCAGCTCCTCCCAATATGAAAGCTGCCTTGACTGTGTTTGTCATATTCTGCAGGTTGCTCATCACGTTTGAGCGTTGTGAAGCTACTACAACGATTTCTGTATCCTTCGTTACAACACTTGCAACATTGTTGGATGTCTCCACCATCCATTCAAGTTCTTTGTCCTGGCACATTGCCAATACACCGTTATATACGGCTTGAAGGGCGTATATGAACTTTGTAGAGTTCTCTTTCGGTAAAACTCTTTCAGCCTCGCAACTCTCAAGGGCGGCGGTCATATTTGGTTCTGTTACGTGGAACTCATCCTCAAATCCTGCTACCATGATGTTCCAGTCAGCCTTTATGGTTTCCTTGTCTTTTGCAGGCACGGCGAACACTACCATTCCATCGCGGGGGATAGCGTTGTGCATGCGGCCGGCATTGAAGTTAGCCAAGCGGAGGTCTGTCTTCTCCTGCTCGGTGAAGAGGAAACGGGTAAGGAACTTGATGCAGTTTGCACGCTTCTTGTTGATGTCGTCACCGCTATGTCCGCCTACGAGTCCGTTGATGCTTGCCTTCATGAAGAAATAGTCAGCGGGAGCCTCTTCCTTGTTGAATTTGAAGGTTGCAGTAGTTGTCTGTCCACCGGCACAACTTATAAATATCTGTCCTTCGTCTTCGCTATCCAGATTGATAAGCATGTTACCTTTCATGAATCCAGACTCCATTCCGTGAGCTCCGGTAAGTCCTGTTTCCTCGTCGCGTGTGAATACGCATTCAATAGGTCCGTGCTCTATCTCGTTGCTGTCGAGAATAGCCATTTCGATGGCACATCCGATACCGTCATCAGCTCCCAGAGTAGTTCCCTTTGCCTTCATCCATTCACCGTCAACATAAGTTTGGATAGCGTCTTTCGTGAAGTCGATATCGACGTCTACAAGTTTTTCGCAAACCATATCCATGTGGCTCTGCAGAATTACGGTCTTGCGGTCTTCGTATCCCTTGGTAGCAGGTTTCCTGATGATTACGTTGCCTGTCTTGTCTACCTGTGTGTCGAGGTTTCTGCTCTCTCCGAATTCTTTCAAGAATTCAATCATCTTCTCTTCGTGTTTAGAAGGGCGGGGAATTTGGTTGACCCTTGCAAATTGTTCAAAGACACAAGCTGGTTTTAATTCGCTGTTGTTCATAAATGTATATTTATTTAAAGTTTAAAGTTTGTAAGTTCAGAATCTTTGAATGATGAAAATATTGTTAGCAACGTCAATAAAATCAGTAGCTTGACCAAAATTCTTCATTCTTCATTCTTTATTTTTCATATAATATTCTATCTTTGCATGCAAATTTAGGCAAAAAGCTTGAAAACCGCTTATTGCGCATGTTAATATTTGCAATATATGCAATAATTAATGGAGAATCCGTTATATATGCGGTGTCTGATGGCAAATATAAATTGGTAATAACAAAAAACGGAATATTAATAAGATGAACAAGAAAATGGTTCGTGTAATGTCAGTTATGGCGATTGCTTTGCTGGCAATGGCTTCTTGCAACAAGGAAGCGCAAAAGGTTGATGAAAAGACTCAGGCTCATGCTACTCAGTCTGGCTCTGTAAAGATTGCTTATGTTGAGGTAGACTCAATCATGTCACAGTATAAATTCTGTAAGGAATATTCACTTATACTCCAGAAAAAGAGTCAGAATATAGAAAACACTCTGGCTGCTAAGCAGAATTCTTTGCAGGCTGCAGCTGCAAAGTTTCAGCAGGATGTACAGAACAACAAATATACTCAGCAACAGGCTGAGGCTGTCCAGGCAAATCTTCAAAAACAGGGTGCTGACTTGCAGGCTCTTCAGCAGAGACTAGGAGCAGAGTTCCAGAATGAGACCAATACATTCAACAAGGCATTGCGCGATAGCATACAGCATTATCTTGCTGCATACAATAAAGACAAGAAATATGGCTTGATATTGAGCAAGGCCGGTGATAATATTCTCTATGCTGACAAAGCATACGATATAACCAATGAGGTTATCGCGGGCTTGAACAAGGCTTATAAGCCAGCTAAGAAATAAATACGATGATAATAAAGGTTAAGGGACGATACCAAGGATTCGTTCCTTAATTTTTTATTTCGCTTTTCATCGTCGTTCTTGTCCTATGATATAGGTATAGTTTTGCATTGATGAAATATGATTGACAGGCAGAAGACATTGGTCTCTATATGTTGAATGTATTTTAGATGCTTTAATGGGGTGTCTTCTTCTGTCGGAATAGGTGGGTATTAACACTGAGTTCTTATTGTGCTCATTGTTATTTTTGCTTGATTGTTGTTCTGTGTAACCTTTGTCTTGCATAAGAAACACTTGTTCGCATGTCTTCATGGCGTTGTTTCCGCATTGTCAAAGCAGTCTTTTGCCTTAATGGAGAATGGCGATTTCTTTTCAGGATGCTGATATCAATATAAATGATAATATGATAAAAGAGTTACATGTTAGAGTCGCTCCTCAGATTGCGGCTACAGAAAGTCTATTGAAGGATTATCTTGCTGAAGAACTGGCAATTGATACACGGACAATCACGTCAGTGCGAGTGCTCAGACGTAGTATTGATGCTAGGCAACGCAATATATTTGTGAATCTTAAAGTGAGGACATACATAAATGAACAACCGACAGACGAGGAGTACGTGCATACAGAATATAATGATGTGTCGGATGGCAACTGCGTCATTGTGGTAGGAGCCGGTCCGGGAGGTCTTTTTGCTGCCCTGAGGCTTGTGGAGAAAGGCTTTAGACCAATAGTCTTAGAGCGTGGCAAGAATGTGCGGGACAGAAAGAAAGACCTGTCGCTTATAACCAAGATGCAGAAAGTAGATCCAGAGAGCAATTATTGCTTTGGCGAGGGTGGAGCAGGGGCATATTCTGATGGAAAACTGTATACTCGAAGTAAGAAACGGGGCGACATAGAAAAAATACTCAATGTCTTCTGCCAGCACGGTGCATCTACATCAATTCTCTCAGACGCTCATCCGCATATAGGTACCGACAGGCTTCCGTCGGTCATAGAATCAATGCGCAATACTATAATCAGATGTGGTGGTGAAGTTCATTTCCAAACTAAGATGACTTCATTGTTAGTTGAAGGTGATGCGGTAATAGGCGTTGAATGCATAGACCTCCAGAATGGCATCCAGAAGGTTTTCCATGGACCGGTTATCCTTGCCACTGGCCATTCTGCCCGTGATGTGTATCGGTATCTTGGCTCGGCTGGCGTAGCGATAGAGGCAAAAGGCATTGCAGTCGGAGTTAGACTTGAACATCCTGCTGCGCTAATAGACCAGATTCAGTATCATAACAAGAAAGGACGTGGCAAGTATTTGCCTGCAGCAGAATATAGTTTTGTCACTCAGGTTGAGGGTAGGGGCGTTTATTCTTTCTGCATGTGTCCGGGTGGCTTCGTTATTCCTGCGGCTACTGACAAGGAGCAGATTGTTGTCAACGGCATGAGTCCCAGCAATAGAGGAACACAATGGTCTAACAGTGGTATGGTCGTAGAGGTTAGGCCGGAGGACATAGACGGAGAAGGGGATTTGAAAATGATGGCTTTTCAGGAAAAATTGGAACGTGATTGCTGGATAAACGGCAATATGCGGCAGACTGCTCCTGCACAAAGAATGGGAGATTTCGTGAAGTCGAAGCTTAGCTATGATTTGCCAAAGGCATCTTATGCTCCGGGATTGATTTCCAGTCCGTTGCATTTTTGGTTGCCCCCAATGATAAGCCATAGATTGCAGCAGGGGTTCGTGAAATTTGGCGGTATGAGTCGCGGTTTCTTGACAAACGACGCTGTGCTTATGGCGGTAGAAACAAGGACTTCCTCACCAGTACGGATATTGCGAGACAAAGAGACTCTCCAGCATGTTACTTTACATGGGCTCTTCCCGTGTGGCGAGGGTGCTGGTTATGCAGGCGGAATAGTCTCTGCAGGAGTAGATGGAGAGCGATGTGCCGATGCAGCAGCTGAATATGTAGCCAGACTTTAACTGCCTTTCATTCAGAAAGAGAATAGGCGTTTTAGAAGGTTACGTCAGGACATATTGTCATTTTTTAGGTAAAGGTTTGTTTAATAGCCTATTTTTTAGTACTTTTGTCCCGACTCAAACGAAATTGTAAAAATACATCATAATGAATATATCTTACAAATGGTTGAAGGAGTATGTTGATTTCAACCTTACTCCACAAGAAGTATGCGACGCTTTGACTTCTGAAGGTCTTGAAGTAGATTCTCTTGAGGAAGTGCAAAGTATACAAGGTGGTCTCAAAGGCCTGTTTGTAGGCAAGGTCCTTACTTGTGAGGCCCATCCCAATTCGGATCATTTACATGTTACAACTGTTGACTTAGGACATGAAACCCCTTCTCAGATAGTGTGCGGAGCGCCTAATGTTGCTTCTGGTCAGAAGGTTATTGTGGCAGATTTGGGTTGTGTGCTTTATGATGGCGATAAGGAATTCGTTATCAAGAAGTCTAAACTACGCGGAGTGGAAAGCTATGGTATGATATGTGCCGAAGATGAAATAGGCGTAGGTACAAGCCATGATGGTATCATCGTTTTGCCGGATACTGCTAAAGAGGGTACACCCGCTGCAGAATATTATAATCTGGAGAGTGACTGGTTGATAGAAATCGACATAACGGCCAATCGTGCGGATGCTCTTTCGCATTGGGGAGTGGCACGTGATCTCTATGCGTGGTTGAAACGTAATGGCTATGAGACAAGTCTCCATCGTCCGGGCTGCGATGCATTTGAAGTTGACAATGAATGTCTTCCGATTGATGTCGAAATTCAGTGTGCCGAGGCTTGTAAACGTTATGCTTGTGTTAGTCTGACAGGCTGTAAGGTTACCGAAAGTCCGGAATGGCTTCAGAAAAAACTCAACGTAATAGGCATTCGTCCGATAAACAACATAGTTGACATTACCAACTATGTGATGATGGCATATGGACAGCCACTGCATTGCTTTGATGCAGATATGGTGAAGAATCACAAGATAGTAGTTAAGACTATGCCAGAGGGAACGCCTTTCGTTACTCTTGATGGAGTGGAACATAAGCTCAGTGAGCGCGACCTTGCCATATGCAATGCTGAAGAACCGATGTGTATAGCTGGCGTTTTTGGTGGCAAGGGTAGTGGCACTTACGATACTACGGTGAATGTAGTGCTTGAGAGCGCATATTTCCATCCGACCTGGATACGTAAAAGTGCTCGTCGTCATGGATTGAGTACTGATGCATCTTTCCGTTTTGAGCGTGGTATAGATCCAAACGGAGTGATTTATGCTCTGAAGCAGGCAGCTCTGTTGTGTAAGGAACTTGCTGGTGCAAAGGTGTCTATGCAGATAAAGGATGTATATCCTGAACCGATACCCGATCCTGTGGTTGAATTAAAGTATGAATACGTTAATTCTCTTGTTGGTAAAGTCATTGGGGAAGACATGATAAAGAGCATTGTCGAATCTCTTGAGATGAAGGTGCTGGATGAGAATGCCGAAGGTCTGAAACTTCAGATACCAGCTTATCGTGTTGACGTGCAGCGTCCATGCGACGTGGTTGAGGATATCTTGAGGATTTATGGCTATAACAACGTAGAGATACCAACACAGCTGAAAAGCTCCTTGGTGATAAAAGGTGAGGAAGACTTGAAACATAAAGCTGAAAATCTTATAGGAGAGCAGCTGGTAGGATGTGGATTCAATGAGATATTGAACAACTCTCTTACAAAGGGTGACTACTACAAAGCTCTCAACCACTATCATGCAGATCATCTTGTTCGCATTATGAATCCGTTGAGTTCCGATCTTAATGTGATGCGTGAGACATTGTTGTTTGGCGGATTGGAGAGTCTTGAATATAATATAAAACGCAAGAATCCTAATCTTCGTTTCTTCGAGTTTGGCAATGTCTATGATTACAGTGCAGAAAAGCATACAGTGGATAATCCACAGGCTGCTTACAAGGAGGAATATCATCTTGGCCTTTGGCTTACCGGTAAGAGGGTGAGTGGCAGTTGGGCTCATCCCGAAGAAGACACATCGTTCTATGAACTGAAAGCATATGTCGAGAATATCCTTCGTAGAGTAGGGTTGTCGTTTGCTGCTGTCGTGTTCAAGAAAAGCGACAATGATATTTTCTCGTCAGCAATCGCTATAGAGAACAGAGGAGGAAAACTCATTGCCGAAATGGGTGTTATAGCAAAGAAACACCTCAAAGAGTTTGATATTGAGTTGCCGGTATATTATGCAGAGATTAACTGGACTCTCCTTATGAAGGCAGTACGCAAGAATACTGTAAACTTCCATGAGATAAGCAAGTTCCCACCTGTAAGCCGTGACTTGGCGTTATTGGTAGACTCTAATGTAGAATTCGTTGAGATAGAAAAGATTGCCTACCAGTCTGAAAAGAAGTTGCTTAAAAAAGTAGAACTCTTCGATGTATATGAGGGAAAGAATCTTCCTGCTGGCAAGAAGAGTTACGCCGTTAACTTTATCCTTCAGGATGAGGAGAAGACACTTACGGAGAAGCATATCGAGGCAGTGATGACCAAATTGATTGCTAATCTGAAAAAGCAATTGAACGCTGAGCTGAGATGATGGTTTTTAATCACTGATGGTTTTTCAAAAAGATAACAATTTAAAAACATTATAAAACAATTACTCCAATGGGAAGAGCATTTGAATATCGCAAAGCGACTAAGATGAAGAGATGGGGACATATGGCCCGTACGTTTACAAAGATTGGCAAACAGATTGCCATTGCAGTCAAGGCTGGTGGTCCTGATCCTGAAAACAATCCTCACCTGAGAGCTATCATTCAGACTGCCAAGCGTGAGAACATGCCTAATGCTAACGTTGAGCGTGCGATAAAAAACGCAATGGGCAAAGACCAGAAGGATTTCAAGGAAGTAACCTACGAGGGATACGGACCTCATGGAGTGGCTATCTTCGTGGATGCCGCGACAGACAACACAACCCGTACTGTAGCCAACGTGCGTGCCGTATTCAACAAGTATGGTGGCAACTTGGGAACACAAGGTTCCTTGTCTTTCCTTTTTGATCAGAAGTGCGTGTTTACATTCAAGAAGCAGGCGGATCTTGATATGGACGAACTCATCCTTGAATTCATTGACTATGGTGTTGAAGAGGAATATGATTTCGATGAAGAGACCAACGAGGTTACTATATATGGTGACCCTAAGAGCTTTAGCGATCTGCAGAAGCATCTTGAAGCCAATGGTATCGAGATTACTGGTGCTGAGTTCACTCGTATTCCAACGGATCTAAAGGATGTTACTCCTGAACAACGTGAGGTAATCGACAAAATGGTTGATATCCTTGAGGATGATGACGACGTTCAGAACGTTTATACTAACATGAAACCGGCTGAGGAATAATACTATACATTTATTCTAAGGTACTTTTGGTTAATATAGAATGAATGTCATATACTATTTAGGGCAGTTTCTGAAATTTTTTTATTATCGAAACTGCCCTAAAATGTTATTATACATTTAATGTAGAAATTGAATGCGTATATCTAATTGTTGGGTTTGTTAACCCAAATCGGTCATTAGTGCTTGCTTGGATTTTGATTTTTTAGAAGAGTGGATTTTGTTTGGCTTTTAATGAGTAATACGAGCTGTTGCGAATTAAAAACAGACAAAAGGCATCTTATAAAAACAAATGACAGCAAGAAGTCATTAAATAATTCAATAAACGGCCTAATGACCGTTTGAGGGTAAATACCATGGATTTTTATACGACAAAATGAATTGTTTCTTCAATTAATTAATGGAAAGTTCAGAGAAATATTTCTTCGAGTTGATACAGATGGGGCTCTTTCATAGGTTCGTCTTATCAGGAACACCTAATGCGGATGAGTGGGCGAAAGTTTACGATATTGCCAATAATCAGACTTTGTTAGGAGTTTTGTTTCCTGTCATTGAGAGATTACCTCAAGAGCAACGTCCTCCACGTGATATCTTGTTTTCATGGTATGCATCATCCTGTAAAATTCGTGAAATGAACAAGCAGCTCAACACACAGGTAGTTTCTCTCTATAGGGGGCTTTCTTTGAAGGGCGTGAAAAGTTCTGTGCTAAAAGGACAGGGTGTGGCATTGTATTATCCAGATCCAATGTTGCGCAATCCTGGAGATATTGATATATGGCTGACTGGGGGAAGAAAGCGTATTGTATCCCTTTTGAAGAAATTGGATGTGGATATTGGTGAAATAGTGTATCACCACGTGGATGCATTTTTTTTTACTGATACAGACGTAGAGGTTCACTTTCGTCCTACATGGCTCTGGAATCCGATTCATAACATCCGATTGCAGAATTGGTTTGATAAGGTTGCACCATATCAGATGGCAAATAGTGTGATGATTTCAGAAGGAGGGGAGAGGATTGCTTGCCCGACGAGAGATTTCAATGCCGTCTTTCTTCTAATACATATTTACAGACATTTCTTTGACGAGGGGATAGGTCTTCGGCAGTTGATGGATTATTATTACTGTATTATAAGAGATGGTGACAATCGATATGTTGTCAATCTTCTGAAGCGGTTTGGGCTTTTGCGTTTTGCTTCAGCGTTGATGTTTGTCCTTCATGTCGTGTTCGGATTGCCTGAGGAAAAGTTTTTGGTCAACCCAAATGCTGAATATGGTGAACTACTTTTGAACGAGATTATGCAAGCGGGTAATTTCGGACATTTTGATGTCCGTATGTCACGAGATTGTGAAGTTGGCAGTATTGCCAACCTGAAGCGAAAACATAGTCGAAATGTTCAAATTCGACGATTGTCGCCAGATGAAGTATTTTGGGAAGTGCCTTTCAAAATATGGCATTATCTTTGGCGTCTCGTCGTTAACAGAAAAAGACCATAGATATACTGCTGGGTTCATTGGCGAGTTTTTTCCAGACTTCGTTGCTCAAAAAAACATTTTGACTTGGTTCGGACGGTAAGAGCCGTCCATCAAGGAACGGATGAGCATGTGCTTATTGGTCAAGAGCCATGGGAGCAGCAGCTTACAATAAAACAAAAAAATTGATTGTCTCACGACAACCAATCTTTTATTAACCTTAATAATCTAATACCATGAAAAACACGTTGCAAATATAGTTGATTATATAGTGAAATGCAACAGTTTCAATAAAAAGATTGTCTGAATAAACATTATTTAAAACAACGTCCATCCCATTTAAGACATCTTTGCATTTTAAAGTCTGGTAAATCCACATCTGTGGAAATTTTAAGTGGAACGTATGTGTTAAATGTCAATTCGCCATTTTCTTTATCCGAAAGAGAAACGACAATCATTATCGGGTCTAATACTGCAGGTTCTTTCTCCCCGGTTTCTTTTTTCAGGGAATCAATTACTTGACTGTAAAAATCATCTCTTGCAGATATTACTACGTTTTTCTCTGTATCAACTGGGGTCCAGTCAATGGTGTAAAAGTCCACATCGCTTTCAGCTGCGGGATTGCCGTAATACCTGTTCATGCATATCAGATCTGTGCCGGTGTCTTTTTTCAGAAGCAGTAACTGTACACCTGATTTCTCTGATAGTCTGACATAAATGAATTTGTCATTAAGAGATACCAATTTAAGTTCGCCCCCTAAAAGGTTCTTGATTCCTTCTTTATTTTCATCAACATTGTCATTGTCAACAATGTCGCTTCGGATACTGCTGTTCATTATTGGCAAAATAGAATCCGGCATTTCTTTCCAAACGTCCTTCATCGTTTTCTGTGCATAAATCCCTTGTCCTGAGAGTATTATTAATGATGTTGCTATAATCTTTAGAATGTTCATCTGCTAGAATTTAATTATGTTTATTTGTTTGAATACAAAATTATAAAAAAAACATTTATCTGGAAATTATATTGGCAATTATCCCCAATAATTATCGTTAAAATCATGATCGAGATTTAACGTGTAGTGTTTTATGCCCATGCCGGCTGTTTATTCCAAATCGAAGATGGATTGATGTCAGGGCATATTCCGACCTTAGCGAGGAACAGACAATAATCTGGTGTCGACAAGAGCTGATTATGTTGTCGGGGAGAAATAAATATATAGTAAACACGATAAAAATCTATTTTTATCATATCGTTTAATTTAGTGTCATTAAAAAATAGTATATTTGCATTAATTTTCATGTCAACAAGGCGTTTTCCGCTGATATTTATACATCGAGACGCTAAAAACATAATTAATTATTGTCAATAGAGACCTTTGAGAATATGTATTCCATATAGTTTCCTGAAAGTCCTTTGTATATTTGACATCTTTAATGTATGTGTTGTTTGATATGTTGATCATTCAAGATAAACAGGGAAATTGAAGTTAAAAAAATAATTAGAACAATATATAATGTTAGTTGATTTCAAGAATGTGAATATTTGCCAAGAATCCAAATGCGTTTTGGAGAATGTCAACTTCCATGTTGACGAAGGTGAATTCATATATATAATAGGTAAGGTCGGAGCAGGAAAGAGCAGTCTGCTCAAGACTATGTATTGTGAACTTGACATTGAAAGCGCAGATTGTGCCAATGTTCTTGACCACAATCTTTTGACAATAAAGCGCAGGCAGATACCACAGCTGAGGAAAGGGATAGGAATCATTTTCCAGGATTTCCAGCTTCTTCACGACAGGACCGTTTATGATAATCTCAGATTCGTTTTGCGCGCCACAGGTTGGCGTGACAAGGCTTCTGTAGATGACCGGATAAACGAAGTGCTTGATGCAGTGGGGATGAGTGACGCTATAAACAAGATGCCTCACCAACTGTCTGGCGGTGAGCAGCAGCGAATAGCTATATCACGGGCTTTGCTCAATACTCCAAAGATAATCATAGCTGATGAGCCTACAGGAAATCTTGATGTGGAGACGGCCTCTAATATCGTGTCCCTGTTGAAATCCATAAGCCAGAAAGGCACAGCAGTCATTATGTCAACCCACAACATCCCGATGATTGACAAATATCCCGGAATCGTATACAGTTGCCAGAACGGCACATTAGAGGAACAAGACATTGACAAGATGTCGATGTAGGAAATACACGCGAACACTAAAAGATATAATTATGAAAGTAATGAAATTCGGAGGCACATCTGTTGGTTCTCCAGAGAGGATGAAAAGTGTCTCAAAATTGATAACTAGCAGTGGTGAACCTGTTGTCATCGTGTTGTCAGCGATGTCGGGAACCACAAACTCATTGGTCGAGATATCCAATTATCTGTACAGGAAGAATCCGGAAGGCGCCAACGAAGTGATAAACCGCCTTGAACAGAAATACATGTCACACGTAGAAGATTTGTATTCTACAGAAAAATGGAAAAAGGAAACGCGTAGTTTTCTCCGTGAGGAATTCAATTATCTACGTTCGTTCACAAAAGACCTCTTCACTAGTTTTGAGGAGAAGAGCATAGTGGCACAGGGTGAGATCATGAGTACGAACATGGTCGTGAACTACCTGAAAGAATGCGGAGTCGATGCAGAGTTGTTGTCGGCACTTGATTTCATGCGCACAGACAAGAACGGCGAACCTGACACATCGTATATCAAGGAGAAATTGACCGCTTTGCTTGAGGAAGTCAAAGGAAAGCAAATCTATATAACACAAGGTTTCATATGCCGTAATGCCTATGGCGAGATAGACAACTTGCAGAGAGGCGGCAGCGACTACACCGCTTCGCTTATCGGAGCTGCGATAAACGCCGAAGAGATACAGATATGGACAGACATTGACGGAATGCACAACAACGACCCACGCATCGTTGACGGTACAGAAGCTGTAAGGCAGCTTCACTTTGAGGAGGCAGCAGAGCTTGCCTATTTCGGTGCCAAGATCCTGCATCCTACTTGCATCCAGCCTGCAAAATATGCCGGCATCCCCGTACGCCTTCTGAACACGATGGAACCGGAAGCTCAAGGCACTATCATAGATAATGTAACTTTGAGGGGGAAAATCAAGGCAGTAGCTGCAAAAGACAATATCACGGCTATCAAGATAAAGAGCAGCCGCATGCTTCTGGCTACTGGCTTCTTGAGAAAAGTCTTTGAGATTTTCGAGAGCTACCAGACGGCAATCGACATGGTGGCAACCAGCGAGGTCGGCGTTTCGATGAGTATAGACAACGACACCCATCTGGCTGAAATAGTGGATGAATTGAAGAAGTATGGCACTGTGACCGTAGACACCGACATGTGCATTGTCTGCGTTGTCGGAGATCTTGACTGGAGCAATGTAGGCTTTGAGACGCTCGCCACGGATGCATTGAAGAACATCCCCGTGAGAATGATTTCATATGGCGGCAGCAATTACAACATTTCATTTCTCATCCGGGAAAGCGACAAGAAGGCTGCGCTCCAGAGCTTGAGCGACACTCTCTTCAAATAAAGAAAAGCAATAAACGACACACAACAACGACACACAACACGAAGAATGAAAGGAATATTCCCCGTTGACAAGTTCATGGAAATCGAAACTCCGTTTTATTTCTATGACACGTCCCTCTTGAGCAAGACTTTAGAGGAGATAAACAGAGAGGCAGGCAGACACGATAATTTCCGTGTCCATTATGCAGTCAAGGCAAATGCCAACCCCAAGATACTGAATGTAATCCGCCATTACGGACTTGGCGCCGACTGCGTGAGTGGAGGTGAGATAAAGGCGGCCCTGCGTAGTGGTTTTCCGCATGACAGGATAGTCTTTGCCGGTGTAGGCAAAAGCGATTGGGAAATAGCGCTTGGCATAGACAACGACATACAATGTTTCAATGTCGAAAGCATCCCTGAGCTTGAGGTGATTGATGAAATCGCCAGGGCGAAGGGCAAAATCGCGAATGTGGCATTCAGGATAAACCCTGATGTAGGTGCCCATACCCATGCTAACATAACCACAGGTCTGGCAGAGAACAAGTTCGGAATACCTATGGAGGAGATGGAACCGGTAATCCGTCTTGCAGTCAACATGAAGAACGTGAAGTTCAGAGGATTGCATTTCCATATAGGTTCACAGATTCTCGACATGGGCGACTTTGAGGCGTTGTGCAATCGCATCAACGACCTCCAGCAACAGCTTGAGCGCCATCATATTATAGTTGAGTCATTGAATGTAGGCGGAGGTCTCGGAATTGACTATCATGAGCCTGACAGAGCCTCTGTTCCTGACTTCAAGGGGTATTTCAACACGTATGCCAGATTCCTGAAGCTTCGTCCTCATCAGACTTTGCATTTCGAGCTTGGGCGTGCTGTAGTAGGTCAATGTGGGTCGTTGATTACCAGAGTGTTGTATGTCAAGGATGGAGTTTCCAAGAAGTTCCTTATCCTTGATGCCGGAATGACAGATCTGATAAGACCGGCTTTGTATCAGGCCTATCATAAGATAGAGAACATTTCAAGCGACGGGCCTATGGAGACCTACGATGTGGTCGGACCGATCTGCGAGTCGAGCGACGTGTTTGCAAAGGCGGCAGACTTGAATTGTAGTAGGAGAGGGGATTTTATAGCCATCCGGTCGGCAGGTGCCTATGGAGAGATTATGGCTTCACAGTACAACTGCAGGAAGTTGCCTGACGGTTTCGTGTCTGAGGAGCTGAATATAGATTATTAACTTAAAACTTGGTTATAAGGAAGGCAGTATAAAATGTTAGTAGTTGATGATAAGACAATGGTGTTAGGAGGCGTTGCAATATTGCTTGCGCTTTTGTCTCCAATCGTAAACGCGTTGATTCTGAAATTGAAGGTAGGGAAGTCAGACATTGACGGCTCCTCATTGCCTGTCAACGATGTTTCATTGCCCGGCATTTCAGTAGTCATGACTGTTGATGACGAGGGTGAAGACCTCAAGAAGAATCTGCCACAATGGCTTGACCAGTCGTATGGCGGCAGATATCAGGTCATTGTAGTCGTTTCGGGCAACGACCCTCAGGTTGAGTCAATCCTCAAGCGATATTCGGGTTCCCCGTCGCTATACACCACTTTCATCCCGTCTTCGTCCCGCTATATGAGCAGGAAAAAGCTTGCCGTGACCATTGGCGTGAAGGCAGCCAGATACGACTGGGTGCTCTTGACGGATGTGGATTGCTATCCGGAGAAAGCCACATTCCTTGACTCCATATCCCGCAGGTCCATATCCGGCGATTGCCAGATGGTGTTGGGCTACAGCAATTTCAGCTCCGACGCCCCGTCAGCCCGTCTCTTCGACAACACCTACAGTCTCTATCGCCAGTTGGCCCTGTCGCAAAGAGGCAGGACAGCAGGCTATTCCGGTAAAGTAGTACTGTTCAGAAAATCCATGTTCATCGAGGGCAAGGGCTATGACGGGAATCTGAAATACACGAGAGGCGAGTTTGAATTCCTGGCAAACAAATTCTCCACGGAATCCAACACGCTGGTCTTTGCATCCCCCGACGCTATGGTGATAGAAGACACCCCGTCTCACAAGGGTTGGACAAACAAGTGTCTCAATTATCTTGCAATACGCAAGACGCTTCGCAACTCCAGACTCCCGAGGTTCACATTCAATCTTGGCATAGTTTCCATGCTGTCGGCCAACATCCTGCTTACCGCCCTGATAGCCTGTTCAGCCATCGCCCGGATGTGGATACTCTGCGGCTGTGCGGTCTTTGCGTTGCTCCTGTCATTCGTTCTGCGCACGGTGATTCTGTCCGTCCGCCTGCGCCCGTATCTTCACGGAATGTCGTTCGTCAAATTATGGTGGCTGGAACAGACGCTACCTTTCAGAAACTGCATGAGACTGCTGAAATATCGTTTCGCCGACAAATATGACTTCATAAGCCACAAGCTTTAAGCCCCTCGCCCAAACGGCCATCAATCAGCTTGTAAAAAAGCAAAGGCTGCAAGCAGTCATAAAATGTAACATCAATGATGAGCGTTTGGGCGTTAAAAAGCCAGTGCGATGCAATATATCCCGTTCCACAACGTTATAACAATAGACGATAATTGGAGTTGCCCCAAACTATAGGCAATAATGAGAGTTGCCCACAACAATAGACGATGATGAGGTTGACCCCAACAATATACGATAATGAGAGTTGACCAAAATACTGAATTGATTTTTAAAAGCATGTGCCATGAATATACTCCATTGCATTCCACGTTCAGATTCAGGTTCAATACGGCAGACCCTGCTTGACGACTTGTTTTCGTTCAACACACATGACCTCTCTAATTATGTGTTGACAGACAAGTCACAGCAATCTGAATTTGCAGCATGCGTAGGGACAGACAAGGTATATTGTTTCTCCTCCTCCCGTCCATGGATCAAGGGAGGCAAGAAACAGTTCAGGCATGTCGTTGCCGCTACCTCGGCAGAGATAATCCACATACATTCATTTGCAGACCTGTATTCTCTTCAGATCATGAGATGGGCCTTTGCCATGAGGATTCCCGTGGTCTTCTCCCCATACAACTCGATGATGCCCTGGCATTTGAGCGACATCCCTCTGCCCCTGAGGCTGAAGAGGACGATAGTTTCCCGGATGCTTCTCAAGCACACCGGAGCCACTGTCCTCACAAGCTCCAACCAGGAAACGGAGCGTATGAAGCAGATGTTCCGTCATGCGTTGGGCAGTTCGGGCCGCCTTTCCGTGGCCACCCGCATCAAGAGCATCAACGGTGAAGCAGACACCCTGCGCCTCGCATCCACCATGTTCTCCGTATACCGGAAGATCATCGACAGCAATCCCTTCTGGCTGATGAGCGAAAAAGACGTATATATAGAAAACGGTCTGGCGGCATTGGGAGCCATACTGTCTTCCGGCAAGGATGCCGACACCGTATTCCTGCCCCTGCAGAAGATAAAAACAGAACTCTCCACCCTTTCCGCCGAGCATTGGCGACGCATCCAGCTTCATTCCTCAGACCAGGACATTCTCCCCGAGGTGCGCATGGCCTACGAGTCGCTGATGGGCACACCCGGCGAGTTCGACCCCCAGACTGTGGACCGCCATTCTGTGGTTGCCTTCAGGAGCGAACTGAAAAGGGACAAGCCTTCGATAAAGACATCCAGAATGCATCAGGTTTCCGAGGACTATTCAGAATACAAGAGCGAACTTCTCCTCTGCGTCATGCTTCTCAACATGAAGCACCTGACAGACACCCGAAGAGTGACGCGCAGAAACCTTTCCGACCTGTATCTCTATGCAAGGTTTGAAGACTACAACGAATATGTGCTCGAAGAGATGCTTTCAGATCTGGGCATACTGGAGTTCAGTTCCCGCATCCTCACACTCCTCGTCCACAGCATGTTCCTTGAAAAAGGGCATGTACCCGTAAAACTCTCACGTGAAAAGGATTTATGCAAAATGCAGAAGCAACTTTTCAAATCCAATATAATGTGAAGAAGTAACTTTTCAAATCCATATGATATGGAGCAGCAGCTTTTCAACTCCAATATAATATGAAGAAACAACTTTTCAAATCTAATATAATATGAAGAAAAACTTAAACCAACCGCAAGAGAACGAACTGCAGTATCTGCAGTTGTTGTCAAAGACCTTCCCTACCATTGCGGATGCGAGCACGGAGATAATAAACCTCCAGGCCATCCTCAATCTGCCTAAGGGAACAGAGCATTTCCTTGCCGACATCCACGGCGCCTACGAGTCATTCCAGCATGTGCTGAAGAATGCTTCGGGCAACATCAAGAGAAAAGTGAACGAGCTTTTCGGCAACCAGATCCGCGATACGGAGCTCCGCGACCTCTGCACTCTCATCTATTATCCCGAGCAGAAGCTCGAGATGGTGAAGCTCGTAGAGGAAGACATCAACGACTGGTACCACATCACCATCCACCAGCTTGTCACCATCTGCCGCGATGTGTCGAGCAAATACACCCGTTCGAAAGTCAGGAAATCCCTGCCCAAGGAGTTCTCCTACATCATCCAGGAGCTTCTGCATGAGCATTCCGACGACATCGACAAGGCTGGCTACGTGACTGCCGTCATCGACAGCATGATAGAGACCGACAGCGCCGACGACTTCATCATCGCCATCGCCCACGTTATCCAGCGCCTTGCCATCGACCGGCTCCATATTCTGGGCGACATCTACGACCGCGGTCCTGCCGCCCACAAGATCTTGAACCTTCTCACCCATTACCACAACTGGGACATCCAGTGGGGCAATCACGACATGCTGTGGATGGGAGCCTGTGCCGGCAACGACGCCTGCATCACCAACGTGGTGAGAATCTCGCTGCGCTATGCCAACCTCACCACCCTGGAGGAGGGCTACGGAATAAACCTGCTGCCCCTTGCCACTTTCGCCATGGAGACCTACAAGGACGACCCATGCCTGGAATTCATCCCGAAGACCTCAGGCGGCACAGGCGTTCTCGATGAGAAGACCGTTCGCCTCATCGCCATGATGCACAAAGCCATCTCCGTAATCCAGTTCAAGGTGGAAGCCGCCTTGATAAAGAAGCACCCCGAATGGAAGATGAAAGACCGCATGCTCTTCAACAATGTTGACTACGACAAGGGCGTGTGCGTCATCGACGGCAAGGAATATGCCATGAAGAGCTGCCTTTTCCCCACGGTAGACCCCAAGCATCCCAACGTGCTGACGAAGGAAGAGGAGGAACTCATGAAGAAGCTCCACCATTCGTTCACCGTGAGCGAGAAGCTGCGCAACCACATAGAGCTGCTGCTCAGCCACGGCTGTATGTACAACATCACCAACAACAACCTGCTCTTCCATGCTTCGGTGCCTCTCAACGACGACGGCTCCCTGAAGGAAGTGGAGCTGTTCGGCGGCAAGAAATATAGCGGCAGGGAGCTGATGCACCATACGGGTCTCCTCGTGCGTGCGGCGTTCCAGAACGACAGTTCCGAGGCAATGCGTGATTTCGCGCGCGACTATTTCATGTATCTGTGGTGCGGTCCCGACTCCACACTCTTCGACAAGTCCAAGATGGCCACCTTCGAGCGTTATTTCCTTGAAGACGCCGAGACCCACAAGGAGTATAAGGGCAACTATTTCAAGATGAGAGACAACGAAGAAGTGGTGGACAGGATTCTCGACGCCTTCGAGGTGCGCCATCCCAACCGCCACATCATCAACGGCCACGTGCCCGTGCATGCCGGAAGCGGCGAGAACCCGATAAAGGCCAACGGCAAGCTGATGGTCATCGACGGCGGTTTCTCCAAGGCCTACCACAAGGAGACGGGCATTGCCGGCTACACGCTCATCTATCACAGCCGCGGCTTCTTCCTTGTGCAGCACGAGCCGTTCACGAGCGAGGAGGATGCCATCAAGCGCGGCACCGACATCAAGAGTTTCACCAAGATCGTGGAGATGTCTTCTCACAGGATGCTCGTTGCCGACACCGACATCGGCGATGACCTGCGCGGCCAGATCGAATATCTCAAGAAGCTCCTCTATGCCTACAGGTATGGATGGATAAAGGAGCGCGGATAGGGGGCTATATCTCCTATAAGTCCTATAAGACTGATAGGACTTATAGGACTGATAAGACTAATAGGACTGATAAAACCTATATCTCCTATAAGTCCTATCAGTCTTATTAGTCCTATCAGCTATATCCAGGCTGGGCATTATTTGCTGCCCTTGAGCGCCTTGTCCATGTTTTCGGCGGCACGTCTGCCGTCGCCCATAGCCAGGATCACCGTGGCTCCGCCGCGCACGATGTCGCCTCCGGCGAAGATTTCCTTCCTCGAGCTCTGCATGCAGTCGTCCACGGCGATGGTGTCTTTCCTGCCCAGTTCCAGTCCCTCGATGGATTTCGGCACGAGGGGGTTCGGCGACACGCCCACCGCTACTATCACCTGGTCGGTCTCCACGGTCAGGGTCTTGCCTTCTATCGGTTTCGGACTTCTTCTTCCGCTGGCGTCGGGCTCTCCCAGTTCCATCACCTGTAGCACCGCCTTGCATACGGCACCGTTTTTGTCGGCGATGTATTCAATAGGATTGTGCAGGTTGAGGAAATTTATCCCCTCCTCCTTGGCGTGTCTCACCTCTTCCAGTCTTGCCGGCATTTCAGCCTCAGAGCGTCTGTATACTATTGTCACGTCGGCTCCCAGTCTCTTTGCTGTTCTGCAAGAGTCCATTGCCGTGTTTCCTCCGCCAATCACGAGCACCTTCTTGCCGAAGTTCATCGGTGTGTCCGTCTTCGGGTCGGCAGCGTCCATGAGGTTCACTCGTGTGAGATATTCGTTAGATGACATTATGTTGATGGCGTTCTCTCCCGGTATGTTCATGAAGTTAGGCAGTCCTGCTCCGCTTCCCACGAAGAATCCCTTGAATCCCTCTTCCTTGAGCTGCTCTATGGTGATGGTCTTTCCGATGATACAGTCTGTGGTGAACTCCACTCCGAGCTTCCTGAGATTTTCTATCTCCACGTCCACAATGTGGTTGGGCAGTCTGAACTCCGGAATTCCGTATTTCAGCACTCCACCGATTTCGTGCAGCGCTTCAAACACGTGCACCTCGTAGCCCCTCTTTGCCATGTCGCCTGCGAAGCTTAGTCCCGATGGTCCTGAGCCCACCACTGCCACTTTCACTCCGTTGCTCTCCGGCCTTCCGTCGTTCTGTTCGCCGCATCTCTGTGCGTAGTCGGCTGCGAATCTCTCCAGATATCCTATCGCCACCGCCGGCTCGTTCATCTTCAGGTGTATGCATCTGCTTTCGCATTGCTTCTCCTGCGGGCATACTCGTCCGCATACGGCAGGCAGCGATGATGTGTTCTTGAGCACCCGTGCGGCTCCCTGTATGTTTCCGCGCTCTATGTTCTTTATAAACGAAGGTATGTCGATGCTCACGGGGCATCCTTCCGTGCACGACGGCTTTGCGCAGTCCAGGCATCTGTGGGCTTCGCGCTGAGCCATTTCGAGCGTTATCCCCTGGTTCACCTCTTCCTTGCGGTGTGCGATTCTGTATTCGGGGCTCAGCTCCGGCATCTCCACGCGTTCTATCGCCATGCGCTCCTTCGGCTTCATGCTCTTGCGCAGCTCTTTGCGCCATTCCGCCTCTCTGTCCTTGAGCTGCTCCAGTGTCTCTGTGGTGAAGGCTGCCGGGGCGCCATCGCCGTTGGTCTGCGCCTTGGCTCCGCAGTTGCATTCAGCGGTCTCTGGCCTGCACAGATGCTCTTCGAAATGTTCCATCTCTTCTCTCTCAACCGCCTTGAATGTGCCCATTCTCTTGAACATCTCGTCCCAGTCAACGAGTGCTCCGTCGAATTCCGGTCCGTCGATGCATACGAACTTTGTCTTTCCTCCGATTGTCAGTCGGCATGCGCCGCACATTCCCGTGCCGTCCACCATGATTGTGTTGAGCGACACGTCGGTGGGGATATTATATTTTCCGGTGAGCAGGCAGCAGAATTTCATCATTATCGGGGGGCCGATGGCCACCACCTTGTCAATGTGTTCCTGGTTGATGAATTTCTCTATTCCTATGGTCACCACTCCCTTCTCGCCGTATGATCCGTCGTCGGTCATTATGATCACTTCGTCGCTGTATTCCCTCACCTCGTCTTCGAGTATGATGAGGTCTTTGTTTCTTCCGGCTATCACGGAGAGAATTCTGTTTCCCGCCTTCTTGAGCGCCTTGATGATGGGCAGCAGGGGTGCTGTGCCCACTCCTCCTCCGGCGCACACCACGGTGCCGAAGTTCTGTATGTGTGTGGGGCTTCCGAGCGGTCCCACCACGTCTTCCACGTAGTCGCCCTCGCTGAGCCTGCAGAGTTTCCTGGACGAGAGTCCCACTTCCTGCACCACGAGCGTTATGGTGCCCCTGTGGGTGTCGGCGTCGGCTATGGTGAGCGGCATTCTCTCACTGTTTTTGTCCACTCTGATTATCACGAAGTTGCCTGCCTTGCGGCTTTTTGCTATGAGGGGCGCTTCGATTTCGAATTTGAATACTTTTTCTGAAAATTGTTGTTTCTGTATTATCTTGTTCATGCTCGTTAGTGGTTTTGATTTAACGAATCTGTGTATTAGATTTCTTTTGCCGTGCAAATATAGCAACATTTTTTGAATGCTGCCATTTTGCACGGCAAAAAATCAGTATGTCGGCGGCTTTCTCACTTTATTTCTATCCATGTGGGCTCTCCGGGCTTGCGGCTGTCGAGCAGCTGCATGAGGCGTGTCAGGGCTACGACAACTGGCTGAGACTCGCCTTCGCACTTTCAGACGGACTCGGAGAGGCTGGCAGACAGATTTTCGACCGCCTCTCGCAAATGAACGCCGACTACGACACTCGGGAATGCAACCGACTCTACGACAACTGCATGAAAGGAAACAAGGGAGGAATCACTATCGCCACCTTCTTCCAGATGGCAAGAGATCTGGCAAATGTTGACCTCAAGGAGATGGCAAGGGAAAGAGGGAAAAGAGAGGAAGAAAGTACCAAAAGTACCAAAAGTACCAAAGTACCAAAGTACCATAAGAACAATATAAAATGTAATAAAAAAGATAATATATTGATATATAACAACTTAGACAAAAGTACCATACTCCATTGGAACTTTGGTACTTTGGGACTTTTGGGACTTTCTTGTAAAAACTTTTCCAACGGCTATACATTCTCCGACAAGTTGGATACGGCAGACCTACCTCCCACACTCAAGAAAATCATGCACAACACGGCGGAACGGAATCGCAAAGCGGCGAAACAGAAGTGCAAAGCGGCGGAACAGAGAATGCAAGCAACTGATTGGCTAACCACAAAACACCTATATATGAACAACAACAGCAGACGAAACCCTCTGCCCGATTGGGGCTGAACAGAGAAAAGCCAAGCCGGCTTCGGAGTCTGTCGTATGACGACTTCCGGAGCCGGCTTTGTTCGTTTCGTCTTGCCGGGGGCAGACGGTTTCCCGTTGTCTGATTGATTGTCAGCGCTCAATACTATCTGTCCCTCCCCTTTGGGGGAGGCCAGGTGGGGGCTGGAGTGGTGAAGCAAGGTTACTTTCTCCAGTCTCCCGTTTATCTGATTTTCTCCAGTTCCTCCTGCATCTGCTGCTGCAGCTCGGCAGCCTTGGCGGCCGCCACCTGTGCAAAGTCAGTGCCGGAGCTGGCGTAGATGATGCCACGGCTGCTGTTCACGAGCAGTCCGCAGTCTTTGTTCATGCCGTATTTGCACACCTCCTCGAGGCTTCCGCCCTGTGCGCCCACTCCCGGCACGAGCAGGAAGTGGTCGGGGGCTATCCTGCGGATGTCTTCAAACATCTTGCCCTGTGTGGCGCCCACCACATACATCATGTTGTTTTTGTCGCCCCACTTCTGCGATGTGCGGAGCACTTTCTCGAAGAGACGCTCGCCGCTCTGGTCGGCGGTGAGCTGGAAGTCGTGAGACCCCTTGTTGCTGGTCAGGGCGAGCAGTATCACCCATTTGCCCTCGTATTGCAGGAACGGCACCACGCTGTCTTCTCCCATATACGGTGCCACGGTGAGCGAGTCGATGTTGTATTCCTCGAAGAATGTGCGGGCATACATGGTCGATGTGTTTCCGATGTCTCCGCGTTTGGCGTCGGCGATGATGAAGTGGTCGGGGTAGGCCCCCT
The DNA here is from genome assembly GCF_008680225.1 of Prevotella sp. LMAG:51. NCBI lineage: Bacteria > Pseudomonadati > Bacteroidota > Bacteroidia > Bacteroidales > Prevotellaceae > Prevotella > Prevotella sp. LMAG:51. The sequence continues at coordinate 67,313 of NZ_NALQ01000021.1, read as the reverse complement.
TGAGATAGTTGATTGTCTTCTCGAAGGAGACGAGTCCCTTCACTCCCATGCTCTCGTAGAAGGCGAGGTTGGGCTTGTAAGCCACGCAGTATTTTGCGGTGGCGTCGATTATCTGCTTGTTGAAGGCGAAGATGGGGTCTTCGGCGGAGAGCAGGTATTGCGGGATTTTCTTGATGTCGGTGTCGAGTCCGACGCAAAGGAAGGTTTTCTTCGTGAAAATCTGTTTTATGAGTTCTTCTCTGGTCATAGCGTTATGAAATGTTTTTTTTGTTTGTCTTTTCTACAGCTCGTTCTCTTTCATCCTCTCGGCGTTTTCCTCCACTGTGAGCGCGTCAATCATCTCCTGAATGTCGCCGCCGAGGAATCCCTGCAGGTCGTGAGTGGTGAAGCCGATGCGGTGGTCGGTCACGCGGCCCTGGGGAAAGTTGTATGTGCGTATCTTTGCCGAGCGGTCGCCGGTTGAGACCAGTGTCTTGCGGCGCGAGGCGATGTCGTCGATGTATTTCTGGTGTTCGCGGTCGTATATGAAGGTACGCAGGCGCGAGAGGGCGCGCTCCTTGTTCTTGGGCTGGTCGCGGGTCTCCGTACATTCGATGAGAATTTCCTCCACTTCGCCCGTGTTGGGGTTTTTCCAGGGATAGCGCAGCCTCACGCCCGACTCCACCTTGTTCACGTTCTGTCCGCCGGCTCCGCTGCTTCTGAAGGTGTCCCATTTGATGTCGCCCTCGTTGATGTTCACTTCAAACTTGTCTGCCTCGGGCAGCACTGCCACGGTAGCCGCCGAGGTGTGCATCCTGCCCTGTGTCTCGGTTGCGGGCACGCGCTGCACACGGTGTACGCCAGACTCGTATTTCAGCACTCCGTACACTCCGTCGCCGCTCACGGCGAAGTCGATTTCCTTGTATCCTCCGGCTGCTCCCTCGCTCACGCTGGTCACTGAGAGTGTCCACCCCTTGGAGTCGCAGAATCGCTTGTACATGCCGAAGAGGTCGCCGGCAAAGAGGGCTGCCTCGTCGCCTCCGGCTCCGGCTCTGATTTCCATCTGCACGTTCTTGTCGTCTTCGGGGTCTTTGGGCACGAGTGCCATCTTTATCTCCTCTTCGATGCGGGGCTGCAGGGCCTCGTTTGTCTGCAGTTCCTCTCGCGCCATCTCCTTGAGGTCGGGGTCGCTCTCGTTGGCCAGGATGTCCTTGGCCTCCCTGATAGAGGAGAGGCAGCTGATGTATCGCTTCCGGGCGTCCATAATGTCGCCGAGGTCTTTGTATTCCTTTGTGAGCTTGACGTAGCGCTGCTGGTCGGCTATCACCCCGGGGTCGGTGATGAGGGTGGAAACCTCTTCGTAACGGCTCACCAGTCCGTTGAGCTTCTCTAATATACTGTTGTTGTCTGGCATCGGTATGCTTGTTTGATTAATAGCTTCTGGCGATTATCACGCGTTTTGTGGATGGCTTGCCCGACACCATGTCGGTGCCCGGTGTCTGCTCCACTCCGAACGGGATGCAGCGGATGGTGGCCTGTGTCTCCTCCTTTATCTTTGCCTCGGTCTCGGCGGTGCCGTCCCACGGGCAGATGAAGAAGCCTCCGTCTTTCACCTTTTCCTTGAATTCCTCGTAGTTGTCGCATTCGTAGATGCGCTCGTCGCGGTATGCCTTCGCCTTGGCGAAGATGTTTGCCTGGATGTCGTCGAGCAGCTGCTCCACGTGTTCCACGATGCCTTCGAGCGGGCGTGTCTCCTTCTCCAGGGTGTCGCGGCGCATGATTTCCACGGTGTTGTTCTCGAGGTCGCGTCCGCCCATCACGAGGCGCACTGGCACTCCCTTGAGCTCATAGTCGGCGAATTTGAATCCTGGGCGCTTGTTCTCGGCGTCGTCGTATTTCACGCTGATGCCGGCCTTTCTGAGGGCGCTGATCACGGGCTGGAGCTTTTCGCTGATGGCGTCGAGCTGTTCGCGGCCCTTGGTGATGGGCACGATCACCACCTGTATCGGCGCGAGCTTCGGTGGGAGCACCAGGCCGTTGTCGTCGGAATGGGTCATGATGAGCGCTCCGATGAGGCGGGTGGACACGCCCCATGATGTGGCCCACACGTATTCAGGCTTGTTGTCCTTGTTGAGATAGGTCACGTCGAAGGCCTTGGCGAAGTTCTGTCCGAGGAAGTGGCTCGTGCCGCTCTGCAGCGCCTTTCCGTCCTGCATCATGGCCTCGATGGTGTAGGTGTCGAGGGCGCCGGCAAAGCGCTCTGTCTCGCTCTTCACGCCTCTCACCACGGGCACGGCCATATACTGCTCGGCAAAGTCGGCATAGACGTGGAGCATCTTCTGTGCCTCGGCCTCGGCCTCCTCCTTCGTGGCGTGGGCTGTGTGGCCCTCCTGCCAGAGGAACTCTGAGGTACGAAGGAACGGACGGGTGCGCATTTCCCAGCGCATCACGTTGCACCACTGATTGCACATGAGCGGCAGGTCGCGCCATGAGTGTATCCAGTTCTTGTATGTGTTCCAGATGATGGTCTCTGAAGTGGGGCGGATGATGAGCTCCTCGTCGAGCTTGGCGGCAGGGTCTACCTCAACGCCGCTCTTGTCTTCCTTGGCCTTCAGCCTGTAGTGGGTCACGACGGCACACTCCTTGGCGAATCCCTCCACGTGTTCTGCCTCACGCGAGAGGAACGACTTGGGGATGAGCAGGGGGAAGTATGCGTTCTGGGCGCCTGTCTCCTTGAACATGGCGTCGAGCTGGTGCTGCATCTTCTCCCAGATGGCATAGCCGTAGGGCTTTATTATCATGCAGCCTCTCACGGGCGACTGCTCTGCCAAGTCGGCCTTTGTTACCAGGTCGTTGTACCACTGGCTGTAGTTCTCTGATCTTTTCGTAAGTTGTTTTAATTCTTTTGCCATTATCGTAATTGTTGTTTTGTTGACGTGATTGTATTCATTGCTGACGGGGTGTCGGCATGGGATTCCATCCGGGCCTCCTTTCCGTCATTTGGCTGCAAAATTATAAAAAAAAAACCAAACCATATATATATGCCGGGATATTTTCCCAAACCAAGGCCATGCGATTGACGGCTGCAGGCGGCAGTTTGCCACGTTGATATGTCAAAGTGTTTCGTAAAGACATGATTTTTGATATTGTTTTGTAAAAAACTCTTCCGTTTTTTTCTGAATATTGAAAAATTGCTTTACCTTTGCATTTAGGAGAAAGTGCCACACGGATTGTGGCGCCCGATTCATTGTGTTTGTATAATACTTTGAAACATATTAACTTATATAATACTACACACTATGTCGAATTGCAAAGAGCAACTCTTTACGGAGTTTAAGGCTCCTACACGTCAAGAATGGCTTGACAAGATTCAGGTGGACCTGAAGGGAGCCGACTTTAACAAACGTCTCGTCTGGCGCACAAACGAGGGATTCAACGTGCAGCCTTTTTATCTGAAGGAAGACCTTGAGAACCTCAAGACACCAGACTCACTTCCGGGAGAATTCCCGTTCGTACGCGGCAACAAGAAGGGCGACAACGCATGGTACGTGAGACAGCGCATCATGGCCGACGACGCCGCAGCGGCAAACGAAAAGGCGCTGGACATCCTGAACAGGGGAGTGGACTCGCTGTCGTTCAAGATACCGGGAAAGAACATCTCCAAGGATTTCGTCGAGACACTGCTCAAGGGAATCGAATGCGAAGCCGTGGAGCTAAACTTCAACACCTGCAAACGCCACACCCTGGAACTGGCAAAGATCCTGGACGGGTATTTCACGGCGAAGGGATATGACAAGACGAAGATCGTGGGTTCTTTCAACTGGGACCCGATGGAGAAAATCGTGGTGAAGGGACTCGACACGGTGGCCCTGCTCGCACAGGCACCGCAGATCGTGGAGGCAATGAAGGAATACCCCAACTTCCGCACAATCTGCGTGAACGCTGTGGCGCTCAACAACAACGGAGCCTACATCGTGCAGGAACTCGGATATGCACTGGCATGGGGCAACGAATACATGAACCAGCTCGTGGAAGCAGGAACAGACGCCGACGAGGCTGCAAAGAACATCAAGTTCAACCTCGGCATCTCGGAGAACTTCTTCATGGAAATGGCAAAATTCCGTGCAGCCAGAATGCTGTGGGCGGAAATCGTGAAGCAGTATGCACCGAAAGACGACGCATCATGCATGATGTGCGTGAACGCTGCCACATCAAAATACAACATGACGATGTTTGACAGCTATGTCAACATGCTCCGCTCACAGACAGAGGCAATGAGCGCCGCTCTCGCCGGAGTGCATTCAATAGAGGTGTTGCCGTTCGACGCCGTATACGAGACTCCTAACGAATTCTCGGAGCGCATCGCACGCAACCAGCAGCTGCTGCTCAAGGAGGAGAGCCACTTCGACAAGGTGGTGGACCCGGGAGCAGGAAGCTACTTCATCGAAGAGCTCACCACATCGCTCGCCAACGAGGCCTGGAAGATCTTCCTCAACGTGGAAGACAACGGTGGATTCCTGGAGGCTGCAAAGAAGGGAATCGTGCAGGACGACATCAACGCCACAAACGCCAAGCGCCACGACGCTGCCGCAAAGAGAAAGGAATTCATACTGGGTACAAACCAGTTCCCTAACTTCACGGAGAAAAGCGAAGGAAAGCGCGCAAAGAACGCATGCTGCGGATGCGCTGACAAGGGCGCACACGAGGAAGCCTTCAAGGCTATAAAGACAACACGTCTGGCTGCCGACTTCGAAGACCTGAGAATCTCGGTGGAGGAAAGCGAGAAGACTCCTACTGCCTTCATGCTCACTATCGGAAACCTGGCAATGAGACAGGCAAGAGCACAGTTCAGCTGCAACTTCCTGGCTTGCGCCGGCTACAAGGTGATGGACAACCTCGGATTCAAGACCGTGGAGGAAGGCGTGGACGCAGCACTCAAGGCTGGCGCCGACATCGTGGTGCTTTGTTCGAGCGACGACGAATATGCTGAATACGCAGTGCCTGCCTTCGAATACCTCAACGGCAGAGCCATGTTCGTAGTGGCTGGAGCACCGGCATGCATGGAAGACCTCAAGGCAAAGGGTATAGAGAACTTTATACACGTGAAGTGCAATGTGCTTGAGACATTGAAGGAGTATAACCAAAAACTGGGAATAAAATGAGAAAGAATTTTAAAGACATAGATATTTTTTCAGGTATAAAGAGCGTTGATGGCGCTGCTTGGCAGGAGTCAAACAACATCAAGGCAAACTGGAAAACCCCTGAACACATTGAGGTAAAGCCTGTTTATACCAAAGAAGACCTGGAGGGCATGGAGCATCTCGGATATACTGCCGGCCTTCCTCCGTTCCTGCGCGGACCTTACAGCATGATGTATCCTTTCCGCCCATGGACAATCCGTCAGTATGCAGGATTCTCTACTGCCGAGGAGAGCAACGCATTCTACCGTAGAAACCTCGCCAGCGGACAGAAAGGTCTGTCGGTGGCATTCGACCTCCCTACACACCGCGGCTACGACCCGGACAACGCTCGTGTGGTGGGCGACGTGGGTAAGGCTGGCGTGTCTATCTGCTCGATCGAGAACATGAAAGTGCTCTTCAACGGAATTCCGCTCAACAAGATGTCGGTATCTATGACCATGAACGGTGCCGTGTTGCCTGTAATGGCATTCTACATCGTGGCAGGACTGGAGCAGGGAGCCAAGCTCGAGGAGATGGCAGGAACAATCCAGAACGACATTCTCAAGGAGTTCATGGTGAGAAACACCTACATCTACCCGCCTGCATTCTCAATGAGAATCATCAGCGACATCTTCGGATACACATCCAAACTGATGCCTAAGTTCAACTCTATCTCTATCTCCGGTTACCACATGCAGGAGGCTGGAGCTACGGCAGACATCGAGCTGGCTTACACCATCGCCGACGGTCTGGAGTATGTGAGAGCCGGTGTGAACGCAGGTATCGACATCGACGCCTTCGCTCCACGTCTGTCTTTCTTCTGGGGAATTTCGATGAACCACTTCATGGAGGTTGCCAAAATGCGCGCAGCACGTATGCTGTGGGCAAAGGTAATCAAGCAGTTCAACCCGAAGAACGCAAAGTCGCTGATGCTCAGAACACACTGTCAGACATCAGGATGGTCGCTCACAGAGCAGGATCCGTTCAACAACGTGGGTCGTACCTGCATCGAGGCAATGACTGCAGCCCTCGGACATACTCAGAGTCTGCATACAAACGCTCTCGACGAGGCCATCGCATTGCCTACTGACTTCTCTGCACGTATCGCACGAAACACTCAGATTTATATACAGAACGAGACCAAGATCTGCAAGCACATCGACCCATGGGCTGGTTCATACTATGTGGAGAGCCTGACAAACGAGCTCGCACACAAGGCATGGGAGCACATACAGGAAATCGAGAAGCTCGGCGGAATGGCAAAGGCCATCGAGACCGGAGTGCCGAAGATGCGCATCGAGGAGGCTGCCGCACGCACACAGGCTCGTATCGACAGCGGTTCGCAGGTTATCGTCGGTACTAACAAGTATCGTCTTGACCATGAGGATCCTATCGACATCCTGGAGGTGGACAACTCTGCTGTAAGAGAGGAGCAGGTGAAGGGACTCGCTGAACTGCGTGCAAACCGCGACAACGAGAAATGCAAGGAGGCTCTTGCTGCACTCACAGAATGCGTGCGCACGGGAGAGGGCAACCTCTTGGAGAAGGCTGTGGAGTGTGCCAAGCTGCGCTGCACCCTTGGAGAGATCAGTGATGCCTGCGAGGAAATCGTAGGACGTTATAAAGCAGTTATAAGAACAATTTCAGGCGTGTATTCATCAGAAAGTAAGAACGACTCAGATTTCCATAAGGCATGTGAGTTGACGGAAGAGTTCGCTAAGAAGGAAGGACGCAGACCACGTATCTTCGTTGCTAAAATGGGTCAGGACGGTCATGACCGAGGTGCCAAGGTAGTGGCTACAGGATATGCTGACTGTGGCTTCGACGTGGATATGGGACCATTGTTCCAGACTCCGGCTGAGGCTGCAAGAGAGGCTGTGGAGAACGACGTGAACATCGTGGGTGCCAGTTCGCTCGCCGCTGGTCACAAGACTCTCATTCCTCAGCTTATTGAGGAACTGAAGAAACTCGGACGTGAGGACATCATGGTTATCGCCGGTGGAGTTATCCCGGCACAGGACTACGACTTCCTCTACAAGGCTGGTGTGGCTGCAATCTTCGGTCCTGGCACTTCAGTGGCAAAGGCTGCCTGCGAGATGATGAACATCTTGCTCGACAAGTAACAGCTATCTTCTTGACGGACAGGGGTTTGTCTCGTTTTGTGGAATAAAAACTTTTATCCGGACAAGTATGATTGTTCTGCGAAATTGGTCTGTTGCCTTTTGACAAGCGGCAGACAATTTGGAAATGCTATAAAAAAAGATGCGTCTTGCAATGGCAGGATGCATCTTTTTTTATAGGCTGATAAGAATATCCTTCCTCCTGGCAGACCACGGACTATACAACAATGGCAGCAGCTGCCACTACAGCGATGATTTCAGCAGCAAGGCAGATGTGCAGACTTGATGTCATGTCGGAGAATGTTATAGGACGGGCATTTGAACCGATATAGGGCTTATAGAACAGTTCGCCGAAATAATCGTGAGGACCGCCGAAACGGCAGTCGAGCAATGACGAGAGAGCGGCCTCAGGCCATCCGCTGTTAGGCGAGGCATGGCAACGGGAGTAACGTCTGGTAGTTTGCAGGTAATACGCAAGAGAGCGTCGTGAGCGCGATCTGGAGAACTGCATATAGCCCCATCCTGCCAATATCATCAGCAGGGCGGTGAGGCGTGCAGGCAGATAGTTGGCTATGTCGTCGATGCGGGCTGCCCAGCAGCCGAAGTCTTTGTAGCGCTTGTTCTGATAGCCTATCATGGAGTCGAGGGTGTTTATCATCTTATAGGCCATCATTCCCGGCACACCAAGCAGGGCAAACCAGAAAAGCGGAGCAATGACACCATCGGAGAGGTTTTCGGCAAGTGTCTCCAGAGCTGCCGTAGACACTTCCTGCCGGGAGAGCGACAGAGTGTCGCGTCCCACAATCCTGGCCACCTGCTGTCGGCCCTCGTCAAGTCCCAGTTCTAGTTTTCCGAATACCATCCTCACTTCGCGGCGCAACGTCTTTCCGGCAAGGCAGAAGAAGACGCAGAGCGACCCCAACGCATAGGAGAGCAGCGGAAAAGCCCATCCCGTGTCGTAGCTGTCTGTCAGCATTCTGAGCGCCTCTGTCAGCAGCCACATGATGCCGAACGTCATCAAGATGCTTGAAACGGCAAAGACAGCACCTTTAAGTCGCTTTCTTTTGCCGCAGTTGAGCCTGTGTTCGCCCATGGAAATCCATCTGCCCATATATACCACAGGGTGGGGGAGCCGTGAGGGGTCGCCGAAGATGATGTCGAGAGCCCAACCTGTGAGAAGGCTTGCTAACATGATGTGGGTATTCAGAAAATTCATTGTTTCATCCATTCTTCCAGAGATTTTATCAGTTTGTCGTTTTCTTCGCGAGTCTGCACGGCTATGCGGAAATGCTGCGGAGTGAGCGTCTCGAAGTTGCTTGCGTCACGTATCAGTATGCTGTGTGAAGCAACGAGGAATTCCTTCAGCGTGGCAGCGTCTGATTCCGGCAGTCTGCAGAGCAGCATATTTGAGTCTGAAGGATACGTCATTATGCCAAGTTCCTCAATGAGCCTGCCTACCCGTTCCCGCTCAGAGCAGAGAGCTGCCGTGTCGATGCTATAGTCTTCATGGTGTTTGAGCAGAAACATGCCGGCGCAGATGGCAAGGCTGTTTACCGACCACGGCATGCGGTGGCTGCGGAGCAGGGATATGAGCCGGCGGCTGGCAGTGACGAAGCCGAGGCGCAGTCCGGGGATTCCGAAGTCTTTTGTCATGGAGTTCAGCAGAAGCACATTGCCTTGACGGGCACACTCCCGGGGCTGGAGAGTACGCTTGAGCGTGTAGTGGGAGTAGCTCTGGTCGATAATGAACAATGTGTCGGGATTGTTGCTGATGACGGCAGACACGACATCGTGGTCTGTCACGGTGCCTGTGGGGTTGTTGGGGTTGCAGAACCACACGGTGTCGTTGTTGCCGAACCGGTCGGATGGCGTTATCTTTGACAGGGTGTGGATCCGGCTGCCGTACATGCTGCAGGCGTCGCCATATTCTGCGAAGGTGGGTTGCAGGATGTGTTGTGTCTTCCCACTGAAACATTGGGCAATGAGGTATATGGCCTCCGTGGCTCCGTTGGTCACCATAATGCAGTCTGCCTCAACACCTGTCTGCCGTGCTATCGCTCTTTCGAGAGATGCTGGCGCAGGTTCAGGGTAGCTTGTTATGAGTGGCAACTTTTCGGAGAGATAGGCGAAAAGCCGCGAATGGTCGAAGTGGTTGAATATGTTGGTGGAGAAGTTCATCTCCACATTCTTGTATTTATATAGGTCGTCGCCGTGTCCATGTATCATGGTGTCATTATTTTGATAAGTTTTTCTATGTCTACATATTTTCTCACGTGGTCGGCAAGGAGGTCGTACTGTCTGTTCTTGAATTCCTCAATGCTGACATTGCCTGCCTTGGCTTTACTCTTGCAGAGGGGGGTGATGAAATGGTCTGTCACGGCAGAGTTGTCGAGAAATCCGTGGAGGTAGGTGCCCGTGCAGTTGTTTCCGCTGACAATAAGGTCGGCTTTCTGGCCTGCTCTGTCGTTGCCCTGGCTGTAGGTGGTAATGCCCTGATGGATTTCGTAGCCTTTGCACTCTTTACCGTTGAAAATGAAATCCGTCTGCCGTGTGGTCTTTTCTGGCAACATCTCGGTTATGGTGTCGAGAAGGCCGAGTCCGGGCAGTTGCGGAATGCTGCCTTCCACGGCATGAGGATCGAGCACCGATTGCCCCAACATCTGATAGCCGCCACAGATGCCGATGACGGTCTTCCCGTTGCGATGTGCCCTTACTATTGCTTGGGCAACACCGTTTTTGCGCAATTCGTATAAATCGTCGAGGGTTGCTTTCGTGCCGGGCAGAATGATGATGTCGGCTTTTTCTATATCGGCGGTATTGTTGGTATAGAACAGGTTGACGCGCTCGTCGCGCTCCAGTATGTTGAAGTCTGTGAAGTTTGATATATGTCGGAGCAGCACCACCGCAACGTTCACCTTGTCGGTAGCCATCTGACGGGCTTTGCGCTCCAGTTCCACGCTGTCTTCCTCTTCTATCACGATGTCTTTGAACATCGGTACTATGCCCAGCACAGGGATGCCGCATATCTGCTCCAGTAGTTTCTTTCCCTCATCGAAGAGACGAATGTCTCCGCGGAACTTGTTTATTATTATGCCCTTTATCCTCTTCCTGTCATCGGGAGTCTGCAGCATCACACTGCCATAGCATGATGCAAATACACCGCCACGGTCTATATCAGCCACGAGAATTACGTCAGCGTCGGCATGCCGGGCCATTGGCATGTTCACGAGGTCTGAGTCGCGTAGGTTTATTTCAGACACGCTCCCGGCACCCTCCATGATAATCGGACAGAAAGATTGGCTGAGCCTGTCGAAGGCTGCGTTCACTGCCTTGCGTAGTTCTTCGCGACCCTCTTTGCGGAAATAATCGTATGCCGAGCGGTTGCCTATCGGTCGTCCGTTCAGTACCACTTGTGTGGTGTGTTCGGAGTTGGGTTTCAGCAGCAGGGGGTTCATGTCTGTAGTGCAGACCACTCCGGCAGCTTCTGCCTGTACAGCCTGGGCACGGCCGATTTCCAGTCCGTCGGGTGTGGCATAAGAGTTGAGAGCCATGTTCTGCGCCTTGAAAGGGGCAGGGTGGTAGCCCTCCTGCAAGAAGATGCGGCAGAGGGCAGTGGCAATTATGCTTTTGCCTACGTCGCTTCCAGTGCCTGCAAGCATTAAAGGGTGTAATATATTGTGTGTCATAATGTTATAGTCTGATTGTTGAAATTTTGAAGAAGGGGAATCCAGTCTCTGCCCAATACCAGTGGGTGTAGCCTGCTACTACATTTTTATATCTGTATAGAGCCGTGGTGGTCTTGGTGTTTTTTGCAGAAAGCTGTATGCATTCTTTGTGTATTTCCCCATTGTAAAAGCTCTTGTTGTGAGAGGTCTCGTCTGTCAGTGTAACGTCATCATTGATGTCGGAATAATGGAATTCATGTCCTCTTATGCATTGGTTCCTGCCATCGATTGTCAGATACATCTGTCTGTAGCCCAGATGCAGGCGGGCGTCGCGCATCGAGGCGCTGAAAGGGAAGACACCGCACATCGGAATGTTGTCAATATCGTGGCACAGGTACATGAAACCTCCACATTCTGCAAATATCCTGCCTCCGTTTTCGGCATAGGCCTTGATTTCTGCCATCATTTCAGAATTTCCCGAGATGTCGTCGAGATATAGTTCGGGGTAGCCTCCTGGCAGATAGAGAATATCGCACGAAGGCAGATGACTGTCGTGAAGAGGTGAGAAAAACCTGACTTCGCCCATTGTGCGGAGCGAGTCGATGTTGGCACGATATATGAAGTTGAAAGCCTCGTCTTTTGCTATCAGGATTCTCATGATTCAAGGATTTTGTCAATGTCTACATGCTTTTCTATTTCTTTGGCGGCAGCTTCTATGATGCGGTTCATTTCCTGTCTTTCGGATATTGTAAGCCCAAGATGCCTGCCTGGGATTGTCAGTTCGCTGTTCTTGGCCATATAGCCAAAGCATTCCACTCCGGCGTCGTTGCAGGCAGATTTCAGAAACCGGAAATGATTTTCAGACCCTACGTTGTTGAACACCACTCCGGCAATCTGAAGATTCTTGTTGAAATTCTTGAAACCATAGATCAGCGGTGCCACGCTGTAGGCCATAGACTTTGCGTTGACGATGAGGATGACAGGAAGATGGAGCATGATGGCAATCTCGGCGCTGCTGCCGTGAAAACCGTCGTAGCCGTCGAAGAGTCCCATCACGCCTTCTGCTATTGCAACGTCGGCATTTTGTGAATAATCCGAGAATATTTTTCTTACATGTTGGGCAGAGGCCATGAAGGTGTCGAGGTTAAGGCTCTCGTTGCCTGACGCCATATGGTGGAAGATGGTGTCGATATAGTCAGGGCCGCATTTGAAAGGCTGCACGCAGAGTCCTCGTTGGGTGAGAGCACGCAGCAGTCCCATTGTGAATGTCGTTTTGCCGCTGTTTGATGTGGCGGCTCCTATGAGGAATGATTTCATTGTCGCTATGTTTATGTTTGTCAGATCAGATTTCTTTTCTTTTTCAGTAGGATAGACAATGCTATCGGTGCTCCGATGAGCGATGTGACTGAGTTAATCGGAAGTGCTCCTTCGAAGCCTGGCATTCGGGCAATGAAGTTGCAAAGCAGAGCCAATGCCGCTCCGCAAAGCACGTTGGCTGGCAGCAATATATTGTGGTCGGTGGTGTTGAAAAGACCGCGGCATATGTGAGGCACGGCAAGACCGAGGAACATTATAGGACCACAATAGGCGGTAACGATAGCGGTGAGAGTGCCGGCGGAGGCAATAGTAAGCATTCGTGCCCGTTTGACATTGAGACCGAGATTCGTGGCATAGAGGTCACCCAAGAGCAAGATGTTCAGTGGCTTTGCGAGTAGCATGACAAATGGCAGGAGAAAAGCGGTGAGACCGGTGAATACATATACCTGTCCGCCTGTGACGCGGGAGAAGGAACCGAGCCCCCAGATTACGTAGGCTCGTATATCTTCCTCGCTTGAGAAATATTTGAGCACTCCGATGATGGCTGTGGCAATATAGCCTATGAGTACACCGGTGATGAGCAGAGTGACGTTGCCTTCCACCTTATGGGAGAGAAAGACTATCAGCGACATCACGAGCATGGCACCGAAAATGGCGGCAATGGTTATGGCTGTGTTGCCGATAATGCCGAAACTCGACAGGGGTGTGCCGCCGATGGCTCCGCTTAGCAATACAACGAAAGCTACACCAAGACTTGCAGCACTGGAAATGCCCAGTACGGAAGGTCCGGCAAGGGGATTGCGGAAGACGGTCTGCATCTCAAGTCCGGCTACAGACAAGCCTGCGCCACAGGCCATGGCTGTAATGGTTTGAGGCAATCGCGTGTATATTATGATATTTGTCCACACCTCAGCATTCGCTCCTTGCAGGGCCTTGTCGCTGAAGGGATTGAGGATTGTCAATACAGCGTTTACTGGAATGGCTACTGAGCCTACAGCCAGATTCAGCATAGCCAGAACTATGATGCCCAGTATGAGCAATGTCATCATTGTAGAGTGTCGCATATCAGTTTTATTTTTATTTCTCCTTGCGGGAAAACAGTCTTGGTGTTTTCATGGCAGAGAGATTTTATCCTTTCGAAAAAACAGGCTGGCATGATGTTCCATAGCTCCCTTGCCATTGTTATGTGGCTGATGGGAGATGGGTCTATGCCGAGTTGCTTGGCGGTGGAGATAAGGAAATCTTTGTTCATAACCACTTTGTGTGAGTGAGTGTCTAGGTTTCCATCCGCCAATTTCACTGCTTTTCCTATCATGATGGCGAGAGTTGCACGCCTGAATCCAATATCATAGGCAGCTTTCAGCGCCTCGCCAATGAAATTGCCGTAGTGTATGCAGCGTATGTCCCTTTCTTCCCTCAATGCCTTTTCGCTTTTCATTCCGGCAACGAGTCCGATCTCTCGTCGCCCCATGGCCCATGCCACTTCCAGTTCGCGGCGTATGCTTCGTATGAAGGCATCGTTGGAAAGAGGGTGGACAATGCCTGATGTGCCTAAGATGCTAATGCCACCAACCACACCTACCCTCGGATTGAAAGTATGTTTGGCTATTTCCTCTCCGTTCTCCACGCTTATCGTTACATCAACGTCCATGTTCGTGATACGGCTTATTTCATTTATAATCATTTTACGGGGCGTTGGGTTCACTGCAGGTTCGCCGATAGGGATGCCCAAGCCTGGAAGAGTGACGGTGCCAACTCCACTGCCATGAAGAAACCTTATCTGTTGTCGGCTCATCGTTGGATTGCCTGTATCCTGTTGTCTGACAGGGCAAGAGATGCGAGATGTTATTCTACAGCCTCTTGTCACATCCGGATCGTCGCTGAAGTCTTTTGTGACGGTGGCAATTCCTTTGGCGTTGTGTTCAACGGGGATAGTGAGTATTTCACCATCAGGAAGAGAGAAGGAAACTTCCTCGTCGTCATCATCAAACAAGAGGGAGAGAAGTGCTGCTTTTGTAGCAGCTGTGGCGCAGGCACCGGTAGTGAGACCTGTTTTCAGTGGAAAGAAATCGGGCATCATCTGTTCGATGCTTCGTCTTAGTCCGTATTTTCCTGTTACGTAAACCCAATCGCCGGGAAGTGCAGGATGCTCGATTACGTAGATTTTCAGCCCTAGTTTTTGTGCTGCCTCTATCTTTGCGTCGAATCCTCCGGACAATCCGCTTTCCTTGGTCAGTATGGCATCGCAGCCAATGCGCTTCATCATGGCCTTTTCAGCTTCGGCTGATGGTATCTCAAGGTTTTCGTTATACATTACCAGATGCTCACTTGGGAAACCTGAGACCTCCGCTTTGTCAAGACTCTCCTGTCTGTCGAGGATTCGGAAGAAAGTTGTATGTTTCCGCCAATAAGCTTCCAACTTACTGATAGTGTTTACTCCACTCAACGCCAGCAGACAGTTGATGTCGTCAGCTTCGAGTCTACTGATAGCTTCTTCATAGCTATGGCAATATGTCACACCGATGGCGTGGCGTGGGAAAGAACGTTCAACCCTTATTACAGGAATGCCTGCTTCTTCAATCGCCTTGTGCAGGTTTTCGGCAAAGGGGTGGGCAGCGTCGATGATGCAGCAGATATTATTGTCGTGGCAGAATGACTTTATCTCAGTGGCGGACATGCTTCCAGAGAGACGCACGCCGTTGTGCATCTCCACTTCTTGCAGCTTGCTTCTTGTGGAGTAGTAGAATGGCTTTCCTGCTTCTTCGCATACCTCCACAGCGATGCGGCCTTCTGTTGTGCCGCCAAAGATAAGTATCATTCTTTACCCTTTCTGAATAGATGAGTGAAATGTCCGTCGTAGAGTTTGCTCAGACCATTACGATTGTCGATAGCCTCTCCTACAACTATCATTGTTGTGAGAGTAAGGTTGTTGTCCTTGAGAATCTTGGACAGGTCTTTCAGTTGGCCACGATAAATGCGCTGCTCTTTCCATGTTAATTTATAGCATGCCGCAACAGGCGTTTCGGGAGGATAACCTCCATCGAGGAGTTCTTTCATCACTTCGTCTACAATGCTGGCACTGAGGAATATACACATAGTGGATTGATGCTCTGCCAAGAGATGGAGCTTCTCTTTGTCGGGCATTGGAGTACGTCCTTCGCCACGGGTCAGGATGATAGTCTGACATTTTTCCGGGATTGTGAACTGGCTTCTGAGTTCTGCAGCGGCAGCAAGAAAACTGCTGATACCAGGAGTGATGTGGTAGTGCATACCGTATTCGTCGAAATATGCCATCTGTTCCTGTATGGCACCATAGATACAAGGGTCGCCTGTATGGAGACGCACTATGAGTTTTCCTTCGTCATAGAATTTCTTCATCAGGTGGAATTGCTCCTCAAGGTCCATTCCTGCAGATGAGCGTACTGTGGCTCCCGCTTTGGCACAGTATGTCAGTTCCTTGGGTACAAGACTTCCTGCATAAAGGATAAGATCTGCCTGCTCGAGGAATTTCCTGCCGCGCACGCTTATAAGATCAGGGTCGCCTGGACCAGCCCCCACTATTTCTATGTGTCCGTTGTCAAGGCTATTGTTCATGTCTGGTTTGTGGCATGCAAATTCGTCTTCACCAAGAGCCCATGTATAGAAAAACGTCTTGTCGCCGGCAGACACACTACCTTTCTGTTTCTCCACCACCAAACTGCCGTTTCTGCTTGCAGCCAATGCGGAAGCCTCAGCAACACCATGGCAGCCTGTCACTTCAAATACCTTGTCGGAAGGGTTCGGAACCTCTATCTGGCAAAGAGTCTCGGCAGGATAGATATTCAGTTCGGCCCATGGCAATAGGGCTTGGAGTTTCTTCAATGCAGCCTCGTCTTTCTTCAATGTTATGGTTGAGACAGTTCGTATGCTCTCCATAGCATAGCCTTCATTGCGGACATTCGACAATATTTCGTTGGCAATACCAGTGGGAGCGTCTTTCTGGCAACCAATGCCGAGATTGAGGCATTGCGGACAATACTGGATATGTTTCACTCTGCTTATGTCATATCTGTGTGGAGACACCAAGATCAGCAATTCTTTATTCCATTTGTCATTACCGGTAGTCTTGTCGTTAGAATTGCCATCTGACAAATAGTCATTATAGCTGTCGTAGACTGTGACATGTGTCGGGCATGAGGATTTCAAATATCTTGTTCCTTCGTCATCCACTTCACACACGAGGGCGGTTGGGCATTTGTTGACAAATGTAGCGATGACTTTATTCATTTCCTCATTTGTCATTTTGGTGATTTGCCATCCGAAGCGCTTGGCTATGGTGTCGAGAGACCACAGACCGGTATTGTCGCTCTGGGTGGTTATAATAGCCTCAGCATTTATAACTTTCGCTATTTCTCGGGCAAGGCCGTTGGCACCGCCCACGTGTCCGCTCAAAACAGGAATTACGTATTTCCCTGTTGAGTCTACACATACTACTGCGGGGTCGGTGTGTTTGTCTTTGACAATGGGAAGTATTTTTCTCACGCAGATGCCCAATGCTCCGATGAAGACTATCGCCTCACCATCAAAGCACAAGTTTCCTTTTCGTATTTTGTCTGCAAGACGTCTGCCTGCATCGTTTATTGTCTCGTATTTTATCATATTGCTTTCAAACGTATTGTGTTCTACAACACAGGAGCTCATATCGCTCTCATTATTGTAATAGGGTTGTTGCCGTCAACAGTTATCGTGTGTAGTATTTCTGTTGTCATGCCTAACTCTCTCGTAATGCTGAAGAAAGAGTCTTTGCTTGTTTCGCTGACAGAATTGAAAACTATGCAACCAGAGTGAGACAAGACATTTTTTACTTTTATAAGTACTTCTTTCATCTTGCCTCCATAACCGCCGATGAATACGGCGTCGGGCAGGGGGCAGTCGCTTATGTCCATATTGCAGAAGTCGCCTATCCTTGCGTCAATGCCAGGGGCATGGAATTTCCTGGAGTTTGCAAGCATGAGTTCCTTTCCCTCGTCGCGTATTTCGAATGCCGTGACCTTCAGATGAGGATAGGCGAGCTTGGCCTCAATGCTCACGCTACCAGTACAGAATCCTATATCCCAGAAGGATTTCTTTTCAGCTAACTGAAGGGCCGACAAAGATGCCATACGTACGGGCATTTTAGTTATCATCCTGCTGCGGCCATCCAGCAAGTGGAAGGCTTCGTCTGGGATGCCGATATTCTGGCGTATGAGTTTTCTTTGTTCCAATATTATGCAATTAGGGGTAGAGTAACCTTTGGCAGGGTCGTATTGTCCAAAGTTCTCTTTTTCTTCATTGCCAAGGTTTTCACCCACATACATTTCGTAGTTGTCGTAGCCATAGGTGTGCATTCTTTGCCATATCTCATGTGGAGTCTTGTTCTTGTCGGTGAGACAGCCAATGAGACGTTCTCCGCGTATGAGGGCTTCGTCTAACCGGTCCCACGGTCTGCCGGTAAGCGATGCCGTGTACATGTCATTATAAGCGAGATTTAGTTTGTGTGCAAGTAGCTGAAGAGAGTTGAATGTGGGAAACACTTTCATTTGTACTTCAGGAAAAGACCTCTTTACGGTATTGGCGAAACCATAGAACAGGGGGTCGCCTGAGGCGAAAATTACCAGTTCATCATGGTGCTTGTATTTTTCCAGTACGTCGGTAATTGGTATGGTAATGTTTATCCATACGTATCTGGTGGGCAACATGCTGGCTATGATTTCATGATGGCGCATACCACCGGAGAAGACTCTTCCTGCGGATATGATTTTCATGACCTCTGGTGTGAGGCAAAGTCTGTGGCTGTCGGAGAGTCCTATAATATAACATTTATTCATGTCTTCACTACTTATAATAGGGTTATACGTCTCTGCCCGGTCTCAATTGTTCTGCATCGTCGAATGTCAGAATGCTGTTTATGAGCGTTGCTGCAAGATTACTTCCGCCCTTCCTTCCGTCAATTATGATTTTAGGTATATCGGTGAGAGCCTTGGCTGCGTGTTTGCTTTCCTCAACATGTACGAATCCGACAGGTGCTCCCACTATTCCTGCAGGTCTGCAAATTTGTTTTCTTACCAGCGAACAGAGTTCCAGCAGTGCTGTAGGAGCATTGCCGAAGGCATATAGGGCGTTGGGATGCTCTTGTGAAGCAAGCCGCATCCCGGCCTGAGCGCGGGTTATGTTTTTTTCTTTGGCCATTTCTATAGCGCGGGGGTCATTGATGTAGCATACGGTTTCTATTCCAAGTCGCTCCAGTGCTCCCTTGCGTATGCCGGATGCTACCATAGAGACATCTGTAACAATAACCTTTATTTCTCTGCTTTTTACCTTGTCGTAAATCTTTACTGTGGCTTCGTTGTCCATCCACAACAGGTTTTCCATATCGAAGTCTGCCGTAGTATGAATGGCATGAAGGAGTGGCCATAGTTTCCATGTAGGGATGTCCCGGTTCTTCAGTTCATTTCTGATAGTTCGGAAAGACTTTATCATTATGCTTTGCCCCACTTTGCAATCTTCATCCTCCTTGTCTTTGCGGTAATAGCCACGTGGGGTGATGAACGATCCGTTCCAGTTGTAAGACTGGCTGTTGCCAATTATTACCACTGTAAACATATCTATATCCTCAGGATTGAAATCCTTCAGCGTTGTGATCTTTACACTTTGTTCCTCACGTCCTGCTTGTCTCACGTATCCTACGATATTGTCCTCGCTTCTATATTTGAGAAACAGTTCTTTCAGACGGTACAACTGCCAGTATCTGCCGTTGCTTTTAGGGTTATATACGGCAGTGATGAAGTCAGCTTCCGCTGCAGCAACAATTCTTTTCTCTATCACATGCCAGGGCGTCATGAGGTCGCTCATGGATATTACGCAGAAGTCATGTCCCATCGGAGCTCCGAGGAGGGAGGCTGCTTTCTGGAATGCGCTGATGCCGGGTATTGAGACGATTTCCACTTTGGATTCCTTCTCACGCTTCATCTCATAAATGAGAGGAGCCATGCCATATATGCCGGCATCGCCGCTGGAAACCACACACACGGTATTCCCCTTCTCGGCATATTCAAAGGCCATCTCGGCACGTTGGCGTTCTTTTTTCATTCCGGTGTCTATGCAGACTGTATCGTCGGATATGAACTTCTCGATGAACTGGAAGTAATATTTGTATCCTACAACTACGTTACTGTCTGCTACGGCCTGTTGAAGTGCGGGAGTTATATCTTCCGCACTGCCAGGTCCGATGCCTGCCACATATATTCTCATATCAGTCTTTGAATTTTAAAGTTACACTCAATATAACGGATCTTCCAGGATTTATTGTAGAGAAATTAGAATTCCAGTAAGATGTGTCACGCTTGTTGAAGATATTGTCTATGCCTACACCTGGTGTTATGGTAAATTGTTTCAGGCTGAAAGTGTGCCGCGTAACAATGTCCCATTGCTGATATTCAGGAGCGTAACCATATGTATTTGAGTATCTTTTGCCCTGTATGTGACCGTTGATCTGGGTGTTTAGATGATATGAACCCCAGCTTTTGTCCCATGCGGCAGATACATTTACAACATTTTTCACGCTCTTGTCCACTGGAGTTTCTGACATCTTATATTGTTGTGTCTTTTTGTCAAGCGTCACGCTTTTTGCCTTGGTATCGCAGAATGTATAGCCTGCAGAAGCAGAGAATCCATATGGGAGAAGAAGCTTTAAGTTTGTTGATATTCCCTTTATGGTGGCTTTGTCTATATTGTCGCGTTGACGTATAGTTGTCCAGCCTTCATTATAGAGTGCCGTCAGTTTCTCACTGGCTTCAATCTCAGTCTGTGTCATGGTGCGGTAGTTTATCATGTTGCGGATATTGTTGAGGAATCCGCTGACGCTCAGGGTGAACCACTTGTTGGCATATTCCAGGTTGGCATTCCAGAATCTGTTCTTTTCGGGCTTCAGCCTGGTGTTGTTGATTGTGTATCGGGCAGATGTCTTAGTCTGGTCGGTAGCATAAAGCTGAGAGAGGGTAGGGGTACGGTAGCCTTCAGCATAGCTTACTCTGGCTCTGAATCCGGCGATGTGATAGAAGAGGGCCGCATTTGGAGTCACATTGCTTCCGAAGTGCTTGTTGTAGGTATATCTCAGTCCCACAACAGCTTCCAGACCTTTGACAATGCGGATTTCATCCTGTGCGAACAGGTTGTATGTATATGTGCTCTCCTTGTCAATATTGTCAGAGGCGCTCTTCAGGTTTTCCTGTTCCATCTCTATGCCAGCCGATAGCTTGTTCCAGTTGTTGAGCCTGAAAATACCTTTTATGGTCTCGTTTATATACTGTGTGTTCTTGCGTGTTTCGTCGTAAGCTTCTTTGGTTGCCGTTTGCCAGTAGTCATAAGCCGACTTGAAGTTGTCCATGTATACGTCAAAGTAGAGATGCACATTTCTGTTTGGCACCCATCTTGCACCAGCTCCCAAGTTGTATGTCCTGTGTTTTATATCGTAGGTGTAGGCTTGCTTTGAAGTATAAGTATAAGTCTTGTCCCCCGTAGTCTTGTCGGTAGTTGCTTTCTGTGTGTAGTATGTAGCGTTTCTGTCGCGTCCGGTTTTGTGACCATATAGGTTGCCGGAAAGGTAGATGTCGATTTCGTCATTGAATCTCCACTCCAGCCTCTCGCTGATGTTGTCAGACTTGAAAGCCGTAGACATCGGTCTGCCGGTAAGCTTCAATACGGATTCGTCGCCTTCCTTGAATTCCTGATATCTGTTCACTTGCCAGTTGTCAGCCTGACGGTGGTTATAGCTTGTGTAGCTTGAGAATTTACCCTTTGTTATATCCACGTTGATATCCTGGTCGAATCTGCCTTTGTTCATCACTTTTGTGCTACTTGTCACCTCAAGGTTGTTTTTGCCATCGTCTGTGATTACGTTTATCACTCCGGCTATGGCATTACTTCCATAAAGGGCGCTTGCTGCTCCCGACAGGATTTCTATGCGCTTGATGTTGTCAATGCTGATACGGTTCCATCTGTCGTCGCCCGACATTCTCTTGCCGTTTACGAGAATCAGCATGTATGCGTCGCTTATTCCGTTGAAATTCACGGTGGTGCCCATTCCGTTTGTATAGGTGGTTATGTTTGATGTGAGTTTGGCCAAGGCTTCCTGCAGACTTGTCACATTGGCATTTTTCAGTTCTTTTGCCGAGATTACCTTCACTTCAACGGGTGAGTTTTCTGCCTTTCTATAGGTGCCTGTACCTGTTACGATAACAGGATTGAGTATATTCTCGCGAACTTTGTCATTCTGTGCTGATGCAATGCTTGGTATAGTCAGGGCAAAGGGTAAAAATATAAGGCGATTCATAAATATCTTGCTTTTTTCAAGTTGTATAATTGATTGTTTAATTGAATGTTACTTTATTAGTTTATAGTATTTAGGAATATAGCTTGGCAGTATTTCCGGATGGAAAGCTTTCACGAAGTCTGCGAGCAAGAAGTGTGGCTGCACTCCGCCAAGCTCTCTGTAAGGCGTCTGGCTCAAGTCGCAGAAGATTACCCTCTTGTTCTTGAAAGCGTCCATAGTGGCATATCTGGCATCTTCGTTTGCAAGTTCTTTCAATGAGAAATTGCCTTTCGACGAACCATCCGTCTGCCAGAAGTCAGCATGAATTCCTTTGGCATAAACAGATTCGAAGTCGAGGGCAATGCCACCAGACTCCTTGTTGTCTTTCATTATATAGTCTGCACCTGCATCTCTGAACAGTTGTGCCATATAGCTTCTGCCGCCCACGATATACCATCCGTCTCGAAGCTGTCTGCCGCTTATCACGGTTGGGAGTTTCTTGTTGTCAGAGGTTGCCTTTTCCACTTCTTCCTTCAGAGTGTTGTATTTTTTCTCGATGTCAGCGAAAACGGCATTAGCCCTTTTCGTTTCTCCTGTGAGGATGCCAACGAGCTTTATCCATTCAGCCTGTCCCAGTGGGTTAGTTTCTTTGTATCCGTGATGGAAGATAAGTGGAATGCCACATTCTTTCAGAGCTTCAAACCCTCCATATTTGCTTGCGCTCACGAGGATAAAGTCAGGTTTTGTGCGCATCACGGTTTCAAGGTCGAAGTTTCCTTCTTTCCCTATCTTAGCTGTCTTTCCGCTTTCAAGTTGGTCAAGCATCCTGAGTGAGAAGATATGTCGTAGAGAATTGATTCCGACGATTTTGTCTTCCAGACCGAGTACTTCAAAATTTCCGAGTTGTAAAGCCGTGGTGCATATAAAGCGTGAAGAAGATTTTCTGATTGTGATGTGTTGAGGCTTGCTTGCTTTGGCAGCAGGGTCAGGGTTTGTTATAGTGACATGTATGCCGTCGGGTTTGTATTCTACTTTCAGTCCTTTGGCATATTTTATCTCTATCGTGTCGCTATAGTCTTCAATGTGTGAAAGTACAGAGTCCTGGTCGTGGTACAGGCTGTCTGCAACAAGCTCTTTCTTGCCGTCCTGAGCTGTGGCGCAAGAAATGAGCATAGTCATTATTACTGCAAAATAATATAAAATTTTCATGTGTCTAAATAAACGGTAAAAACAGGTACGCAGAACATGCATGTTGTTCCGCGTCCCTGTTATATATAAACCGGTTCTATGATTGATTATTATTCCTCTGGATACATTGAATGGTAAGCGTCTTCAAGAAGCTCAGCATTCTTCGTATGGTTTATCCATATCTGGCGGATAGTAGGCAACTCCAGGAGTCCGAGTGGGTTGCCGTTGGTCTGAGGAACTACAGATGTGAAGCCATTGTGGTTGAAGAACTCAAACCAGCTGTTGTCTTCACTTGTCGGCTCACTTGCGTCCCAATAGTCGTTTCCCTCGCCAGCCATATCGTTGTGTGCGTGGTCACCGGCTATAGACATCAGAGCGTGGAGATAAACCTTGCCAGAAGTGATGTTGTTGTTCTGCATACGTGCCATTACATTCTGCTTGTAGTTGTCCTTCATGTCAACAGTACCTACGTAGTAGTTCTTGCTGTAAGTCTGCAGGGCCTTTTCAAGCTGTGTGTAGCGGATGTTTGCCTTGAAAGAGTCGTAGTTGTCAGGGTTTCCGTGACCCATAAAAGCAACAACGCCCTGTGCCGCCTCGTCTTGATAGAGGTCATTGAGCAGTTTTGCCACGTCGTCAACCTCGTCAAGGTCGTTGAGCAAAGGCATACCGAGGTGGATCTCTACGGTCTTCAGATATTCGTCATCGAGGTGTGCATCCTTTACATAACCGTTGTTGGCGAATTTCTTTACGGCAGCAACAACATTTGCGAACTCCTCTCCAGGGATAACCTGGAGGCTCTGCACGTAAACAGTCTTGTACTTTGCAGCACCGATGGCGTGGAGCAAATAACGTGGCTCATAATAGTTGCGTGACTCGCCATGTTCTCCAGCACTGGCACGGTTGATGCAGATGTCAGAAGAGAAGCAGAAGTAAACGTCTGCATCTGGGAAAGCATCCTCATAAGCCTTTTTCGTGTCATCAAAAGCGGCGAAGGCATTTGTCCAAGTAGAACCGAAGGCTACGAGCAGCACGGCTTTGTCTTTGCCCGACTTGGCTTTCTGTGCAGCCACCTGCTGGTCGTTCATGGAATACTCAGAGATGATGCTCTGCTTAGAGTCATCATCATCGTCGCAAGCTGTAAAGCTCAATACAGCGAGCAACATCATCAGAAAGATTTTAATCTTCTTCATCTTGTTTTTTGTTTTGTTTATAATTATGGTAGAAAATCTTCTTTCCTTTGTTGAACTTTATGGCGAATGAGGCATATATGCTTGTGCCGCCATTGTTTGTTCCGAGATGGTATGGACGCATCGTGGTGTCTTTGTAGTTGAAGATATTGTCCACTCCCAACTCTACCTTATACGACATCTCAGCCCCTGCCTTTCCGAAATCATGCGTGGTGTTGATTCGCCATATCTGATAGTGTTTGCCGTTTCCGTTGTTTTCGTAGTAGCGTTTGCTGCTGCCGCGTGTGGAGAGGCTGGCTCCAAATCGGTATACCGTAGAGAATCTGTGTCCGTAAACCAACGATGCATTCCACTTGTTGTGTGCCATACCGTCTATCACGGCCTTTTTCATCCTGTCGTGGTCTGTGTCATACATGTTGGCTTGAGTGTCGAGGTAACTGTAGTTTCCGACGATGCTCAGATACTTGTATATATTATACGACAGGTTGACGTCTATGCCATAAGTCTTGGCGTTTTCCATGTTTTTGTAACGTCTTGCCGTTACCTTTCCGCTGCCGTCCCCAAGATAACCGGTCGTCACGTCCTTTGGCAACTCGTCTACCGGAACGTTGACAAGTGCTATCATGTCTTCCAGTTTATTAAAGTAACCGGTTACAGAAGCAGTGAATCTCTCGTTCCTGTATTCGAGTCCAGCGCTGAAGTAGTTGCTTGTCTGTGGTTTGAGCGACGTGTTTCCCATATTGAAGAAAGTGGTCGAACCCATCACGTGCAAATATCTGTAATACAATTCTTTAACAGTTGGCGCCTTGAATCCCTGACTCCATCCCAGACGCAGTCGGAAGTCGCCAAGACTGGCCATCGTACTCACTTTAGGCGTGAAGTGGAATCCGAATCTTGAATTGTCCACGAGTCTTGCTCCTGCCGTTATGTTCAGCCATGGAATGATGTTGAATTCGTCTTGTGCATATATAGCTCCCGTGTTGTCGTCAGCGCTACCGTTTGCAGTCCTCATTGGGGCTTTAAGATAGTCGTATCTGTATTCGGCTCCAACATTCAAGGTGTTTGCATAAGGCAGATGGAAAACGCCTTTCAGCATAGCCATCACGCGTTGCTGGTCGGCTTGCAGACGCTCTTTGCCTGGATAGAAGGGCACTCCGTGTTCCAGTTTGCCGTCTATATAGGCATCTTCGTATGTCTTGCTTGTATAGTGGTAATAGTAGGCATGCTTGTTCCAGTCCACGTCAATCGATATATAGTCCTTCTTGTCTTTGTTTGTAAACAGTTTACCGCCTATCGCTGCAGAAGCGTTGCGATAGAGCAGGTCGTATGTGTAGACGTCGCATGAGGCATAGTTGCCGTTAGTGGGTCTGTTGATGGATTTCTTGTAGAAATACCCGTCGGCATACAGTTCAAGATTCTTTGTCGGATTATATGTCAGTCTTTCGCTGATCTGCCAGTTCGTGAATTTGTTTGTTGTCTTGTTTCTTGAATCAGGTACTACGTGGCCTTCTGCAAATTCTTTTGAAGTGTTTTGCCATCCATCGTTGTGTTGCAGCTGGAAGCTGGTATACGACTGCACTTTGCCTATTCTCAGTCCCAATCCATTGCGTTGTCTGATGTCGTTGAAACGACTGTAGCGAGTTGTGTTTTCTAGAAGCAGACCTTGCGTGTCGTGTTTCTTTGTTATGATGTTTATCACTCCAGCCATGGCATCAGAACCATAGAGAGCAGATTGGGCACCTTTTACTATTTCTATTCTCTCAATATTGTTCGGGTCGATCAGTCCGAGGTCGTTTTCGCCTCCGTTGTCTCCATGTAGCCTTTTGCCGTTGATGAGAATCAGTATATAGTTGTTTCCGAGTCCTCCAAGCTGTGCTTTGCTGCCCATGTCGCCTTCGTTGAAGGCAAACGAGGCCGTAAGCCCTTCAAGGATGTCTTCCAGGGATTTACCTCCATAACTCTCTATCATCTTGTGCGAGATGACTTCTGTCTGCACAGGCACATCCTTCAGCAGGTGGCCGGTACCGGTAGCGGTCACGACAACCTCTTGCAGCGTCTTGTCGCCAGCAATATTATCTTTGCTGTTCTGGGCATTGGTGCTGATGCTATAAGCACCTGCGGCAATAGCCAATAATATGATTTTATTCTTTTGCATAATTAGATTATCTTCTCCTATCCTGGGAGCATGTTATCTACGAGTTGTGATCTGGCAGGTATTCTGACTTTCCACAGAGCCAACGCCTTCCCGACAATACTTGAAACCCTTTTGTTTCATGTCAGTGGCTTTCTGATGTTAGCTCCATAATGTGGATTACAGCTGCAGGAACAGTTCAGGTCTTTCACCTGATTCCCTTGCACGTCAGCATCGTAAATCACAGCTTTGAAATTATTGTGATTCCCTTTGCTTCTGTTACCATATCAATTGCAAAGGTACATTTAATTTGTTTGAAAAACAAATTTTCACAAAGTTTTTTCGAGTAAAAGTCTGTCCACAATATAATAATGTTTTCCTTCTCTTCTTGTCTTTTCCCTATCTGGCAACATGTCTGGATGCTGCAAAAAATAAGGCAAATGCCATGTCTGACATTTGCCTTATATATATAATGTATTTTGCTTTCAAGTTTAAGCCTCTTCAGCCAAACGTTTTTTGATAGCCTTGCTGTCTTCTTCATAGCCAGGTTTGTCGAGCAAAGCAAACATGTTGCGCTTGTATGCTTCCACGCCAGGCTGGTTGAATGGGTTTACTTCGAGAAGCAGTCCGCTTATTCCGCAAGCCTTCTCGAAGAAGTATATCAGCTGACCGATGTAGTATTCGTCAAGTTTCGGAACGCTGATATGTATGTTTGGCACTCCTCCGTCGATATGAGCGAGTCTTGTTCCGAGTTCAGCCATCTTGTTCACTTCGTCCACTCGTTTTCCTGCAAGGAAGTTCAAACCGTCCAGATTGTCTTCGTCGTTAGGGAAGAGCAATTCACGGTTAGGCTTCTCTATGCTGATAACGGTTTCATAGATAGTGCGCTCGCCTTCCTGTATCCATTGTCCCATAGAATGGAGGTCTGTTGTGAAATCGCAGGAAGCGGGGAAGATTCCCTTGCCTTCTTTTCCTTCGCTTTCGCCATAGAGCTGCTTCCACCACTCTGAGAAGAAATGGAGCTTCGGCTGATAGTTCACCATTATCTCGATTTTCTTTCCAGCCTCTTGATAGAGTCCGTTTCTTACGGCAGCGTATTGTGCTGCAGGGTTTTCTGCGAACGGCACGTTGATATCACAGGCTTTTTCCATTTCCACCGCACCCTCTACGAGTTTCTTGATGTCGAATCCTGCGCATGCGATAGGTAGGAGTCCTACTGGAGTGAGTACTGAGAAGCGTCCGCCGACGTTGTCAGGAATCACGAATGTCTTGTAGCCTTCTTTTGTGGCTGCTGCACGGGCAGCACCCTTCTTGGCGTCAGTAATAGCCACGATTACCTTCTTTGCTTCTTCCTTTCCGCGCTGTTCCTCACATTGCTTCTTGAGCAGTCTGAAAGTGAGTGCTGTTTCAGTAGTCGTGCCAGACTTGGATATGTTTATTACGCCGAATTTCTTGCCTTTCAGATATGCTGTCAGTTCGGAAAGATAATCCTCGCCGATATTGTTTCCTGCAAAAAGTATTGTAGGGTTGCTGCCGTCGTTGACGAGCCACTGGAAAGAGTTGCTCAGAGCTTCGATTACGGCTTTTGCGCCAAGGTAGCTTCCGCCGATACCTGCCACTACGATTGCCTCGCAGTTGCTGCGTAGGGTGTCTGCACATTGCTGGAGCTCAGCGATGAAGTCTGCAGAAATTTCTGATGGCAGATGGAGCCAGCCCAGAAAATCGTTTCCTTCACATGTGGCATTCTCCAATGCCTCTTGAGCTTTCTTGACTTTTTCTTCAAAACCTTCCACAGCTCCTGCTTTCAGAAACTGTTCGGCTTTTTTTGTGTTCAATTTTATTTTTTCCATATTCGTTTGTGATTTATGTTTGTCTTCTTTATCTGAAAGAATCTGTCAGCAGCTTTATTTCAATCTGCGGACTTATGCGTTCGTACAAGATGTTGTATACAGCATCCAGAATCGGCATGTTCACATGCATGTGTCTGTTTATCTCTTTCATGCATTTCGTTCCGAAATATCCTTCGGCTATCATCTCCATCTCTATCTGTGCGCTTTTCACGCTATATCCTTTGCCTATCATCGTTCCGAATGTGCGGTTGCGCGAGAAGTTGCTGTATGCCGTGACGAGAAGGTCGCCAAGATAGACGGAGTCATATACGCAACGCTCGATAGGGTGTACTGCAGTCAGGAATCTTGACATTTCCTGCACGGCATTAGATATGAGTACCGACTGGAAATTGTCGCCGAATTTCAGTCCGCTGCATATTCCCGACGCTATTGCATATACGTTTTTCAATACGGAAGCATATTCTATTCCGACTACATCGAGGCTTGTCTTCGTCTTGATATAGTCGTTCACCAGTATGTCTGTGAATGCCTGGGCTTTTTCCTCGTCGCAGCATCCCACGGTCAGATACGACAACCTTTCGAGTGCTACCTCTTCGGCGTGCGACGGTCCTCCAAGGCAAGCGATGTTTTCTTCCGGCACGTCGAATACGTTGTGGAAGTATTCTGAGCATACCAGGTTTTCATCGGGTACGATACCTTTTATGGCTGTGACGATGAATTTGTTTGAAATGTTTGTCTTGAGCTTCTTCAGGTGGTTTTTCAGGTATGGTGATGGTGTTACAAACACCAGCGTATCGTATTTTTCTACAATCTCGTTGATGTCTGAAGAGAAACAAATCTCATCTACATTAAATCTAACTCCCATCAGATAAGACGGGTTGTGTCCTAATCGGCGAAATTCGTCAATACGGTCATCTCTGCGGATGTACCATCCAATGTGGTGGGTTTTTTCCACAACAATCTTTGCAATAGCCGTAGCCCAGCTACCTCCGCCAATTATTGCAATTTTACCACAGTTAAACATTCTGTCAAATTTGTTTGGGTGAGATATGTCCGGACCCATTGTTCTTTGTCGTCCGGACATATCTGGAGATATGAATTATTAAGATTCTGTCGAAGCATTTGCTTCAGCCGAAGGATTGGCTTTGTCAATCCAGTTCTGCACTTCGTCGAGAGACGGCTTTTCGTAGCCCAATTTGTATTTCTTGTTTATTTCTCCTATTTTCTGCTGGAGACCTTGCGCCTTTTCACCCTTGATGTCTGAGATGAGGTTGAATCCGGCCTTACGCATTACGTAAGCCCAATTTTCCGACACTCCGATTTCTTCCCATTCGTTTATGGTGCTTTGCGGCATTTTCTTTTCCGGCTTCATCTGTGGAAAGAACAACACTTCCTGGATGTAAGTCTTTCCCGTCATGAGCATTACGAGGCGGTCTATGCCGATGCCGATACCGCTGGTAGGAGGCATGCCGTATTGCAGCGCACGCAGGAAATCCTTGTCAATGATCATTGCCTCGTCATCGCCCTTGTCGGCAAGCTTCATCTGGTCTACGAAACGGTTCTCCTGGTCGATTGGATCGTTGAGCTCAGAGTATGCGTTGGCAAGCTCCTTGCCGTTTACCATCAGCTCGAAGCGCTCTGTAAGACCAGGCTTCGAACGGTGCATCTTTGTCAGCGGAGACATTTCCACCGGATAGTCTGTGATGAATGTAGGCTGGATGAATGTTCCTTCGCAGAACTCTCCGAAGAGTTCGTCGATGAGTTTTCCCTTGCCGAAGGTCTCGTCGACTTCCATTCCCTTTTCAAGGCAGAACGCACGGATTTCCTCTTCTGTCTTTCCGTTGCAGTCGAAACCTGTTTTCTCCTTGATGGCGTCAAGGATAGGCAGGCGGCGGTATGGAGCCTTGAAGCTCACCATCTTGCCGTCTATTTCCCTTTCAGGCGAACCGTTCACTGCTATACAGATTGTCTCGAGGAGTTTCTCTGTGAATGCCATCATCCAGTTGTAGTCCTTGTATTGCACGTAGAGCTCCATACATGTGAACTCTGGATTGTGGTTGCGGTCCATTCCCTCGTTCCTGAAGTTCTTTCCGATTTCATAAACACCTTCAAAACCGCCTACTATAAGCCTCTTCAGATACAGCTCTGTGGCAATACGCATATACATATCCTGGTCGAGGGCGTTGAAATGAGTGATGAACGGTCTTGCCGACGCACCACCTGCGATACTCTGCAGGGTAGGGGTCTCCACCTCCGTGTAGCCGGCTTCGTCGAGCACTTTTCTCAGCGTGCGCAACACCGTGGCGCGTTTCAGGAAAGTGTCCTTCACTCCGTCGTTCACAACGAGGTCTACATATCTCTGTCTGTAGCGAAGTTCCGGATCGTCGAATTTGTCGTATGCCACTCCGTCCTTGTATTTCACGATAGGCAGCGGCTTCAGACTTTTCGAGAGCAGGGTCAGCTCCTGTGCGTGAACTGAAATCTCGCCTGTCTGTGTGCGGAATACGAATCCTTTGACACCGATGAAGTCACCGATGTCCATGAGCTTTTTGAATACTACATTATAAAGGTCCTTGTTGTCGCCGTGACAGATCTCGTCGCGTGAAACATACACCTGTATTCTTCCTTTGGAGTCTTGTATCTCAGCGAAGGATGCCTTTCCCATGACTCTGCGGCCCATCAGTCGGCCCGCTATCATCACTTGGCGAGGTTCGTCCTCGTCTTTGAACTCAGATCTTATGTCAGTACTGAAAGCGTTTGTTGGAAACTCTGCGGCAGGATATGGGTCGATGCCCATATCGCGTAGCGTCTGCAAGCTCTGGCGGCGTACAATCTCTTGTTCGCTCAATTCTAGAATGTTCATATTATATTATCTTGTAATTTTCTTTTTACGTTGAAAAGGCATTTCGGACATCAGTTGACAAGTGACCAACCTGCATCTTGTCTGCCTGTAAGCAAGTTCGGAAACTTGCTGAACTCCTATACCTTAATGCTTGATTTTGCAAAGTTAATAAATTTATTATTAAAAGCCTTGCGTTTTGTGTTTTTTTTATTCTCAACAACTTGCTAATACTCATTAGAAGCCAGACAAAATCTACTCTTCAATAAAAACGGAATCCATGCAAACCGTAACCGTCGGTTTGGGTTCAAATAAAGTAAGTGGGAAAGAAAAATGCGTCTTGCCGCCATGATGTATGAATCATGTCTGTGGCAAGACGCATATATTGTCTGCTATTGGGAATTGCTTCCCGTCTTTTGTCTCATTTCTTCCCCAACAGAGGGGGTGGGCATCAGCCCAGATACTTGATGAGAATCTTGGCGTTGCCGCTGTCGCGCAGCTTGGCGATGCTCTTCTCTCTGATCTGTCTCACGCGCTCACGTGTAAGACCGAGCTGGTCGCCTATTTCCTCAAGGCCCTTTTCCTGACATCCTATACCGAAGCATTCGCGGATGATGGTTATCTCTCTCTCTTTGAGCACCTTGCTCAATACGGAATTAAGCTCAAGGGCCATTGATTCGTGGTCTACCACGCGGTCGGTCCTGCTGTCCTCTCCACTAGGCATCACGTCGAGCATACAGTTGTCTTCACCGTCCTGGAATGGGGCGTCGATGCTCACGTGGTGACCGTCGGCAGCAAGCGACTGTCCGATCTTCTCTTCGTCGAGCTTCGTTACTTCAGAGAGCTCGGAAACTGAAGGATGGCGCTGGTTTTCCTGCTCAAACTTGTTGATCTCATGGTTTATCTTGTTGAGCGAACCCACCTGGTTCAGCGGGAGTCTCACGATGCGGCTCTGCTCTGCTATTGCCTGAAGGATGCTTTGGCGGATCCACCACACGGCGTAGGAGATGAACTTGAAGCCTCTGGTCTCATCGAATTTCTGTGCTGCCTTGATGAGTCCGATGTTGCCTTCGTCTATAAGGTCGGTCAGAGTAAGGCCCTGATGCTGATATTGCTTGGCAACAGATACGACAAATCTAAGATTGGCTGTCACCAACTTGTTCTTTGCTCTTTCGCCCTCACGTCCGCCTTTCTTGATTTTCTGTGCGAGTTCAATCTCCTCGTCGATGGAAATCAACGGCGCACGACCTATCTCAACGAGGTATTTGTCGAGTGCTTCACTGGAACGGTTGGTAATACTTTTCTGAATTTTTAGTTGTCTCATGCCTGATATTTTCTTTAAAACCTTATAAGTAGCTGATTATTAATACTTTAATGTTGTTTTCCTGAAAAAACGATGCAAAGGTACTAAAAATATCCTCCCGTGTCAATGATTTTAACAAAACTTTAACACTTACGTGTGTTTGTTCTTCTGAAAAGCCGTAATGGTGACAGGCATTCATGTTTGATTGTCTTCATTCGTGATGATACGGTTCGCCTTTTATGATTGTGCACGCCCTGTATATCTGCTCCACGAAGAGCAGGCGTATCATCTGGTGTGAGAAAGTCATTTTTGAGAGCGACAGCTTGGCGTCGCTTCTCTCGTATACGGAGTCGGCAAAGCCGTACGGTCCGCCGATTATGAACACGAGGCTCCGTGCAGTCTGCTGCAGCTTCTCTATCCATCTGGCAAACTCTATGCTTCTGTATTCCTTGCCGTGTTCGTCGAGCAGCACCACGGTGTCTGACGGTTGCAGCCTCTTGAGAATCTGTTCCGCTTCCATCTCCTTCTGGTTGCTCTGTGTGAGGCTTTTCGTGTTTTTGAGTTCGGGGATTACCTCTATGTCGAAAGGCATGTAATGCTTCACTCTTCCCACATAGTCGTCAATCCCTTTCGTTATGTTCTTGTCGTTTGTCTTTCCCACGACTAAAAGTTTTGTCTTCATTTCCTCTGTTCTTTGTCCTGTCTTTCGGCTTCATGATGAAGCGTGGCAATGCCTGTATGCGCAACGAGAGGCTGCGCTTTCTATTTGTCGTATTCGTCTTTTCGCTTTGGGTTCATCGGAAACCATCCTTTTCTCACTCTTTCTCTCTGTTCGAAGAGTTCGAGGATAGACCATAGGAATGACGCCCCGGCAAGTCCCAGCGCTGCCGACCCGATAATGTCTTCTACGAAAAGCGCTGCCGCCAGACACAGGAGTCCGAGGAGCATGAACACCCACCAGTATCTTACTCCGGTGTAGTATTCCGTCTTTATCACTATTGGGTGGAACACGCCTATTATCGCCAATGCCATTACGGCTATTATGATACCTGTGAAAAACATTTGTTTATATTGATTTTTTATGAATAATTGGAGTACAGACAATGAACGTGCGGTCTGTCTTCCGTTAGGTTATGGACTTGTTTATTCTTCTTCCGTCTTCAGGAGTCTTAGTGCGGCGAGAAGTTCGCTGTTTTCCGACTTGCTGCCTACGGTGATTCTCAGGCAGTCTTCACACAGCGGCACGCCTGCCATGCTCTTCACCAATATGCCGTTTCCCTTGAGGTGGTCGTACACTTTTTTGGCGTCGGTCATCTGGGCAAGGAAGAAGTTCGTCTCTGTCGGATAAACCTTCTTGCACGAAGGCAGCAGTCTGAAGGCTTCAACCATCCTTTCGCGCTCCGCCAACAGTATGTTCACCCATTTCTCCACGTCGTATTGTCTGTCGAGGAGCTTGGACACGCTTTCCTGGGTCAGCGTGTTGACGTTATATGGATTTCTCACCTTATTTAATATGTCGATGATTTCCGGAAAGGCGAAGGCGGTCCCCAGCCGCAGTCCTGCGCAACCCCATGAGTTGCTGAAGGTGTCAAGCACTATCAGGTTAGGATATTTGTATAGTTCGTGCCTCAGAGGCGTGGCGCTTGAGAAGTCTGAATAAGCCTCGTCAACAACCACAAGTCCTTCGAATCCGTTTATGATCTTCACGATTTCTTCTCTCTGCAGTTCGTTGCCCGTCGGGTCGTTGGGTGAGCAGAGCCAAATGATCTTTGTGTTTCCGTTGCATGCTGCGAGTACTCTCCCGGCAGAAAGCTGGAAATTCTCGTCGAGTGCCGCCTTCCTGTATTCCACGTTGTTTATCTCGGCAAGCCTTTCATACATCCTGCATGTCGGTTCTATCGCCACCACATTGTCTCTGCCAGGTTCGGCGAAACATCTGTATATGATGTCTGCGGCTTCGTCTGCTCCATTGCTCAGAAGTATGCATTCGGCTGGCAGCTTCTTCATCTTTGCGATTGCCCTCTTCAGCTCCGTCTGTCGTATTTCCGGATATCTGTTATATGGGGTGTTGTAAGGATTCTCGTTGGCATCGAGAAGCACCAATCCGGTCTTGTTGCCGTTTGAGCTTCTTTCATGTCCGTATGGCTCGAGTCTTAATATGTTTTGACGTACTAATTCGTTGAGTCGCTTCATGTTGCGCTGTTTCTTTAAATCTTTGTTGTGATATGGTTGTTGTGATTGTCTTCATTCGAAACGTGGCTTGCATGCGCTTCGTGGCATCTGGTGGTTTCGGTTGCGAAGGCAATCTTTTTCTTTATCATACCGCAAATTTAGTCATTTTGTGATATATTTGCAAGGAAATAGCTATCTTTGTGGGCTATTTGTTCTGCATGCAGTTGTGCCGGAACGATATTTACCCGTAATTAAAAACAATTCATGACAAGATATTTTCGTTGCCGTAAAGGCCATTTGCTTTTCATCATCATGCTTTTGCCTGTTCTCATGCTTGCCGTTTCTTGCAGAGACAAGGCGGCAGACAAGTCTATCGTCACTCCCTGGGGCGAGGTGATGACAGACTCCGTGTCGGCTGGAGGCTTTTGCAGCATCTCGGAGATAGTGAGCAACGGCGAACTGATAGTGGTGACGCTAAGCGGTCCGCAGACATATTTCGAATACCACGGCAGGGGCTTCGGCACCCAGTATCTGCTTTGTGAGAAGTTCGCCCAGCAGCTTGGTGTCGCCCTTCGTGTGGAGGTGTGCAAAGACACGGCGGAGCTTGCCGAGAGGGTGAGGCAGGGTAGTGCCGACCTTATAATGTGTATGTTGCCTAAGGGCATGAAGCAGGGTGGAGGACTGAAGTTCTGCGGTGCCTATTCTGATGGCATGCAATGGGCGGTGGCCAAGGGCAACGGCGAATTGGCGAAAGCCCTTGACGGCTGGTATAAGCCCAAGATGCTTGCCGACATAAAGAAGGAGGAACGGTTTCTGTTGTCTTCGCGTAGCGTTTCGCGTCATGTCTATGCTCCGTTCCTGTCGCGCGAAAATGGCGTAATCTCTAAATATGACCCGCTTTTCCGCCGCTATGCCCCCGTGGCGCGGTGGGACTGGCGGCTGTTGGCGGCACAATGTTATCAGGAGTCGTGCTTCGACCCCAATGCCAGATCGTGGGCTGGAGCCTGCGGACTGATGCAGATAATGCCTTCCACGGCAGATCATCTAGGTCTCGCCCGTAGCGACATGCACGACCCGGAGAGGAGCATTGAGGCTGCTGTGCGCCTTCTTGCCGAACTGTCGTCTGTCTTCAGCAACGTGCGTTCTGCCGAGGAGCGCCAGTGCTTCGTACTCGCAGCATACAATGGCGGTGCGAACCACGTGAAAGACGCCATGGCGCTTGCCCGGAAGCATGGCGGCAATCCGTCGAGATGGAATGATGTGGCACCATACGTGCTGAAGCTTCAGCAGCCGGAATTCTATAACGATCCTGTGGTGAGATATGGCTATATGCGAGGGTGGGAGACTGTAGACTATGTTTATCGCATCCGCAAGCGCTATGCCCAGTATCGCGGATGCAAATATACGGGGCCTTCTGTGGAGGGGATTTCCAGCGGGTCCTACGATGCAGGCGGTGTGATGACTCCCCGCAGGGCTACAAAGAAATACAAATATCACATATAGCCTGTTGCAAACAGGCGGTTTGTGACTCGCAAACCGGCTGTTTGCGCCCTCGTTTTCGGTGTTTTATGATTTCAAGAACAGGGGAGGGGCTGCCGTATCCAAATTGTCGGTGAATGTATAGCCGTTGGAAAAGTCTTTACAAAAGAGTCTCAAGAGTCTCACAGTCTCACAGTCTCACGTGAAATCCGGTGTTTTGTATAAGTTATTATATATCAATGTATTATCTTTTTTATTACATTATTTATTGGTTATATGAGACTGTGAGACTCTGAGACTCTTGAGACTCTTGAGACTCTTTTCCTTCCTTTTCCCTCTTTCTCTTGTCTTTTCTTTGAAGTCCACACTTGCCATACCTCATGTCATAGTATTTGTAAGATTTACAAGAACAGAGTTGTGACGTTTGCCGTAGTCTGGCTGTCGGAGAATGCTGGTTGTTGGAAAAGTTTTTACAAAAGTGTCCCAAGTGTCCCACTGTCCCATTGTCCCAAGTGGAATCATGTATTTTGTATAAGTTATTATATATCAATATATTATCTTTTTTTATTATATTTTTTTATTGCTTATTTGGGACAGTGGGACAGTGGGACACTTGGGACACTTGGTACTCTTTTCCTCTCTTTTCTCTTGCCTTTTCCTTGAGGTTCATGTTTGCCATGCCTCATGTTGTTGTATTTGCAAGATTTTCAAGAACAGAGGTGTGAAGTTTGCCGTAGTCTGTTTGTCGGAGAATGTATGGCCGTTTGAAAAGTCTTTATAACATTTTTCCCATTTTCCCATTTTCCCATTTTCCCATTTTCCCATCTTCCCAATGGGAAATGGCGTTTTTATATAAGTCATTATATATCAATATATTATCTTTTTTATTACATTTATTTTTCGTTATATGGGAAGATGGGAAAATGGGAAAATGGGAATTTTTGGGAAAATGTCACCCTCTGTGTCGCCGTTGTTTATCTGCGAGAGTCAGTAGGAGATGGGGTTGAGGTTGGCAGATCGTGGATCATTTATCCGCCAGATAGGTTCTGAACTTGTCGAACACCTCGTCCTTCCTGTCGATAGTCATCCTGCGGAACTTCGCCCATCCTGTGACGAGTTTTGTCTTCTTCTTGTTCAGCGCATTCTTGTCGTTAATGGATTCCTCGGCAAGGATTTTCGTCATGCCCTTACCGTCGTTCTCGTCATATCTGAAGAATATGTTGCGCATCGTCAGTTCCACACAACCGTCCGTGCAGTTTGCCACCAGCACATAGTTTAGCTTTGCCCTGTCGAGCGAGAGGAAGGTGCTTTTGAATACAAGCCATTCGTTAAGTGTTGCCACAATCACCCGCTGCGACTTGTTCACAAGCGTGACGTTGCTTTCCGGAAGTTGGTCTTCTTCTTTAACGAAATCCTGCAAATAGCCCAAACACAGGTTGTAAAGCTGCTGGGAGGATTTTCCTGGCATGTTGATTTTGCAGGTCCATTCCACCTTTCCTTCATTCTCCGTCACGGCGCCGGCCATGTATTTCGGATCTTCTACTTTTTCCTTTCTGGTTACGGTCTTTACTGTTTCCTTCTGTTTCCCGACTGCTGCATCCGGTCTTTCCCACTCGTTCTGTGCCCAAACGTTGCAGAACGACACATTTATAAATAATAGTGACAATAAAAATTTTTTCATTCCAATTAATCTTTAAGTTGTTTAACGATATGCAAAGATAACACTAAAAAGCGCAATGCATCGTTGATTATGCATTATTTAACGATTCGGCATCTTGCCTGCAGTTTCTTTGTCATCCTTCTTGTTCGTGAATTTTTACATGCACAAAGCCCCGCTTTTGAGTAATTTTATCCTGCAAACCATCGAAACTGGATTAAAAATGATAAAAAATGCAAGATTTTGCAATGTAGAGTTTGAAAATTGGTGGAAAACCATTAACTTTGCAAATGAATTAAATGATAGGGATGGAAGCGTTTTTTAGAACACATAACTATTTGGTGGAGCACACGGATGCACCGGTACGTCGTCTATTGATGGACGAGGTAGACTGGAACGACCGCATGATCGGAATCAAGGGGTCGCGAGGAGTGGGAAAAACCACTTTCCTCCTGCAGTATGCAAAAGAAAACTTTGAACTCGGAAACAAAAAGTGTCTGTATGTAAATATGAACAACTTTTATTTCCAGTCCAGGGGAATAGCAGACTTCGCTGGGGAGTTCTACAGAAACGGAGGAAGAGTGCTGCTTATCGATCAGGTGTTCAAAGAGCCGAACTGGGCAAGCGAACTGCGCAAATGCTACGATCTCTATCCAAACCTTCACATCGTCTTTACCGGTAGCAGCGTGATGCGGCTCAAGGATGAGAACTACGAGCTCAGCGGCATCGTGAAGAGCTACAACCTGAGAGGGTTCTCGTTCAGAGAATTCATCAACCTGCAGACGGGAAACAACTTCGAACCTTTCACGCTTGACGACATAGTGGAAAACCACGAGAAGCTTGTCAGGAAAATCCTGCCATACGTTTCGCCGCTGAAGTATTTCCAGGATTACGTTCACCACGGGTTCTATCCGTTCTATCGCGAGCACAGGAACTATTCGGAAAACCTGCTCAAGACGATGAACATGATGACGGAGGTGGACATACTGTTCATAAAGCAAATCGAACTCAAATATCTTGCCAAAATAAAGAAGCTGTTCTATCTCCTGGCTGTGAACGGAACGAAAGCCCCGAACATAAGCCAATTGGCAATCGACATAGAGACAAGCCGTGCCACCGTGATGAACTACATCAAATATCTGGCAGACGCAAGACTTATAAACATATTGTATCCGGTGGGGCAGGAGTTCCCGAAAAAACCACCGATGGTGGTGATGCACAACCCTAACCTCATGTATGCGATATATCCGATAATCGCCGACAAGCAGGCTGTGATGGAGAATTTCTTCATCAATGCGTTGTGGAAAGATCATGTGGTGAACAAGGGAAACAAGAACGGACATTTCATCGTGGACGAGAAATACGACTTCACCATATCCGACGCCACACATTCATCAAGGTCGAGAGGCTCGGCGAACACGTATTCCGCAAGATACAACACGGAAATAGGACAGGGGAACCAAATGCCGCTGTGGCTGCTCGGATTCCTGTATTGACAGAAGAGGCTAATATAT
Source organism: Prevotella sp. LMAG:51 (assembly GCF_008680225.1). Classification (NCBI taxonomy): domain Bacteria; kingdom Pseudomonadati; phylum Bacteroidota; class Bacteroidia; order Bacteroidales; family Prevotellaceae; genus Prevotella; species Prevotella sp. LMAG:51. The sequence goes on along the minus strand of NZ_NALQ01000021.1, from coordinate 28,404 downwards.
TATTTATTTAAAGTGTAATAATTAAATAAGTAAACAACAAATACATTAACATTAATATTTTACTAAAATGGCAAAAGAAAAAAAGTTTATCACTTGTGATGGTAACGAGGCTGCCGCTCACGTAAGCTATATGTTTACAGAGGTAGCTGCCATTTATCCTATCACACCATCGTCTCCAATGGCTGAGCATGTTGACGAATGGTCTGCACGTGGCAGAAAGAACATTTGGGGACAGACTGTTAGCGTACAGGAAATGCAGTCAGAGGGTGGTGCCGCTGGTGCTGTGCACGGCTCACTGCAGGCTGGTGTGCTTACAAGCACATACACAGCTTCACAGGGCTTGTTGCTCATGATCCCTAATATGTACAAGATCGCAGGTGAGATGCTTCCATGCGTATTCAATGTTTCTGCACGTTCATTGGCTACGCAGTCGTTGTGTATCTTCGGTGACCACATGGACGTCATGGCTTGCCGCCAGACAGGTTTCGCCATGTTCTGCTCTGGTTCTGTACAGGAGGTTATGGACCTCTCGGCAGTTCCTCATCTCGCAGCGCTGAAGTCTGAAATTCCTTTCGTAAACTTCTTCGACGGTTTCCGTACATCACACGAGTACCACAAGATAGAGCTCCTCGACCAGGAGGATGTTGCCAAGCTCGTAGACCCAGCTGACGTTAAGCGTTTCCGCGACCGCGCACTCACACCTGAGCGCCCTGTAACACGCGGTACAGCTGAGAACCCTGAGACTTTCTTCACTCATTGTGAGTCTCGCAACGATGTTTATGAGAAGTTGCCGGAAATCGTAGAGCACTACATGAACGAGATGACAAAGATCACAGGTCGTGAGCACCACATCTTCGACTACTACGGAGCTGAGGACGCTGAGCGCGTGATCATCCTCATGGGTTCTGGTTCTGAGGCTGCTCGCGAGGCTATCGACTATATGACAAAGAAGGGCGAAAAGGTAGGTATGGTAAGCGTACACCTCTTCCGTCCGTTCAGCAACAAGCACTTGCTGGCTGCCGTTCCTAAGACAGTCAAGAAGATTGCTGTGCTCGACCGTACAAAGGAGCCAGGAGCTGATGCAGAGCCATTGTATCTCGACGTGAAGAACGCATTCTACAACGTAGAGAACAGACCTGTAATTGTTGGCGGACGCTTCGGTATCGGAGGCTGCGACACTACTCCGGCCAGAATCATCTCTGTATTCGACAACCTCAATTTGCCAGAGCCAAAGGATCACTTCACTCTGGGTATCATTGATGATGTTACATTCACTTCTCTTCCTGCCGTTGAGGAAATCCCAATGGGTGGCGAGGGTCTCTTCGAGGCTAAGTTCTACGGACTCGGTGCTGACGGTACTGTAGGTGCTAACAAGAACTCTGTGAAGATCATCGGTGACAATACAGACAAGTACTGCCAGGCATACTTCTCTTATGACTCTAAGAAGTCTGGTGGTTTCACATGCTCGCACCTCCGTTTCGGCGACGAGGAAATCCGCTCTACATATCTGGTGAACACTCCTAACTTCGTGGCTTGCCACGTACAGGCATATCTCCACATGTATGACGTGACACGTGGACTCCGCAAGAACGGTACATTCCTGCTGAACACAATCTTCGACGGACAGGAGCTTGTTGACTTCATGCCTAACAAGGTAAAGCGTTACTTCGCACAGAACAATATCACCGTTTACACAATCAACGCTACAAAGATCGCCCAGGAGATTGGTCTCGGCAACCGTACAAACACCATCCTGCAGAGCGCATTCTTCCGCATCACAGGAGTTATCCCTGTAGACCTCGCTGTTGAGCAGATGAAGAAGTTCATCGTGAAGTCTTACGGCAAGAAGGGTGAGGACGTTGTGAACAAGAACTACCAGGCTGTTGACCGCGGTGGTGAGTACAAGCAGCTCACCGTTGATCCGGCATGGGCTAACCTGCCAGACGATGAAGTGAAGAAGGATGACGCACCTGCATTCGTTAAGGAACTCGTTCGTCCTATCAACGCACAGGCTGGTGACCTGCTCAAGGTTTCTGACTTCGTTAACCACGGTACTGCCGATGGTACATGGAAGAACGGAACTGCTGCTTATGAGAAGCGTGGTGTAGAGGCATTCGTACCTGTATGGAACTATGAGAACTGTATCCAGTGTAACAAGTGTTCATTCGTTTGTCCTCACGCTGCAATCCGTCCATTCGTGCTCACTGACGAGGAGAAGGCTGGCTTCAACGGCAACACTATCGAGATGAAGGCTCCTGCAGCAATGAAGGGTATGCACTTCGTTATCGAGCCATCTCCACTCGACTGTCTGGGATGCGGCAACTGTGTTGACGTATGTCCTGGCAAGAAGGATAAGGAGACTGGTGAGCTTGTCAAGGCTCTCAAGATGGTTCCTTACAACCCAGACGCAAAGGATATGATAGACCTCGCTGCCGGTTGGAGCTACCTGGTTAAGAACGTGAAGTCTAAGCAGGATCTCGTAGACGTGAAGTCTAATCCTAAGAACTCACAGTTCGCACAGCCATTGTTCGAATTCTCTGGCGCTTGCTCAGGATGTGGTGAGACTCCATACGTGAAGTTGGTTTCTCAGCTCTTCGGTGACCGCGAGATGATCGCTAACGCTACTGGTTGCTCTTCAATCTATTCAGCTTCTGTACCATCTACTCCATATACAACAAACGAGAAGGGACAGGGTCCTGCATTCGCTAACTCTCTGTTCGAGGACTTCTGCGAGTTCGGTCTCGGTATGGTAATGGCTAACAAGAAGATGAAGGAGCGTGTTGAAGGTCTTCTCAATGAGATTATCGCAAACGAGAAGGTTGCCGACGACTTCAAGGCTGCAGCCAAGGAGTGGATTGCCGGCAAGGATGATGTTGAAGCTTCTAAGGCTGCTGCCGCCAAGCTGAAGCCATTCTTCGAGGAGGGTGCTGCTGCTGGCTGTGATGTTTGCAAGGAGCTGAAGACTCTCGACCACTATCTCGTTAAGCGTTCACAGTGGATCATCGGTGGTGACGGTGCTTCTTATGATATCGGTTACGGTGGTCTCGACCACGTTATCGCTTCTGGTGAGGATGTGAACCTGCTTGTTCTCGATACAGAGGTTTACTCTAACACCGGTGGTCAGTCTTCTAAGGCTACTCCACTTGGCGCCATCGCACAGTTCGCTGCCCGTGGAAAGAGAATCCGCAAGAAGGACCTCGGTATGATCGCTACTACTTACGGTTATGTATACGTAGCTCAGGTTGCCATGGGTGCTGACAACGCTCAGTGTCTGAAGGCTATCCGTGAGGCAGAGGCTTATCCTGGACCATCACTCATAATCGCTTATGCTCCATGTATCAACCACGGTCTGAAGATCAAGGGTGGTATGGGACGCAGCCAGGCTGAGGAGGCTCGTGCCGTAGCATGCGGTTACTGGCATCTGTGGCGTTTCAACCCAGAGTTGGCAAACGAGGGCAAGAATCCATTCACACTCGACTCTAAGGAGCCGGACTGGAGTCTGTTCCAGGATTACCTGATGAATGAGGTGCGCTTCATGTCTGTCAAGAAGGCTTATCCTAACGAGGCTGACGAACTCTTCGCTGCTACTCAGAGAATGGCCCAGCTCCGCTACGAAAGCTATATCCGCAAGTCTAAGGAGGATTGGTCTGACGCTACAGAGGCTTAATCAGACAGAACTGTCAATAGGTTGACATAATGTCAGTTCTATATTCGACATACACCTAAACGGCATTGAAGAATAGGGAACTGACCATAAAATAAAGAGAGTGGGGGTTGCAAATTGTTTGCAATCCCTACTTTTTTGGCATATAGCGAAAACAAATTGATAAAAATTAGCAATAACACTTTTTTTTCATTACCTTTGCGCACATAATTTTTTAAAACATTTTTTAATCTAAAACCTAAGAGAAAAATTAAATTACTAAGAGATGGAATGGCTAATAGCTTTATTCACAACAACTGACTCGATAGCGCATATAGCATTGCTATACGCTATTGTCATAGCTGTTGGTGTTTATCTTGGCAAGATCAAGCTGGGTGGTATCTCACTTGGAGTGACATTCGTATTGTTTGCAGGCATCGCCGCAGGCCATGTCGGATTTACAGCTCCTACGAATATCCTGTCTTTCATACAGGATTTCGGACTTATCTTGTTCGTGTTCATGATTGGACTTCAGGTTGGTCCTGGTTTCTTAGAAAGTTTCAGAAAAGGTGGCGTTACGCTTAACGCCCTGTCTGCATGCATGATCCTGCTTAATATCGCAGTTATGTTCGCATGCTATTTCATTTTCTTCGACACAAGCGACCACAACAACCTGCCAATGATGGTTGGAACGCTCTATGGAGCCGTGACCAACACTCCTGGCCTTGGTGCCGCCAATGAGGCTTTGTCTACAATCTTCCCTGCCGGACAGGTACCTCAGATTGCAAACGGATATGCCTGCGCATACCCGCTTGGCGTGCTCGGTATTATTGGCGCTACTATCGCCGTCAGATATATCTGCAGGGTGAAGCTTGAAAGTGAAGAAAAGAAGTTGGAAGAGGAGGAAGCTGAGAATACAGCGGTGAAACCGTACATGATGCACCTCAAGGTCACCAACTCGTATCTTGAAGACCGCACGGTAGAACAGGTTCATGAATTCCTCAACAGGGATTTTGTATGTACACGCATACTTCATGAAGGCCACGTGACGATTCCTACAGGCGAAAGCAGACTCCATATGGGAGACTTGCTCTTCATCGTTTGTGCAGAGGATGATGCCGAGCCGATCAACGCTTTCATCGGACCGGAGATTGAAGTTGACTGGAATGAACAGGGTGAACCTATGGTAAGCAAGAGAATACTCGTTACCCGTTCTTCTATCAACGGAAAGACTTTGGGACAGATGCATCTCCCAAGTGTCTATGGCGTAAACGTGACTAGAGTGACACGTCAGGGAATGGATATCTTCGCAAGTCCAAGCCTTGCTCTTCAGGTGGGCGACAGAATCATGGCAGTCGGACCAGAGAACGCAGTCAACAGGGTGGCATCTGTGATGGGTAACTCTATCAAGCGTCTTGAGGCTCCTAACATCGCGACTATATTCGTAGGAATTATCCTTGGTATCATTTTCGGAAGTCTGCCTTTTGCCATTCATGGCATTCCTGTGCCTATCAAACTTGGTATCGCAGGTGGACCGCTTATCATAGCCATCCTCATCGGTAGATATGGATACAAGTTCCATCTTGTAACGTATACCACGACAAGTGCCAATATGATGTTGAGAGAAATAGGACTGGTTTTGTTCCTGGCGAGTGTAGGTGTAAAAGCAGGTAACAGTTTCTGGGACACTGTAGCACAGGGAGACGGTCTGAAATATGTATTCACCGGTTTCCTCATCACCATCATACCAATATTGGTAATCGGAACGATAGCAAGAATGAAATACAAGTTCAACTATTTCACTATCATGGGTATGCTGGCTGGTACATGTACCGATCCACCAGCATTGGCATATGCCAACTCATTATGCTCAAAGGAAGCACCAGCTGTAGGATATTCAACAGTCTATCCGCTGAGTATGTTCCTTAGAATATTTACCGCACAGATCATTGTGTTGTTCTTCTGCGGTCTGTAGCGATGATTGCATATAAATAACTTATATAATTCGTATGAAAAAGTTCAGTTTAATTCTCTTTGCTGCACTTACTACATTATTATCCGCATATGGTCAAGGTGCCAGAAACATCAAGATCAACGAGGTGATGACGAGTAATAAAGCAAGTATCACAGATGAGTATGGAAGGCACAAGCCTTGGGTAGAGCTTTCAAACATCGCATACTCTTCCTACAACATCCGTGGCATGTATATCACTACGGACAGGAAAGTGTTGGACAAGTCGTTGACTGTTCCACAGAGGATTTCGATGATGAGCATTATTCCAAGTGGAGATGACCGCACTTTGCTTACCGCCAGGACTCATGTTGTGTTCTATCTTGATTCACATAGAGCCGAAGGTTCTTTCTATATCGGCGAGAAGGCTATGCCAAACGAGCCGATGTGGATTGCCATCTATGACGGTAATGCTGTTGACCTGATTGATTCAGTCAGCGTACCTGCTCTGAAGGATGATTGCTCATTTGCCAGAGAAAAGGACGGCTCTGTGAAATGGGAAATCAAAAGCCCGGCAGAAGTGACTCCTGGTACGAACAACTTGTTGAAAGAAGGTGAATCAAAAGTGGCTAAACTGAAACGAGAAGATCCATACGGATTTGGCATTGCCATCCTGTCAATGGGAATCGTATTCTCTTGCCTTGCCTTGCTTTATGTTTTCTTCCGTGTTTTGGGTATATTCATGTCTCACAAGCAGACCATCAAGAAGGCAAAGAACATACAGCCTGTAAAGGCTGCCGTAGCTGCCGGAGAGGTGATCGCAGAGACTGGACACAAGACAAAAGTGATATTGAAGGACGGTCTGCAGTCGTCGGGTATTGATAAAGAGGTCTATATTGCCGTGATATCAATGGCTCTCAAGCAATATCTGGATGATGTGCATGACAATGAAAGCAATATCATTACCATCAAGCCGCATAGCACTATGTGGAATGCCCATATCGAAGAGAAACATTTTTAATGATTGTACAATTTAATAACAGCATAAAAAATCATGAACAAATATCAATATAAAGTACAAGGTGTAGATTACGATGTAGAAATCGTTGAAGTGGAAGGCAATATCGCAAAAGTCAAGGTCAATGGCATCGAGTTTGAGGTGGAGCTGAAAGAGCCTATCCATGCCTCGACAATGCCTAAGCATCCAATAGCTGTGAAGAAACCGGTTGCAAGTGTAGCACCTGCAGCAGCCGCTTCTCCGGCTCCGGCACCTGTTGCAGCCAAGCCGGCGGCAGGAGCCGGAACGAAGGTCGGAGCACCATTGCCAGGAACTATCACGGAAGTGAAGGTGAAAGTGGGTGACACCGTTAAAGCCGGTGATGCTGTCATCATTCTTGAGGCAATGAAGATGCAGAACAACATAGAGGCTGAGGTGTCTGGTACCGTTAGCTCTGTTCTCGTGAAAGAGGGCGATACCGTTATGGAAGGTGACGCTTTGATAACAATCGCCTGATAAAGGTTCAAGATAGTTCGAGTTATTATAAAATATAGAATAGAACATTATGAACATTATAGATTTCATAGTTTCCAACTTTAATGAATTCCTTTCCTTTACTGGTTTTGCCAATGCCACAGTGGGAAACATCATCATGATCGTTGTTGGAATCTTCTTCATCTGGTTGGCAATCAAGAAGGATTTCGAACCGTTGCTGTTGGTGCCTATAGGCTTAGGTATAGTTTTGGGTAACATACCTTTCCGTGCAGATGCCGGACTTGAGATAGGATTGTATGAAGACAACTCCGTACTCAACATATTCTATCAGGGCGTGCGTCAGGGATGGTATCCACCACTCGTGTTTTTGGGTATCGGAGCGATGACAGATTTCTCTGCACTTATCAGCAACCCTAAGCTTATCCTTATAGGTGCTGCTGCCCAGTTCGGAATCTTTGGAGCTTATATGATTGCCTTGGCTCTGGGCTTTGAACCCAACCAGGCTGCCGGCATAGCCATTATCGGAGGAGCAGATGGTCCTACGGCTATCTTCCTGTCTTCCAAGCTCAGTCCTAACCTGATGGGAGCAATCGCTGTATGTGCGTATTCATATATGGCGCTGGTTCCTGTTATCCAGCCTCCATTGATGCGTCTTCTCACCACAAAGAAGGAAAGACATATCCGTATGCAGCCTGCAAGAAGGGTAAGCCAGTTGGAAAGAATCATGTTCCCTATCATTGGATTGCTGCTCACTACTTTCATGGTGCCGTCAGGTCTTCCGCTTCTCGGAATGCTCTTCTTCGGAAATCTTCTTAAAGAGTCTGGCAAGACCACACGATTGGCAAAGACTGCGGGAAGTGCTCTCAATGATGTCGTAGTTGTTCTCCTTGGTCTGACTGTAGGATGCTCTACACAGGCGAGTGAGTTCTTGACGATGAATACGGTATTCATATTCCTTCTTGGTGCTTTCGCATTCATCATTGCTTCATCTACGGGTATTCTTTTCGTGAAATTCATGAACATCTTCCTGCCAAGGCACAAGAAGATAAATCCGCTGATTGGTAATGCCGGAGTGAGTGCCGTTCCGATGTGTGCACGTATCTCAAACAACATGGGACTTGAATACGACCGCCATAATTTCCTTCTCATGCATGCCATGGGACCGAATGTGGCAGGAGTGATCGGTTCTGCTGTAGCAGCAGGAGCATTGTTGGGATTCTTCTCATAAAGCTGACCTGACAGCAGAATCTGTTATGGCAAATAAATAATAGCAGGAGATAACGACTATCTCCTGCTTGTTGTTTTCATATGTTACAATCCTTATGTGTCATGCTACAATCCATTATCGTCATGCAATTATCCATATGTTGTCATGCAATTTTATAGCATCATGCATAATTTAATCAATGTACAATTATTAGTTCAACACGTTTAATTGATGAATACAGCACATTCCACACTACCACAGCAGCCACAGGTCGCAATCATTGATTCAAACACTTTTGCGGCAATTGGATTGAGATCATTATTGAAGGACATAATGCCAGAAATTACTGTTGATTGTTTCCGCTCGTTTTCTGAATTGGAAACAAATGACATGCAATTGTACTATCACTTCTTCGTGACCGAACACATATTGTTCACAAACCTGCAGTTCTTCAGAGATAACAAGAAAAAGACTATTGTGTTGACATCCACCAATGAACCAAGTCTGGTAGTGGAAAAATTCCACAGCGTTAACGTGAATGTATCAGAAAGTGAACTCGTAAAATCTCTGCTTCATCTTGAACAGAGTGCACATGCACATGGCAACAAGTTTCCTGAACACACCGCAAAAGAAATGTCAAAGGGTTTGTCTCCAAGGGAAATAGAGGTCCTGACTCATATTGTGCGTGGGTATATCAACAAGGAAATCGCTGACAAGCTGTGCATCAGCCTGTCTACTGTAATTACCCACAGAAAGAACATCACGGAAAAGCTGAAGCGCAAAAGTGTGGGCGCACTCACGGTTTATGCAGTAATGCAAGGATACATCGATATTGAGGAAATCGACAAATTGTCTGATTAAGCGCCAATATGATGGTTTATCGCTTCTCATCCAATAATTTCTCCATGCGCAATATCTCATCTCTGTATTGCGCAGCCTGAATGAAGTCAAGATTCTTTGCAGCCTTCTTCATCAATTCCGTAGTGTCGGCAATGCTTGTCTCGATTTCAGCCTTGCTCATCTTCATCATTATAGGATCAGCTGCAAATGCCAACGAATCTTTTTCAACGTATGGAGCGTACGTGGTGGTCTTGTGTCCAACCTTTGTTTCCATTTCATTAGAGCCATTGCGTTGGACTCCCAGGGCGCTTGTCTTGATTTCCTTCTCGATTTTCTTTGGCGTGAGATGATGTTCCTTGTTATACGCCATTTGTTTCATTCTGCGACGTTCCGTCTCGTCGATTGTCAATTGCATGCTTTCTGTGATGGTGTCAGCATACATGATGACTTTGCCATTAACATTTCGTGCAGCACGACCCGCAGTCTGTGTCAACGAGCGATGAGAACGCAGAAACCCTTCTTTGTCAGCATCGAGAATGGCAACCAATGACACTTCCGGCAGATCAAGTCCTTCGCGCAAAAGGTTCACACCAACCAGGACATCGAAGAGACCGGCCCGCAAATCATTCATTATCTTCACACGGTCAAGAGTTGCCACGTCGCTATGTATATAATTTGCCCTCACTTCATGGTTCAAAAGATATTCAGTCAGCTCTTCCGCCATACGCTTTGTCAGAGTGGTCACCAGCACACGCTCATCTTTTTCGCAACGTATCAGTATTTCGTTCATCAGGTCGTCAATCTGATTCTCGCTTGGCCTCACTTCAATCTCCGGATCCAACAGTCCTGTAGGGCGTATCACCTGTTCCACTACGACACCTTCTGCTTCCTGCAGTTCAAAGTCTGCGGGAGTGGCAGATACGTAAATCACCTGATTTGTCATTTCTTGAAATTCCTCAAACTTCAGAGGACGGTTGTCGAATGCGGCAGGTAGTCTGAAGCCAAACTCCACGAGATTCTGCTTGCGTGCCCTGTCGCCACCATACATTGCTCTTATTTGAGGCACGCTGACGTGGCTTTCGTCAATGACCATGAGATAATCTTTAGGGAAGAAGTCCAAAAGACAATAAGGCTTGTCACCTGCCGAGCGTCCGTCAAAATACCTTGAATAATTCTCTATTCCAGAACAATGTCCAAGCTCTTTTATCATCTCAATATCATATTCTACACGCTCTTTAATTCTCTGGGCCTTAATGTTGTCGCCAATTTCGTTAAAGAATTCAATGCGTTCGTCAAGATCTTTGGATATTTCGCTGATGGCTTCCTGTGTCTGTTCCTTTGAAGTAATGAACAGATTGGCTGGATAAATCTGATATTCGTTGAATGATGCAAGTTTGTGGAACGTTACAGAGTCAACTTCCTCGATGGAATCGATTTCGTCATCCCAGAACGTAACGCGCAACACGTTGTCGCTATATGCCATGAATATGTCCACTGTGTCGCCTTTAACCCTGAAATTGCCACGCTGCAGCTCCAAGTCGTTCCTCACATAAAGCGAGTCTACAAGACGGCGAAGGAACATGTTGCGCGAAAGAACCTGTCCTCGTTTGACCGTTATCACGCTTTGCGCCATGGCAGCAGGACCACCCATACCGTAAATGCATGAAACGGAAGACACTACAATGACATCCTTTCTTCCAGAGAGCAACGCAGACACGGCAGACAGCCTCAGCTTGTCTATCTCTTCATTGATGGCAAGGTCTTTCTCTATATATGTATCTGTCTGCGGAAGATATGCTTCTGGCTGGTAATAATCATAATATGAAACATAATATTCCACGGCATTTTCCGGGAAGAATCCTTTCATCTCTTCATACAACTGTGCAGCCAATGTCTTGTTATGGCTAAGCACAAGAGTAGGGCGGTTCACGTTGGCAATTACGTTTGCTACTGTAAATGTCTTACCTGAACCCGTTACGCCAAGCAGCACCTGTGCCTTGTCTCCATTATTCAATCCGTCGGTGAGCTGGCGGATTGCTTCAGGCTGGTCACCAGTTGGCTGGTATTTAGAAGTGAGAGTGAATTTATCCATCGTTTAATGATTCTTCCTTATGTTGTTAAGCATGACTTCAAAAGGCGAAGAACATGTCCGAATTGCAAAAGTACTCATTTTATCATAAGCCACAAAGGAGATGGAGAATTAACTTTTTGGGAATATCAAGGAAAAGCCGTATTCGCAGTTGCAACTTGCCGCTTCCATAGTTGTATTCCTATAGTTCTTGCCATGTAGACAAGCGTTTTCTTATACGTAATACTGTTGATTGTAAATGTCCTCATTGCATTGCGGTTTATTCGTGTCTGGGTTAAAAGCCAAACAAAATCCGCTCTTCTAAAAAACAAAATACAAGCAAGCCCTAATCGCCGTTTTGTGTTTAAGGAATTGTAAAAAATCGAATAAACGGCTAAAAATGCGGATATTTCAGGTAAATCGAAAGCTAATATTTTGAAGTATAAATTATTATGTGTATTTTTGCAACTCGAATTAATTTGCTTATATGAAAAAGATAATCGTCGTAATGGCCGGAGCGATGCTCCTTTTCACGAGTTGCGTGAACCAATTCAACCAGATATATAAGTCGACAGACAACGATTTGAAATACGAGTATGCCAAGGAGTGCTATGCTCGTGGCAAATATGTCAAGGCCACGACACTTCTGCGGGAGCTTGTGACAATACAGAAGGGTACAGACAATGCTGAGGAGTCTCTCTTCATGTTGGCAATGGCTGAGTTCAAGGACAAAGACTATGAAACCGCTGCTGAATATTTCAAGAAGTATTACAAGTCGTATCCTAAGGGCATGTATGCAGAACTTGCTTCTTACTACATCGGCGAAAGTCTGTATATGTGCACTCCGGAACCTCGTCTTGACCAGTCTCAGACGGTGTCAGCCATATCGGCCTTTCAGGATTATATGGATTTGTTTCAGGATGCCAGGATGAAAGACAAAGCGCAGGGCAGACTCTTCCAGTTGCAGGATAAGTTGGTAAAGAAAGAATTATATTCCGCACAGCTGTATTATAATCTCGGAACATATTTCGGCAACTGCACTAACGGAGGCAGCAATTATCAGGCATGTATCATCACAGCGCAGAATGCGCTGAACGACTATCCGTACAGCGAACTGAGAGAAGACTTCGCGTTGCTTATCGTTAAGAGTAAGTTCGAGTTGGCAGAACAGAGCGTAGAGTCAAAACGCATCGACCGCTATAGAGACGCAGAGGATGAATGCTATGGATTCATTAACGAATATCCAGACTCCAAGAGCCGCAGCCTGGCTGAGAAATACATCAATATCTGCAAGAAATACGTTAAAGACTAACAATCGGTACGGCCTCCATTTCGAGCAAGTGGTCTTGCCATCTTGAGAATAAAAACAGAAAACAATAATAATAATTTTAAAGAATGGATTACAAAAAGTCAAAAGCACCGGTAAATACCGTTACGCGCAATATTATGGATCTTTGCGATGAGACCGATAATATTTACGAGAGTGTAGCCATCATCGGCAAACGTGCCAACCAGATTTCAATTGAGATCAAGCAGGATCTCAGCAAGAAGCTGGCAGAGTTTGCTTCCTACAATGACAGCCTTGAGGAAGTATTCGAGAACCGTGAGCAGATAGAGATTTCCCGTTACTACGAGAAACTTCCAAAGCCAACATTGCTTGCTACCCAGGAATTCGTTGAGGGAAAGATTTATTGGCGCGACCCATCAAAAGACAACAACTAAATATGATACAGCGCAAACAGTCCGTTTTCCTCTTGGTAGCGGCTATTCTGACGATTGTATGCTTGTGTCTTCCCATAGGAGTATTTCATCCCAAGAATCTTGGAGTGGATACGGCAATGTATAATCTGTGGATTCAATACGGCAACGGAAGCGTAAGCTATACTGTATGTCCTCTCTTCTGCATATTGCTCCTGGCTACTGTTACAAGCTTCTTCACTATATTCAAGTTTAACAACAGAAAATTGCAGATAAAGCTTTGCGGATGGAACAATTTGCTCATAGTCGTATGGTATATAGCTTATGCTGTTTTCGCATGGATGTTCAAAGGGGAGTTGGATGCAGACTTCAAAATCGGTTTTGTATCAGTACTGCCATTGGTTTCAATGATATTGATATTCATGGCCCGCAAAGCCATAAAGGCAGACGAGGCTCTTATCCGTGCAGCCGACAGAATAAGATGAAAATCTTATATAATGACATGGAATGATGTTAGCGGTCTGTCTGCTGTAAGCAAGAATTATCATTCCTGTCAAGTAAAATATAGTTAAAGGGAGTCATATCAATATTTTCTTTGATATGGCTCCCTTTAGGTTTGTATGACTTTGATGATAGTTTCTTAATCATTCCACAACTCCAAATGTCGGAGTCGGTTCGCCGTCATCATCGCTTTTTTCGCTTCGGTCGAGCAGATATTGCAGAAACATCTGAAGAGCCTTTGTCGTGGCATTTGCAAGATTTATGTCTCTGCCGAAGTCGTCTTCCAGCTTCATTGTCACGATATCATCCTTGTTGCCGCAGGCAAGCCAGATCGTACCCACCGGAATATCGCCCGTGCCTCCGCCAGGACCGGCAAAACCGGTTGCCGAAATGGCATAGTCAACATCAAGAACCTTTATGGCGCCTTTCACCATCTCTATCGCTACATCCTCGCATACGGCAGTCTTCTCTTCCAGAAGATTGTGGCTGATGCCGAGGATTCTCTCCTTTATCTCATTGGTATAGGAAACGATCCCCCCCTTGAAATAATTGGAAGCACCTGGCATGGCGATGATAGACTCTGCGATACGTCCGCCGGTGCAACTCTCAGCAGTGCCGAGGGTTTTGCCGTTTTCCCATATCAGTTGGCTGATCTCTCTACTAAGTATTTTGTTTTCGAAACCCATTGTGTTTGATTTTGTTTTATTTGAACGTTACTTTAGAAAACGCCGGAGCGTCTATCGGACAGAATTCCTTGTCCATATATTTATAATATCCCGTTATGGCTATCATGGCCGCATTGTCGGTTGTATAGCTGAACTTTGGGATGTAGATATCCCAATGATAACGTTTCGCATGGTCTTTGAAAGCATTCCGCAGTCCGTTGTTCGCACTCACGCCTCCTGCCACAGCCACGTGCTTTATGCCCGTCTGCTTCACGGCTAGACGAAGTTTCTTCATCAAGATGTCCACTATCGTATGCTCAAGACTTGCCGCGATGTCCTCCTTGTGATGTTCGATGAATTCCGGATCGTCCTTTATCCATTCACGTAGACTATAGAGGAAAGAAGTCTTGAGTCCGCTGAAGCTGTAGTCCAGATTGGCTATATGAGGCTCAGCGAACTTATATGCCAAGGGGTTTCCCTTGCGTGCCAGCTTGTCTATGATAGGACCGCCCGGATATCCGAGTCCCATCACCTTTGAGCATTTGTCTATTGCTTCGCCGGCAGCATCGTCGATAGTCTGTCCCAGTAGCTCCATGTCCTTGTATGAGTTCACCTTGACTATCTGTGAGTTTCCGCCGCTTACGAGCAGACATAAGAACGGGAGTGGGGGAGCAGAGTTGTCGTCATCGCTTTCTTTTATGAAGTGAGCCATGACATGACCCTGGAGATGGTTCACGTCGATTAGCGGAATGCCCAACGAGCGTGCGAAGCCTTTGGCAAAACTTACGCCCACGAGCAGCGAGCCCATAAGGCCCGGACCTCTTGTGAAAGCCACAGCCGACAGTTGTTCTTTGGTTATACCGGCTCTTTTTATAGCCTGGTCAACCACGGGCACGACGTTTTGCTGATGTGCTCTCGACGCAAGTTCAGGAACAACGCCGCCATATGCCATGTGCACATCTTGCGAAGCCGTGACATTGCTCAGCAGCACTCCGTTTTTCAAGACAGCAGCCGAAGTATCGTCGCAGCTGCTTTCTATTCCTAATATATATATATCCTTTTGTTCCATAATCAGAAATTTTCAAGCCTCAGCCTTTAGTGGGTGAGAATCTCCACTCCATGTTCAGTCATTAGAAAAGTGTGCTCCCATTGTGCGCTCGGTTTTTCGTCACCCGTGATTACTTCCCATCCATATTCATCGTCTTCATCGATGAATACCTGCCATGTTCCCATATTGATCATCGGCTCGATGGTGAAAACCATGCCTGGCACGAGTAGCATTCCTGTTCCACGATGTCCGAAATGCAGTACCTCAGGCTCTTCGTGGAATTTCAGTCCCACACCGTGTCCACACAAGTCTCTTACCACACCGTAGTGGTATTTCTCAGCATGTTTCTGTATTGCGTGACCTATATCTCCGACGAAAGAATACGGCTTTGCCGCTTCAGCTCCAATTTCGAGGCATTCCTTTGCCACTCTCACGAGCTGCTCCTTCTCAGGAGTAGTCTTGCCGATAATGAACATTCGTGAGGCGTCGGCGAAATATCCGTCAAGTATTGTGGTGAAGTCAACGTTGACGATGTCGCCCTCCTGCAAGACATCCTCCTCCTTAGGTATTCCGTGGCACACCACTTCATTGATGCTCGTACACACGCTTTTGGGGTAACCTTCATAATTGAGGCATGCTGGAGTTGCGCCATGGTCTACGCAATAGTCATAGCAGATTTTGTCAATCTCCAGAGTGTTCATGCCGGCATGTATCTGTTTTGCCACTTCGTCGAGCACTCCTGTGTTGACGATGCCGCTACGCTTTATTCCTTCTATTTCTTCGGGAGTTCGGATGAGGTCACGTGTCGGAACCTCTTTACCTTTGTTTTCCCAATACATTACCTTCTTGTCAAGCTCAGTTGGCTCTTGTCCTGACAGACAATGCCATCTTCTTTTCTTCTTAAACATGATATATTAAGTTTTGATCTTCTATCTTGCGTTCAGAGCTTCAAGGGCGTCAAGGAGCTCCTTCGTCCAATCCTCTCCGTTTGGGGGGCAGAACGTCTTGAATCCCAGATTCTTTCCCATTTCTATATTTGCCGGTCCGTCGTCAACGAAGAGAGTTTCCTCTGGCAGAATACTTTCTTTAGAAATGATTTCCTCAAACATTTTCCTGTTCGGCTTCATCATCTTCATCTTGAAGCTCATGTATAGAGAATCGAAGAAATCTGCTATGCTTCGTCCGTCGCCTGAGAAGCCGTCGCTCATCCCCCAGCTCATCATGAAAGGGTTTGTGTTTGAGATGAGAATCAGTCTGTAGCCCATGCTTTTAAGTTTGTCCAGGACTTTTATGTTTCTGAGAGGCACCTCTTTCGTGTATCCTCTCCATGCGTATTTGCATTCATCAAAAGTCAGTCGCCTGTGGCAGAGCCTGCTGAGTTCGCGGATAAATTCTTCAGCCGTGATCTTTCCTTCTTCCAGGTCTCCGAATATTCCGCTCTGGGTATAGGGGTCAAGGCGCCGATCTGCGTCCTCCAGTCCTATTTCCTTGAATCTCTTTACTGCACTTGGCTGGTCGATGGTCATTATCACGCCACCCAAGTCAAACATTATATTCTTTATTTTCATATCAAAGGGATTTTCTCTTGCATCCGACAAAATATCTTTCTACATTTGTCAGAATCTTTTCCTTGCCCTGTCCATTTCTCTTCTGTCTTCTTTCTCTTTGAGAGTCTGACGCTTGTCAAATTCTTTCTTTCCGCGGCATAGGGCTATGTCGAGCTTAGCCCTTCCATGGTCGTCGATGAAGAGGAGCGTCGGTATGATGGTGAAGCCCACCTGCTTTGTGTCTTCCTGCAGATTGTGGATTTCTTTTTTGTTCAAGAGAAGTTTCCTGTCACGCTTGCTCTCATGATTGTTGTAAGAGCCATAGAAATAAGGCGATATATTCATTCCTTTCACCCATATTTCCCCGTTGTGTATATAGCAGAATGTATCCACGAGCGAAGCCTTGCCCATACGTATGGACTTTATCTCCGTTCCTGTCAGCACTATTCCTGCCGTGTATGTGTCTACGAAGAAATATTCGAAAGAAGCCTTTTTGTTGCGTATGCTCACAGGACTTTTCTTTCTCAACAATTCCTGTTCTTTATTCATAAAACGTTTTTCTTCTAATTCATTATGTCGTCAAGACTATATTCAGCCAAGACTACAGTCTGGACTGAAATAATAAGTGTGTTGTCAAGACTACAGACAATATGGATGCTTTTACTGTTCGATTTTTGCGAATTCATCGATGTGTCCATCGATGTAATGGGCGATTTCTGAAGTCCATTCCTCTTCGTTTTCCACGAACGTGTCGTCGAAATCATCAAAGTCAGGGAATCTTTCAAACAGAGCCATGAACTCCTCATCGCTGCATTCTCTTTCTATTTCCTCCTTGTTTTCATTGTATAGTTTTCTTGCCGAATACAGTAATTTTGAGAAATCCCGAAGTCCCCATTGTTTCATCGCCCTTGCGAAAGGGTTGTCGAAGATGAATGGTCCGTAGCCGTTGTGTATGAGCTGCACGAATCCTCCGTCCATCACTTCGTCTCTCAGCCAGATATAAGCCAGAAGCGTGATTTGGTCTGCCGAAAGCTCTGCCATGTTTTCAGCCGTGAGACTTCCCCCGATGCTGTCGAGTATGGCATTTGAGAACAGGTTGACGAACTCGTCCATGCCTTCGTTGGCTGCCTTTATTATATCCGTTTCCTTGATAACAACATTCATATAACTGTCTGTCTTTCTATTTTTTTGCAAAGTTACGTAAAATATCGCAGTATAAGCTATCTTGAATGATTTTTTTGCTCAAGTAGCCATCTGCGGCAATTCTAATTGCCAGGATAACTCCCAATGGTCACAAGAGTTGCCAAAAACGAGCAACCACGGTCTTACTACTACTTCAGTCCCCACCTAACCTCCCCCCCCCCCTTATAGGGGATGGACGGTTACCCTTGAGTCCTGATTGTCGGGGAGGGATGGTTACTATTGAGCATCAATTACTGTTGAGGGTAAGATTCCGACCTAAGTGAAGGTTGGAGTCTTACCCTTTCCGCTATCTGCCGCACAAGGGCTTGTATGGGCAATATGTGCAGATTTTCAGATTGGCGGTAGGCGCGAAGGCTTCTTTCCTGTCGTATATGTTTGCCACAAGGGCTTTCAGCCCCTCTCCGAACTCCGCCTGATATTCTTCCACATCGTTGATTCTCTGTCTGCCCAGCGAGATCACTGGGTCGTAGTTCTCCCCGAATGCACGTTGGATGAATATTAGTGCCGGACTGACTGGCAGCGCCTGGGGATTCAGTTTCCTGTCGTTTCGGGCTATCATCGAGTAGAGCATCGCCTGCAGATAATAGTCTGTGTGTTTCTTTCCGCCGGCTTCGTCGGCAGAGAATATCTCTCCGATGGTGGCTACAGGAGTCTTTATGTCGCTTCCGCCCGTCTTGTAGTCTATCACTCTGATGGTCTGCCTTCCCGTCTTGGGGTCGTTCACCATGTCGAGGCGGTCGATTCTTCCTCCCACCTTCACTTTCCTTACTCCCTCGTCGGTATTCACGTCCAGATTCATGAACATGTCTTTTTCGAGTGCCACGATGCTGAAGGGCGTCAGTTCCAGATCGATGTCGAGAAGCCGCTTCACGTATTTTATGAGTACCGTGCGGCTGATGAGCTGCATTCCGTTGTAGTGGAGCTTGCGCCACAGCCGTTCGTCGCTTCCGAACATCTCTTTCTGGAACATCCTGTCCACCACGGCCTCGATGTTCTGTGTTTCAGAGAGTTGTTTTATCACTTCAGAAGTTATCATCTTGCCGTTCCCGGCAAAGTCCTTGTATATTTCTTCGAGCACATTATGGAATATGTTTCCGAACGCCCTGCTCGTGAGATGTTCCTCTATGTCCTCGTCGGGCTCCCTTATTCCGGCTATGTTGTTGAAGTAGAACTGCATCGGGCATCGCAGGTATCTGTTGAGAGCCGTTGGCGAGAGGGAGCCGTAGGCTGAAAGGATTTTCATCACGTTGTCGTCCTTCTCAAACCTTACGGCGATTTTCTCCACCGAACTTTGTCCCACATGCAGCGAGAGCCTGTTTATCTCGTGTCTGCTCTCCACCATGAGCTGGAGCATGAAGCGGCTCATTTCGCCTTTGTTGCCGTTTTCCGTCGATGTGTTGTATGCAATCGTGATGTCTTTCGCCCGCTGCAGCAGCCTGTAGAAATAGTAGGAATAGATGGCCACCTTGTTGTCCACCGTTGTCAGCCCGTAGGCCTTTCGTATGGAGTAGGGGATGAATGACGAATCCCTTATTCCCTTTGGCATGTTCCCCTCATTGCATGAGAGCAGCAGCACGTGGTCAAAGTCCAGGTTCCTCGTTTCCAGCACTCCCATTATCTGTATTCCTATCGCCGGTTCTCCGTGGAATGGTATCGATGTGGCTGCGATATGCTGCTTGAGGAGCTTCTGTATTGTTATCCTGTCCACATCAAGTTCGCCTGCCTCCACGAGTCCCTTTATCCTGTTTATGAGCGTGTACATATTGAATACCGACTCAACGAAGAGCACGTCTTCATTTTTCCCGGCTATGTTTTTCAGTATGTTCAGTAGCCATTGCATGAGCTTCAGGTTGGAGTCCATCGGCAGGAAGAGCGCCTTGAGACTGTTGTCTGCCCAAAGCTCTTCGTTTTTCGGATATAGAATCCGCTTCACCTGTAGCTCCTTCAGCAGTTCTGAGGCTTTTGCGGATAGATATTTGGTGAATGGATGTGTGAGCAGACTACGGATGAAGGAGATTCTGAATCCGTTGTCGGTCCTCAGTCCGATGGTCTGCAGGTCGAGCAGCTGCGACACGAATGATGACACCGGGGCCTGCGATAGGGGGTAGCCCGTGGTGATGTTTATGTTTTCCACCTCTTCCGGTATTGCATACATTATGCCCGTGAGCAGCCCTTCGTCACACATCACCACTGCCGTGCGCCTGCCGTCCTTGTAGCGTCCGTTTTGCCTCAGCCATTCGCTGACGAATCTTGCCTGTATGTTCTCCGTCTTGGCTTTTATGAATGATATTGTCTTGTCGGCTGAGAAGTTGTCGTAAGCCGCCCCGTAGTCCTCCTGCGGCAGGGAGTTTCCCAGTTCCGAAAGATACATTGAGATGTATTTTCCCGCTTCCTTGTGGCTTGAGGCTGTGCGTTTCGGGTTGCAGTAAAACTCGTCGTAGTCCCAATAGAACTCGGCTGCGCCTTCTTCCTTGAAATGTCGGAAGAGGCGGTGTTCTACTTTCTGCAGCAGGTTGAATCCCACGAAGATGTATTTGTCGAATTCTTTTTCTATTCCGCCATTTTCTATCACTTCTCTATACAGCATTCCCTCGTATGCAAGTCCTTGGCTGGCAAGTCTTTCTCTGAAATCGTTGTATATGTCCTTGAGCTTTGTCCATAGCGATAGGAAGAGTTCTTTCAGCCTTGTGTTGTGGTCTTCGGAGAAATTGCTGAAGAAGGTTTTGAGAATCTCCTTCTGCTCTTCCGTGAGATAAGAAGCGTCGTCGAATTCATGGATGTCGGCCACGTTGGCAAAGAGCTTGTCTGCATCAGCCATGTTCTTGTCTATGTCGTCGAAATCGCTTATGAGCATTCTACCCCAGTCGTAGAAGTGGTCGAGCGTCTCGTCTTTGCCTGTTATCTTGACGAAGCTTTTATACAGGTCGCAGACCAGCTTTATGGGGTCTCCCACTTCTGCCTTGGAATACTTGCGGAAGAGTTCGCTGATGGTGAGGTAGTTTGGCGCCCACACGGGCTTGCCGGCACATCTATAGAGTTCTTCGTTGAGAAATAGCGAGGCTCTTTTGTTCGGGAAGATTATCGCTATGCGCGACAGGTCATTTCCGTATTTTCTTATTATATCCTGTGCTACTATCTGTAGGAATGTTTTCATATTTTCCAATGTATTGTTTTTTACTTTTCCACCTCTTTTATTTCTTTCCTGAATACATACCAGATGTATCCTCTCACATTGGCGTAGCCCATCTGTCTGAGGTATCCGATGTATTGTCTCACCTGGGTGGCATATTTTTCGTTGGGCTTTCCGAACTTGAAGTCCACCACAACCACTTCGTCGCCGTCTTTCATCACACGGTCGGGTCGTCGTGCCACGATTTCCTTCTTTCCGGTCTTTTCGTCGGTTTCCTCGCAGATTATCGTGCATTCGTTGAAGAGCGTCCATCGGGGCGAGAACCAGTCAGCCACGAGTTCGTTTCCCGTCAGGTATCCGTTGAGCAGGCTCTGCAGCTTCTCCCGGTCCAGGTTGTCTCCATAGAGTATTCCTTCTGCTTCAAACCTGTCGAGCTCGGATTCCACGTCGCCTGCCGTCTTGATGCCAGAGAATATCTGGTGCAGTATGTTTCCCGTGCTGATATAGTCGGCTTTCGGCTCCGTGTTTTCTTCCTGTTCTTCTCCGTTGTTCTCCTGTATGAATTTCTTGCTGTTGTTGCTTTGTCTGAACTCCAGTGGTATTTCGTGGTGTTCTATGGTGGCAGCCACGGAGATGTCCTGCTTCAGGAACACGTTTCCCGACTTCTTGTCCTCCTCTTTAGTCTTGCCAGGGCAGAATTCTCCGTATGTGAACGTGAGTTCTGTACTGTTGTCGTCCTTGCCTTCTATTGTGGCTCCTTTTAGTGACTGTGCCGTTTCCACCAGGCTCTGCTCTATGAGCATGGAGCGTGTTCCTGCCGCGTTGCGCTTGCCGACGACAAAGAGATTCTTCTTCGGTCGGGTGAAAGCTACGTAGAGCAGGTTGAGGTTGTCTATCGTGTTCTGCATGTGCTCATACTTGTAGTCGTCGGCATAGATAGACTTTGCGAGTGTGGGTGAATAGCTGATGGGGATGAGGGGCAGCTGGCTGAACGGCTCCACGGCGGGATGACACCAGATGTTGTTTCCGTATAGTTCCAGCTTCCAGTCGCAGAACGGGATTATCACGTTGTCGAATTCCAGTCCCTTGCTCTTGTGTATGCTGATTATCCTGAGTCCGTCGATGTCGTCGGTCTGTATGGTTCTCGAGTGCAGGTTTTCGTCCCACTCTCTGAGGAATCCCGCCACGTCTGCCGACATGTCTTTGATGTATGCGTTGAGATAGTCGAAGAATGCGCAGATATATGCTCCGTCCTCCTTCATGCGGTCGAGCCTGAAGATATGGAGCAGCTCCTCGCAGAGCTCGAAGAGCGGCAGTTCTTTCAGCTCTTCCTGGTGTGCGGTATATTCCTCGGGCAGCAGATTGTCGCCCTGGTCTTTCATATTTGTCATTTGACTGCCGGAGAATGTGTCGTTGCCTGTGGCGAGCGAATATTTCTTTGTCAGACAGGCTCTCGTGAGCACGTCGTCTCCGCCATACAGATAGCGCAGGGCATCTATGATGCAGCACACGGCGACCGAATGGTCGAGTCTGAAAGCCTCATCGCTCACGATGTTTATGTCGGGATGGCATTCCGTGAAATAGTTTGCCAGCACGGGTATGTATCTGTTTGAGCGCAGCAGTATAGCTATGTCGCGCTGCCTCACTCCTCTTTGCAGCAGTTCGTGTATGGTGTCTGCCAGTATGGCGAACGTGTTTTCTTCGTAGCCTTCGGCTGGCAGCAGCCTGACGCTCACGAGTCCCTTGGCTTCTCTCTTTATCGTCTTCTGCTCCACGTCGGCATAGGCTGTGTTTATCTGCTGCGCATTGTTCTGGTCTGTATTGCTTTCGTTGGCGAATTCGGCGGCTATGGCAGAGCGGAAGAATGCGTTGTTGAAGCGGATGATATTCTGCTCGGAACGGTAGTTGGTGTCGAGCGATTCTACGTTAACGGAGTATCCGGGGAATGCTTCTGCGATATTGCTGAGCAGACTCCATTCTCCGGCTCTCCATCTGTAGATGCTCTGCTTTATGTCTCCCACTATGAGGTTGTCTGTCACTCCCGGGGGCGTGGTCTTGGCATGGCTCAGACATTCGCCGAGCAGCACCTTGAAGTTGTTCCATTGCACTACGCTCGTGTCCTGGAATTCGTCTATCATGATGTGGTTGAGATGTGTTCCTATCTTCTCGAAGATGAATGGCGAGTCGGAGTCGTTTATCATCATTCGCAGCAGGTGTTGCGTGTCGCTGAGCAGGAATCTGTTTGCCTCGGCGTTCATCTCCTTCACCTTGTTTTCTATGTCTCTGAGCAGTCTGAGGTTGTTGATGTTCTTGAGCGTGGCGGCCACGGAGTTCACTATTGTCGCGGCTGTCGTCCTTTCCTTTTCCGCCCTCTCGAGGAGGGGCATGAGGCTCTCGCGTGCTGCCCGTATTATGAGGTCGCGGTTTTTGTTGGTTTTCGCAACCCAGTTCTCTTCGCTTTCCATGCAGTTTGCCACGGTCTTCGGTATGAAATTCCTGTCGCTGAGGTCGTCTTCGGCCAGTCGGTGGAAGTATTTCTGTATACCGCTTCTCTGCCCGCCCTTGAAATCCTCTTCCTGTATGCCGTATTTGCCGATGAGCCTGAAGAATTCAGAGCTTGTTTCCTTGAGAATTTCCCGTGCGGCGATCTCTTCGGCTCGCAGCTTGGTGCGGTAGGAGGTGAGGAATCTGCTGTCGGAGAGTTTTTCGTTCACTGCTTTCCCGATTTCGCGATACTGGTCGTTGAATATCATCCGTCCAAAATCCTTCACCGAGCCGATGATGTTCCAGCTGTTGTTTTTGTCTATGTTTTCCATTATGAACCTCACGATCCATGAGAAGAGGGGCGACTTTCTGTCGAGTTCCTCTATCATGAGGTCCACTGCTTGGTTTTCCACCGCCGTATCGTTGAGTTCCACTCTGAGGTTTGCCGAGAGGTCCAGTTCGCGCGCGAGGTTCCTGAGCACGCTCTGGAAGAACGTGTCGATGGTCTCCACGTGGAAATAGTCGTAGTTGTGTATGAGGAGCGAGAGGGCTGCCGAGGCTGCTTTTCTGATGTCGTCTTCCGCCATCTGTGTCTCAAGTGCTATCTTTTTCAGATAGTCGTCAGATTCGGCCAGTCCTCGTGATATTCCGTAGAGCTGGCTCAGTATTCTGGTTTTCATCTCCTCTGTGGCTTTGTTTGTGAAAGTCACGGCCAGGATGTTTCTGTAGCTTGCCGGATTGGCTACGAGCAGCTTTATGTATGCCACGGCAAGCGTGAATGTCTTTCCGCTGCCGGCACTTGCCTTGTAAACTGTGAGTGAACTCATGTGTGTGGTTTTATTGTCGTTTTTTTTTATTCACCAGTCTCTGAACAGCTCCATGCTCATTCTGATGCCAGTGCCCTCGAAGTGCTTGTTGCTCACCCCTAGGAAGAGCCCTATGGAGAAGAGACGGTTTGTCAGTCCGTAGCCACACTCCAGATAGGGGTGCAGCTTGTCTGTGAAGAGTGTGTTGCAATAGAGCCTCTCCATCTCGATGAATTTTCCCACGAATGGTATTCTCGACACGAGCAGCAGGGGCGACTCATAGGTCAGATTGCTGTTCACGTAGTATTTCGAGGCGTTATACCAGTTTTTGTTCAGTAGCTGGAACTCCCCCGTCCAGTCGTCGTTCCATCCCTCTGGGATGGAATTGTATCTGAAGTTCCTGTAGTCCAGAAAGTAGGCCCCCTTGCTTCTTGATGTGTATATTCCGTATCCCATCTTCATCGATAGTACGCGGAGTTTCATCACGGGTATTTTCCACGAGGCGTCTATTTCCATGCGCTCGTAGTTCATGTCAGACCGTATCACTCCCTTTATGCCCCGCTCATAGTCGTAGGTCAGTACGGGGCCCCGATTCAGCCACGGGCTCCATACCAGCTGCAGGGTGGGGGAGAAGGAGTAATACTTCGGTTTCCTGCCCGTTGCGGCGAAGTCCTGCGGGTCCACCGCCGTACGCCTGTGGTAGGCGAATCCTGCGCCCAGCCTTAGCCTCGGGTTGATGAGGAAACTTGTGCGCAGGCGCCAGTACATGTCTTTGAAGAGGTCGAGCCTCAGGTTCTCCCATCTGATGGAGTCGTACGACTCATGCTTGAGCTGCGTGAGGATTTCCGAATTGAAGATATGGTTGCCCGTTCCGTATTCCGTCTCTATGGTCAGCCGCCTGCCGAGTGTGAGCCGCATCGGGATGTTGAAATACACTTGTCGGAGCTTGAATGAATATCCGAGCCTCGCACCCATGCCGAGCCTTGCGTTGGGGCTGAAATCTAGGTTCCCGTTGAGCTTTATGCGATAGGTCACTCCCTTGTAGCTGCTGTAGCCCAGATAGAGAGGGTTTATTATGGGCGACATTCTGAAGCTCCCCCTCATGTTGCCTCCGAAATCGCCGCCCAGTCTGTCTATGAGATAGCTGCCCAGGTCTTTCCATAAGCTGCTCTCTCTCCGGTTGCGCCTAGTCGTGGCACTGTCGGGGGTAGGGTCGTTCTGCGTTCTGCGGGCTATGAGCGTGTCTATGGCGGCAGGGTCCAGATGGTAGAGCACGTTGTATGCCGACACCACCTTGTTGCCCATAAAGCGCATCTGTGTCCTCACGTTGCTGCTGTGGGGCATGGGCGGATGGTCTTTCTGCATGAGGATGCGGATTCTAAACTTCATCACGTCGATCGTGCCTCTGAATTCCACTTCGTGTATGCAGCCCGCCGAGTCCACGTTGGCTGAGCCTGCCACAAGCTGTATGTTCTTGAAGCGTGGTCGGAACGCCACTCTCATCAGCCCCGTGGTCTTGTTGTGCTCCGTCTTGTATCTGTAGAAGCTCCTGTTAGTGCGCTCAAACGGCGAGAGCAGGAAGCTGTCGAATATCGTGGCGCCGTAGATTCTGGGCCGCAGCAGGATCTTCATCATCGACACCACGTCCTTGTTGCGTGGCACGTTGCCGCTTGACCTCACGGACTGAAGGTCTCTGATTTTTCTATTTGACATAATTAGTCTGAACAGTCTTTCTCCTTGATATTCCCTTCGTCCTTTGGCTATGGGATACATCGACGGCAGGAGTTTAAGAATGAAATTCCTCTTCTTTATGTCGATTCTGAAATTGTGATATATATAGAGAGAGGTGTCTGTTCTGGATTGCAGCAAGCTGTCGCCCTTGTCGAAAATCCTGTCAAGCAAGAGATTGTCGACATCTGTTTTCCTTTCGCGCCCCAAGACTCCGGCTGCCGCGCAGAAAACAATAAACATCAGTAAGATGATTCTCCTTTTCAACTCACCTTATTTTATATATGAGACTCCAAATTTCAATTTCTCGTACTGAAGAACTCTGAAATTCCAGTTCGCGGATTAAAATGCAAAGATATGGAATTTTTTTCAAGTTTACAAGGAGACGAGTAAGCAAATAAACAAGGATTTTTTTTCCTAAATACCTGAGTTCGGGATAAGCGGCAGTCGTTTTTCTTGTTATGCCAGATTTCCGATAGGTGCATATTACATTTGCCCTCCAAACAATATGGATGGCAAAATGCAGAATTGTAAAGTCCAAATGAGGTTTACTTTATAACAACAAGCTGTCCGTCAACATTCTCTATGCAATAGTCAATGTTGATGGATGGCTTCTTTTCAAAGAAGCTATACGCAGCCAAAACAGAAAGGACATTCATTACGAAATTGAACACGCTACAATGTCTTGAATGTACAAGTTGTGCAACATTCTTAAGTTCGTCATTGATGGTTTCTATGACAGATCTTTTGCGCAACAGAATCTTGTCATACAATGGCATGAGCTTGTTTTTCATATTGCATTTCAAGCCAGTGACAATTTCTATACCGTCGTTAAACAATCTCTCAAACAAGCCATGCGAAATATATCCTTTGTCTGCGAATAATTTTCCGAACACATTATCACTCAATCTGTTAAAAATATCTGTGTTTCTATCGTCAACATTCGCTTTCGTAAGCATAAAGTTAAGCAGTTCACCTCTCTCATTGCATATCAGGTGTAACTTGAAACCGAAATACCATCCCATGGTGCTTTTACCTCTTTCTGCATAATACCACCTAAATTGACGAAGAACCAAGACTTTCTTAGTAAGCGTATCCGCGATGCTGCCTTGTACACGTTCGTTTATCATTATACCTTTGCCGCCAAATCAAAATCTTTAATAATATGACAGCAGAGGAACGATACGAGTGGGCATGGAAAAAATATCTTGTACGGCTCAACCAGGATTCGAAAGTCCGCCTGACCTCCTTCCTGAGGGAAATCCATGTATACCATCGCGGCATGACAAGATGGATGCAAGCCCGGGGGCTTAGCGTCGGTGAAGCGAAAAGGCAGATACGCGAGTCCCAGAACAGGGCTAAAT
The DNA here is from genome assembly GCF_008680225.1 of Prevotella sp. LMAG:51. Taxonomy (NCBI): domain Bacteria; kingdom Pseudomonadati; phylum Bacteroidota; class Bacteroidia; order Bacteroidales; family Prevotellaceae; genus Prevotella; species Prevotella sp. LMAG:51. Next base: position 1,029 of record NZ_NALQ01000021.1, on the reverse strand, counting down.
ACGAACGGCTGCTTCCGTCTTCCGACACCACCGGTTCGATGTTCCTGCCGGTAACGGCAGACGGTGCGGACGGTTTTGCCGAAGCCGCAGACCCGATGTCCGGAATCAGCTTCACATTTCCGGACGGTACCCAGGTGAACATAAAACATGGCAGCGCACAGTCGGTCATGTCATTCCTCAAGCTTTATCAGATGGAGGGCCTGCCATGTTTGGACTGAATGACGGGATGCGCTACTATGTCTGCCAGCGCTATGTGAGAATGAACCTGGGGATAAACGGCCTGTACAGGCTGGTGTCGCAGGAGATGGACCTGCCTCCGCTAAGCGGGGCTGTGTTTATCTTCTTCAGTAAGAACCGGCAGCAGGTCAAGCTTCTGCGCTGGGACACGGACGGTTTCACGCTGTATCAGAAGCGGCTTGAAAGAGGAACCTTCGAGATCCCCTATTTCAACACCGGCAAGAAGGCTTGCGTAATGCCATACAAGACCCTTTCCGCTATAATGGACGGAATATCGCTGAGGTCTGTAAGATATCGCAAGAGGCTGAACATTGACAGCTCCGTGCTTGTAAATACCTGATAACCAGTGATATTATCATCAATAATACATGATGCTTTATTTGGTAGTCTCGTCTTTTTTTCGTACCTTTGGAGTATGAAAAAAGACGAGATTATTGCATTGTTGCAGCAACAGATATCCTTTTTGCAGGAACAGCTCCAGGAGGCGAACCGTAAGGCGGACGCCCTTCTGGAAGAGGTCACGTCTTTAAGAAACACGCTCGAGCACAAGTCGGAAGAAGAGGCCAGACAGAAACGTATAATCAAGGGACTCGTCAAGATATCAGAGAACAAATCGGAGAAACAGGCCCCGGCACCTGCGTCCCAGGACACGCCGGCAGACCGGTCTTCTGAAAAAAAGGAACGCGCCCGTACCAACAACGGCGCAGGGCGCAAGCAACACCTTGAGGCGGAAGTCATAGAGGAGGATGTCGAACCGGAAGACCCGCGCTTCAACAGGGAACTGGCACGGGC